>NZ_BCAV01000061.1:0-87293 GCF_001320125.1 Pseudomonas sp. NBRC 111119
TTCTATTACGTTGTGTGGTTATTTGGAATAGCCTCACCCCGCCGGCGCCACCAACACCGGCACCTGCACCCCATCAATCACCTTCCCGCTCACCGAAGGGTCCAACAACCGCCCCAGCCGCGACAGATGCCGGTGCCCCATGATGATCAACTCACACCCCAGCGCCCGCGCCTTCCCCACAATCACCTCAGCCGGCAGCCCAGCCATCATGTGCCCCTGGCACTCAAACCCCGCCCGCTGCAGATCATCCACAGCCGCCCCCACAGCCTGATCCGCATGCTGCTGCTCCTCGCAAGCCGCAGGGTACTCCTGCATTTCCTCAGGCGTATAAGGCCCAGGCACATCATGCACCGCAAAGGTGGCATCAATGGCCAGCAGCACATGCAGGCGGTGTTCCCCAGGTTGGCAATACCGCCTGGCCAGGGTAACCAGCGCGTGGGAGGCGGGGGAGGCGTCAATGGCAATAAGGACAGGGCAGGGCATCGTGTTTCCTTGAGTCGGCCAGGCGAAAGGGGCTGTCTTCGAGCCACCATTCTTCGCCCAACCCACCCTGTGGATAAATACCCCACCGCGCACGAGCGCATTGCACCAGACGCAATCGGGCAACCTGCTACCATCGCCCCATCGAAATAGCGCGACGGAAACCACCCCCATGCAACTCCCGGACATGAACCTGCTGGTCGCCCTCGATGTGCTGCTCGACGAGGGCAGCGTGGTGGGCGCCGCGCAGCGCATGAACCTGAGCCCCGCTGCCATGAGCCGCACCCTGGGGCGCATCCGGGAGGCGCTGGGCGACCCGATACTGGTGCGCGCCGGTCGCGGCCTGGTCCCCACCCCACGCGCACTGGCCCTGCGTGACCAGGTGCACGGCCTGGTCGAGCAGGCCGGCCAGGTGTTCCGCAGCCGCGAAGGCGTGGACCTGGCCAACCTGCACCGGGCCTTCAACATCCGCACCAACGACCTGTTCATTGCCCTCTACGGGGCCAAGCTGCTGCGCATGATGCTGGCCGAGGCGCCCCACACCGTGCTGCGCTTCGTGCCGGAGGGCAGTGGCGATGACGATGCCATGCTGCGCAACGGGCAGATCGACCTGATCGTCAGCTCGTCCGTGGAACTGGGCCCGGAGATCAAGGTGCAGAGCCTGTTCAATACGTACTTCGTGGGGCTGGCCCGTACCGACCACCCCATCTTCGACGGCCCCATTACCCCCGAACGCTTTGCCGCGTTCCCGCAGATCAGCGTGTCCCGGCGGGGCCGCGCCAACGGGCCAATCGATGTGGCCTTGGCCAACCACCGCGTGGAACGGCAAGTGGCACTGATTACCACCAGCTTCCATTCCGCGATGTTCTCGCTGCCGGACTCGGACCTGATCCTGCCCATACCCGCCAACATCCTGAACAGCGTGCAGCGCCTGAAACTGCCGTTGCGGTCTTTTGAGATCCCGGTGCCGCTGGAAACCGTCACCGTGATGCAGGCCTGGCACCCGCGCTTTGACAACGACCCCGCCCACCGCTGGCTACGCCAGACCATGAAAGCCTGCGGTATCAGCGACCCGTGAAAGTCGTCGATTGCGTTTGACGCAATATAAACCTGCTGACAATTCAGTTTTCGTCATCATTCGACCTTCTTAAAATTGCTCCAGTCGCAAATATGTTGCTGGAGATTTCTGTTAATGAATGCCTTTTCTGCCCCTTCTACCGGAACCGCCGCCGCACCCGCGCCGGCCGTACCGGTGCCGAGCCCCTTCGGCCTGCGGGTGGTGGTTGGGCTGTTTGGCGTGTTGCTGGCCGTGCTGTGTGCGGGCCTGAATGAATCGGTGACCAAGATTTCCCTGGCCGATATCCGCGGGGCCATGGGTATTGGTGCCGACGAAGGCGCCTGGCTGCTGGCGGCGTACAGCGCCGCCTCGGTGTCGGCCATGGCCTTCGCGCCGTGGCTGGCTACCACCTTCTCCCTGCGGCGCTTCACTCTCTGCGCCATCGCAGTGTTCGCAGTGCTGGGCCTGCTGCAGCCATTTGCCCCCAACCTGCACAGCCTGATGCTGCTGCGGGTGCTGCAGGGCTTTGCCTCCGGTGCCTTGCCGCCGATGCTGATGAGCGTGGCCCTGCGCTTTCTGCCCCCAGGCATCAAGGTGTATGGGCTGGCCTGTTATGCCCTGACAGCAACGTTCGGCCCCAACCTGGGCACGCCGCTGGCGGGCCTGTGGACCGAGTACGTCGGCTGGCAATGGGCGTTCTGGCAGATCATTGTGCCGTCACTGCTGGCGGGTGCCTGTGTGGCCTGGGGCCTGCCGCAGGACCCGTTGCGCCTTGAACGCTTCAAGCAGTTCGACTGGCGCGGTGTGCTGCTCGGCCTGCCGGCCATCAGCAGTATCGTGCTGGGGCTCTCGCTGGGCGACCGCTGGGGCTGGTTCGACTCGCCGCTGATCTGCTGGCTGCTGGGCGGGGGCGTGTTGCTGCTGGTGCTGTTCCTGTTCAACGAGTGGTCCGAGCCCCTGCCGTTCTTCCAGTTGCGCATGTTGTCGCGGCGCAACCTGAGTTTTGCCTTGCTGACACTGTGTGGCGTGCTGGTAGTGCTCTCGGGCGTAGGCAGCATCCCGTCCGCCTACCTGGCGCAGGTGCAAGGGTATCGGCCCGCGCAGACCAGCCCGTTGATGCTGTTGGTGGCCATGCCCCAGCTGATCGCGCTGCCGCTTACCGCCGCACTGTGCAACATCCGCGCGGTGGATTGCCGGTGGGTGCTGGCTTGTGGGCTGGCCATGCTGTGCTGCTCGTGCATTGGCAGCAGCCTGCTGACCTCACAGTGGATACGGGGCGACTTCTACCCGTTCTACCTGCTGCAGGTGTTTGGCCAGCCCATGGCCGTGCTGCCCCTGCTGATGCTGTCCACCACGGGCATGAGCCCGCAGGACGGGCCGTTTGCATCCGCCTGGTTCAACACCGTCAAGGGCCTGTCCGCCGCCATCGCGGGCGGCCTGCTGGACGGGCTGGGTACCGTGCGCCGGCATTTCCATTCCAATCACCTGGTCGACAGCCTGGGCAATGCCGCGTTGGTAGACGGCAACACCCCTGGCCTGGCTGCACGCATTCACGAACAAGCCGCAGTACTGACCTCCGCCGACCTCTACCTGGTCATGGCGGGTGTCGCCGTTGCCCTGATCTGCCTGATTCCTTTCGTGCCTACCCGGGTCTACCCGCCGCGTGCGGTGGCCTGACCCCTGGATGACTTCGAGTAACGCTGAAATGACCCAAAACCGCAAAACCCTGTTCATTGGCTCGGTGCTGGCCGTGGCCGTGCTGGCCGCCCTCGTTGGCCCCTGGCTGTTTGGCAGTGACCACCGGCAGAGCACCAACGATGCCTATGTGATCGCCGACTACACCGTGGTCGCGCCCAAGGTCGCCGGCTTCATCAAGGAGGTATTGGTGGAGGACAACCAGCAGGTCAAGGCTGGGCAGTTGCTGGCGACCATCGACGCCCGTGACTACCAGGCCGCCCTGGATGCTGCCCAGGCGCAGTTGCTGGTGGCCCAGGCACAAAGCGCCGACGCCCGCGCCACCCTTGACCGGCAGGGGGCACTGATCGCCCAGGCCGAAGCGGCGGTAAAGGCGGCCCAGGCCGAAGTGAGCTTTGCCGACCATGAAGTGCGCCGCTACGGCCGGCTGGCCGAGCAGGGCGCCGGCACCGTGCAGAACGCCCAGCAAGCCCGCAGCCGGGTGGACCAGGCCCGGGCCCGTCTGGCCAATGCTCAGGCGGCGCTGGTGGCTACCCGCAAGCAGGTGGACATCCTCACCGCCCAGGTGGCCAGTGCCGATGGCCAGCTCAAACGTGCCGAAGCGGGCCTGGAGAAAGCCCAGCTGGATTTGTCGTACACCCGCATCACTGCACCGGTGGACGGCATGGTGGGTGAGCGCGCCTTGCGCGTGGGTGCCTATGTAACGCCCGGGGCGCGGCTGCTTTCGGTGGTGCCGTTGCAGCAGGCCTATGTGGTCGGCAACTTCCAGGAAACCCAGCTGACCCACGTGCAGCCCGGCCAGCCGGTGACTGTCAGCGTCGACACCTTCGCCGGTGAGCAACTGCACGGCCACGTGCAAAGCATCGCCCCGGCAACGGGCGTCACCTTCGCCGCCGTCAAACCAGACAACGCCACGGGTAACTTCACCAAGGTGGTGCAGCGCATCCCGGTGAAAATCGTGTTCGATGACGGGCAACCCCTGCTGAGCCGCCTGCGGGTTGGCATGTCGGTGGAGGCCACCATTGATACCCAGGCGCAAACACTGCAGGGCAGCGAGGTCAGTGCACGATGAAGCCGGCATTACGCTTGAGCCCGTTGCTGCTGGCCCTGTGCATGGCCGGCTGTACCCTGGGCCCGGATTTCCAGCGGCCCGACAGCCAGGCCCCGCAGCAGTGGGCCGGTATCCAGGGCCAGGCTGCGGCCAGCCAGCCGCAACCTGAGCCCCTGGAAACCCGGTGGTGGGAAACCTTTCACGATGCGCAGCTCACCGCGCTGATCCAGCGGGTTGCCGAGCGCAACCTCGACCTGCAGATGGCCAGTGCGCGCCTGCTGCAAAGCCGGGCGATGCGCAGCACCGTGGCGGCCGACGAAGCGCCGACAGTGGAGGCCAACGCCGGTTACAGCCGCGCCCGCAACAGTGCGGAGGGCCTGAATGACCCCTCGGGCAAGGCCGGCAAGCAGGCGTTCAGCCTGTGGCAGGGTGACCTGGTGGCCGGGTGGGAGCTTGACCTGTGGGGCCGTGTGCGACGGCAAGTAGAGGCGGCGGATGCCTCGGTGCAGGTGGCTGAAAACGATCGCCGCGCCGTGTTGCTGGCATTGCTCTCGGAAACCGCCGGGGACTATATCCAGTTGCGCGCCGTGCAGCACACCCTTGCTGTGACGCAGGACAACCTCAAGGTCGCCCGGCATAGCCTGAAGCTGTCTGAAGACCGCCAGGCCGAAGGCGTCGCCACCCGCTTGGACGTGGCCCAGGCCAGTGCCCAGGTGGCGTCCATCGAAGCACGCCTGCCCACGCTGGAAGCTCGGCGTGACGACCTGATCAACGCCCTGAGCCTGCTCGCCGCCGAACCGCCGCGCAGCCTGCAGGCCCAACTGCAGCAGGGCGCCGACCTGCCTGCACCGCAACAGCGCTTTGCTATCGGTCTACCGTCCGAACTGGCCCAGCGCCGGCCCGACATTCGCCGGGCCGAAGCCCGCTTGCATGCGGCCACGGCCAGCATTGGCGTGGCCAAGGCCGACTTCTACCCCAGCATTCGGCTGTCGGGCAATGTCGGCTTCCAGGCCATGCAACTGGCCGATTTCGGCGCCTGGGATTCGCGCCGCTTCGCGTTTGGGCCGCAGTTGTCGTTGCCGATTTTCGAAGGGGGCCGGCTCAAGGGCACCCTGGCGCTGCGCGAGGCGCAGCAGCAGGAGGCGGCGTTGAACTACCGCAAGGTGGTGCTGGGCGCGTGGCACGAGATCGACGACGTGCTGCGGCTGTACAACGCCAGCCAGCTGCGCCGCGATCACCTGGCAGAAGCCGTGCGCCAGAACCGTATCGCCCTGGAAACGGCCCAGCGCCAGTACGTGGAAGGTGCGGTGGACTTTCTCAATGTACTGACCGTGCAGGGCGCCTTGCTGACCAGTGAAGAGCAACTGATCGACAGTTCGGCGGCAGTTTCCCAGGCCCTGGTGGGGTTGTACAAGGCGCTGGGCGGTGGGTGGCAGGGGTTTGAGCAGGGTTGAACCTTGGTGTCGATCTGCGCACCACCGTACAAACCACGTCCTGCCTCAAAGCCCGCGCAACAACCCAAACCGTTTGCGCAACACCCAGTCCAGCAGCCGCCGCGGCAGCACTCGCGCCAATAGCGGCAGGGCGGTGCTGCCATTGCCGAGCCTGACCAGCACCGGCACGGGCGAGCGCCGCGTTGCCGCCAACACACCCTGGGCAAAGCTCGCCGCAGGGGTGGGCCTGTCCTGGGAAGCACGGGCCCTGGCCTGGATCTGCTCACGTAACGGCCACCAGGGCGACGTCGGTGCCAGCAACTGCTCAGCCTCGTGTTGCGCATGGCTGGCAAACTGCGACGCGATGGCACCGGGCTGCACCTCCATCACCCGAACGCCGAACGGCGCCAGCTCCAGCCGCAGGGCGTCGGTCAGTGCATGCACAGCGGCCTTGGAGGCGCAGTAAGCCCCGGCGAACGGCGTCACCAGCACACCCGACACACTGCCGATATTCACCACCAGGCCTCTGGACCGGCGCAGCAACGGGAACAACGCGCGGGTTACCCCCACCAGGGCGAACACATTGGTCTGGAACTGGCGCTGCATGGCGTCTACCCCACCATCGAGCAGGGGCCCCATGGCGCCGTAGCCTGCGTTGTTGATCAGGATATCGAGGGTGGGCAGCTCCTCGGCCAGCCGGGTCAGTGCCTGCGGGTCGTTGACGTCCAGCGGCCTGGCAGTAAAACCTGCAGCGGCCAGGCGTTCAACGTCTTCAGGTTTACGGGCGGTGGCCCACACTTCATGGCCGGCATCGCGGAAGGCGTCGGCCAGGGCGCGGCCGATGCCGCTGGAACAACCGGTGATCAGAACGGTGGGCATGGCAGAGCCTTAGGTCAGGGTCGGTTAGTTGGCGAAGGTGCCTTGCAGGTGCTCGGCGCGGAATTCCAGGGTTTGCGCACGGTAGCCTGCGCGCAGTGGGGGCAGTGGCAGGCAGTCGCTCCATTGGGCACCCGCCTGCAGTTCGCCAGGGCCACGGTAGCGCGGTGCGTTGTAGGTGTTTTCGGCAAGGTTGACGGTGTCGCCCGGCGCATAGGCGGCCACCCGCCAGCGCAGTTCGGTGAGCGGCACCGCGTTGTCGTTGCGGATTGTGACCTGCAATGGGCGATCGGCCGGGCATTGGGCAGGTGCATGGACCAGCCGCAGGTCTAACCGCGCCAGTTGCGACGCCTCGCGGCTGTCCTGCCAGATGACGAACAGTGCCACCAGCCCCAGCCCACCAATGGCCGCCAGGGAGATCGGCAATGCCTTGGCCGGGTAGCGCAGCAGCAGTACCAGCCAGGTAAGGATGAGCAGGGCGCCGATGATCATGGGGATGCAGACCTGAGTTGCGCGGGGTCTGAGCATCGTAGCGTGAAATGGGAATGGGCTCAAAACGGCGGCAGTCACTGCCTTGACCCGTTCGAGCCCATCGCTGGCAAGCCGGCGCCTACACCGGCCTCATCAACCCAGGCCGGTCGCGCCCTCTGCCGCCACCGAGGTACGCCCATACACGTCCTCGAAACGCTCGATATCGTCCTCGCCCAGGTAGCTGCCCGATTGCACCTCGATGATTTCCAGCGGGATCTTGCCGGGGTTGCGCAGGCGGTGTACCGAGGCGATCGGGATGTAGGTGGACTGGTTCTCAGTCAGCAGGAATACCTTCTCGTCACAGGTGACCTCGGCGGTGCCGGACACCACGATCCAGTGTTCCGCACGGTGGTGGTGCATCTGCAACGACAGGCTGGCGCCCGGCTTCACGGTGATGTGCTTGACCTGGAAGCGGCCGCCCATGTCTACCGAATCGTACGAGCCCCACGGGCGATAGACTTCCAGGTGGTTCTGGGTTTCGCTGCGGCCCTGCTCGTCCAGCGACTTGACCATCTGCTTCACGCCCTGAACCTTGTCCTTGTGGGCGATCATCATGGCGTCCTTGGTCTCGACCACCACGATGTTCTCCAGGCCGATCACCGACACCAGCTTGCCATTGCCGTGGATCATGCAGTTGTGGCTGTCCTGCACCATCACGTCGCCCTTGGTGACGTTGCCGTTGTCGTCCTTGTCGTGCACATCCCACAGCGACGACCAGCAACCCACGTCGCTCCAACCGGCCGACATCGGCACCACGCAGGCGCGCCGGGTTTTCTCCATCACCGCATAGTCGATGGAGTTGTCCGGGCAGCAGGCGAAGGTGGCTTCATCGATGCTCAGCGTGTCGCCATCGGCCTGGCTGCGTTCCAGGGCCAGCATGCAGGTGTCGTAGATATCGGGGTCGTGCTTTTTCAGTTCTTCGATGAAGCGGCTGGCACGGAACAGGAACATGCCGCTGTTCCAGAAGTAGCCACCGGCCTGGACGAACTCGGCAGCGCGCTTTTCATCGGGCTTTTCCACGAACTGGGCCACCCGCGCCACCCCTTCGGGCAACAAGGCATCCTGGCTGGAACGGATGTAGCCATAGCCGGTTTCAGGCTTGGTCGCCGGCACCCCGAACAGCACCATCTCGCCACGTTCGGCAGCTACCGTGGCCAGGGCCAGCGCGCGTTGCAGGGCCTTCTGGTCATCGATCACATGGTCGGCTGGCAGTACCAGCATCAGCTCGTCACGGCCTTCATTCACCAGCTTCATGGCGGTCATGGCCACGGCTGGGGCGGTGTTGCGCCCGAATGGCTCCAGCAGGATGCCCTGGGTCTGCAGCGACAGCGCGGCCAGTTGCTCCTGCACGATGAAGGTGTGGTCCTTGTTGCAGACCACAATGGGCGCATCCATGCCTTCGAACACCAGCCGTTCGATGGTTTGCTGGAACAGGGTGTGCTCGCCGGTCAGGGCCAGAAACTGCTTGGGGAACTGCTTGCGCGACAGGGGCCACAGGCGCGAACCGCTACCACCAGAAAGAATTACCGGGATCATCGTGTTTCTCCACTAGTCATCGAGGGGTAGTTGAAATCAGTTGCCCGATACCGGGCGGGTGACCCAGACCGGCGACAGCGCGCTGCCGGAACCGGTGACGTACAGCACGGCCGCTTCGCCGCGCTCCAGGGCGACGGGTTTCACGTCACCCACTTTCTTGCTGCCCTGGTACAGCGCCAGGTTGACCTTGACCGGGTTGATTTCCCGTTCGCCACGGCCGTGGGCGGCCACCGGCTTGACCACTTCGGTCTTGCCGTCGGCGGTTTTCAGGGTGAGTGACTGGTCGCTCAGGTTTTGCACGCGTACCAGGGCCTTCTGCTTGTTCTTGAACGGCGGCTCCTCCACCAGCTGCGGGTTGCCGGTACCGCTGTTGACCAGGGTGTAGTACTTGTCGGAGGCCAGTTGCACCGGCACCTGCTTGCCGCCGACCTGGGCGGTGTAGTCACCGCCTGGCAGGAAGCTGAAGTCGCTGCTGGCCTGGGCACCCACCTGCTTGATCTGGGTATTGCCGACGCTGGCGGCAGCCGGTGCGCTGGCGGCGTTGAACAGGCGCACGAAGGTGGAGCCTTTTGGCGCGCTCGGCCCGTAGAGGGCGGCGTCGGCGCCGGCGAAGGCCTGCAGTGATGCCAGGGACAGGCCGGCTGCGAGGGTGAGGGCCTTGGCAATGGAAGTTTTAGGAGTCATGTGCGGTTTCCTCTCTATCAGGGGTGCGTCCGGGTGGACGACATGGCCAGGTTTGCTTCGGACTTGCGGGTGTTCTTCAGCTGCGCGATCCATTGCGGATCGAAGCGGCTGAGGTCGGTTTTCATCGGCAGGTAACGCTCGGGGAATTCCCACACCACCACTTGCGGCGGGGCATTGCGCAACGCGTCGCTTTGCAGGTACTTGAGCATCGGCACCAGCGGCCCGTGGCCGTCTTCGGCGTAGTTGGCCACGTCGCTGCGCAGCGCCTGCTGCAGTGCCCCCAGGAAATTCCAGTGCGGGTTGGCGCTGTAGCTGGTGCCCACCAGGGCCACCGGAATGCGGGTGTCGGCGAACAGCGCGTCATCGCCCTGCGTTTCGGCCTGCGCCGGGCGCGTGGTGCGCTGTTGCAGGGTGTCGGGTGCCGGCAGCAGGTTGCTGAACAGCGGGTCCAGCGGCAGGAAATGGGTCAGGTCGCCCTTGTACGGGGCGGTGGGGCCGGCTTCGGTCACGAAGGCCTGTTGCTCGCCTTCGAGCAGGTGCTGGCGGCCGACCGCTTCGGCCAGGGCCTGGGCTGCGGTCTCGGCGCCCATCGGTGTCCAGTGGGTGTCGGTACGCAGGAACACCTGGCCGCGGGCCTTGGCTTGTTCCAGCGGCGCCATCAGGTCTGGGGCAAACACCCCGGCCTGGCGCGCCCTGGCATGGAAGCGGTTGTACAGGTCCTCGTGCAGGCTGGCCGGGCGTTGCTTGCCCAGGTACTCGTCATACACCCGCGCCTTGGCCGGTACGATCGCCAATACCAGCTGGCTGCCCTGCTGTTGCAGGGTATCGCGCACGCCACGGATCAGCGCCAGGTTGTCCTGCATCCGTTGCTCGGCGCCGGCGGCGGGCTTGAATTCCTCGTCGCTGTACAGCCACTGGTCGCGCCCCAACACCACACCGGGGCGGCCCTCGTTGAACAGTTTTAAATCCATGGCCGCCCACAGGTTGGTGCCCAGGCGCTTGATCGGGAACTGCGCGTCGTAGTGCGTCTCGGCGGCCTTGGCCAGCTTGCCATCCAGCAGGGTCATCGGCGCCGTGCGCTGGAATCCCTGCAGGCCACCAAGGGACCACACCCCCATGCCTACCAGCAGACCGAGGAACGACAGGGAATAGGTGATGCGTAATGTGCGGGTCATGTGAGGCCCCTCAGAACTGGAAGTACAGGAACGGCGAGTAGCTCTGCGCCGAAAGCTTGAGGACCGAGGCGGCGAACAACAGCAGCACCAGCACACGGGTCAGTACTCGCGTCACGTCCACGCCCACCGAACCGTCGGCGTTGACCTGCGCCGGGGTGGGCAGGGCCGCTGCCGGGGTGGCCGTGCGATAGAAGTCGCGCAGGCCGAACCACGCCAGGGTGAGGTAGGCAATCACCAGGGTGGCCACCTGCAGGCCGGTCAGCTGGGCGCGGTTGAGCTCCGACAGCTGCCAGTCGCCGAAGCTGAACATGGCGCCATACATGCGGCCGGCCACGTGCAGGTTTTCGGCGCGGAAGATCACCCAGCCGACCACCACCAGCAGGAAGGTGAATGCCCATTTGACCGGGTTGAAACGCTGCGGGTTGGTGTCGATGCCCAGCGCGCGTTCGATCGCCAGCCACATGCCGTGCCAGGCACCCCAGAGGATGTAGGTGAAGTTGGCGCCGTGCCACAGGCCACCCAGCAGCATGGTCAGGAACAGGTTGCGGTAGGTGTTGAAGGTGCCTTTGCGGTTGCCACCCAGGGTGATGTACAGGTAGTCGCGCAGCCAGGTCGACAGGCTGATGTGCCAGCGGCGCCAGAACTCGGTGATCGACTGGCTGATGTACGGCTGCTTGAAGTTCTCCATGAAGCGGAAGCCCATCATCAGGCCAAGGCCGATGGCCATGTCGCTGTAGCCACTGAAGTCGAAGTACAACTGCGCGGTGTAGGCCAGTGCCCCCAGCCAGGCGTCACCGGTGGTGGGTGCCTGCAGGGCGAAGCAGTGGTCGGCGATCACGGCCAGGGTGTCGGCGATGAACACCTTCTTGATGAAGCCCTGCATGAAGCGGGTGCAGCCTTCGGAGAACTTGTCCAGGGTGTGGGTGCGGTTGTTGAACTGCTCCACCAGGTCCTTGAAGCGCAGCACGGGGCCGGCGATCAGGTGCGGGAAGATCGCCACGAACGCCGCGAAGTCGATCAGGTTGCGGGTGGCCGGGGTGTCGCCGCGGTACACGTCGATGATGTAGCTGATGGACTCGAAGATGTAGAACGAGATACCGATCGGCAGCAGCACGTGGGTGAGGATGAACGGCTCCAGGCCGAACGAGGTGACGATGGCGTTGAGGCTGTCGACGCCGAAGTTGGCGTACTTGAAGTAGCCCAGTATTGCCAGGTCCACGCCCACGCCCAGCAGCAGCCAGCGCTGTGCCGGCTTGGTACGCACGCCGGCTGCACCGACCTTCAGGCCGATCCAGTAATTCCACAGCGTGACGCCGGCGAACAGGGCCAGGAAGTCCACCCGCCACCAGGCGTAGAAGATGTAGCTGGCGACCAGCAGCAGCAGGTTGCGATAGCGCTGCCCGCTCAAGTAGTACAGGCCGAGGAAGATCGGCAAGAACAGGAACAGGAACACGTTGGACGAGAAGACCATCCCGGCTCTCCTAATTGGCTCACAGCATTCAGGGCAAACGCCCCCCAAACCCCCCACGCAGACGCGGTGGGCTACCTAGACTTTCCGTAGGCGCGCGTTTACCCGCGCCTACGGGCTTGCGTCAGTTTTTCGGGTCATACACCCGGGTCATGTCGCCACCCATGCGGAAGCTGTTGAACGGCTGCATGCCGTGCTTGCGCTGCAGGGTGTCGCCTACGCAGTGGTACAGCGCACACCAGGGTTCGAGCCAGGCGTACTTGGTGTCCACTTTCAGGTCCTTCATGTCCTGTTTCTCGCCTGCCCGTTCGGCGAAATGGCGCGGGTCGCGGGCGCCGGCCAGCACGCCTTCGCCCAGGCGCTGCAGGGCGAAGTTGTTCTCGCTGCGCAGGTCCACGCCGTTGGCCTGGGCGAAACTTGCGATCAGCGCCAGCGGCGGCAGGGCGTAGTTGTGGTAGGCCAGGGCGCGCTGCCTGCGTTTGATTTCATTGGGCAGGAAGCCCTGCTCGTCGACCTGGTTGGCGCCCACCTTGTATTCCTTCACGGCCCAGTCGAACAGGTCGCGGCGGTCGGTGGCCACGGCAGTGGCCATCACCGACCAGGCGGCCCAGTAACTGTGGTTGTTGATCTTCTGCAAGGGCAGGTTGCTCCAGTCGCGCACGGTCTGCTCGGCCAGGCGGGCGAACCACTTTTCGATCAGTTCGGCCTCGGCCTGGTGGGCCGCCAGCGGTTGCGAGCGGGAGAACTTCAAGCGCAGCCAGGAGCCGCTCATGCTGCCCAGCGCCCATTTGCGCATCGACTTGCCGGTGTGGTTGTACTGGGTGGACATCAGCGCATCGGCCCGGGCCCAGGTGCCCAGCCAGGTCAACGCGCAATCGAGCTGCGCCGGGCGGCCGTCACGCATGTACTGGGTGACCATCTTGCTCACGCCTTTTTCAAGGGTGGTGATGGCTTCGGTCGAGGTGCGGAAGGCGTGTTCGGAGTCGAGGTTGAGGGTGGCCCGCGCCTTGTCCGAGCCCTCGTACTTGCTGCGAAATTGCAGCGCGCCGGTATAGGGTTTGGGCGCAGCTTCACAGCGGAACTTGCTGTCGCCGGTCTTGAGCTTTTCGATGCCTTCGTAGTACCCCTGCGGCGGTACCAGGGCGGCCTGTGCGGCACTGCCGCAAAGGGCCAGGGCGAGCAGGGCGGGGCGCAAGATGTTCGTGTAATGGGTCATGGTCGCCTCACTGGCCGGCTTGCGCGGTGTGCGCAGGCCCGGCGAAGTTGTTGCGTTTGCAGAGCTTGGCCTCGACGTTCTGGGTGCCTTTTTCCGGCCCCTGTACCTCGAAGGCCAACAGGCTTTGATCGGCCCAGTCCTCGTCTTCGCGCATCTGGAACACGAAGCGGCCGTCGGTATCGGAGGTTTCCGGCTTTTCCAGCTTGAGGTCTTCGTGCCGGCCGTTGAGGTACCACAGGGTGGCTTGCAGCACCTTCACCGACGGGTCTTCGAACTTCACGTCCATCTGCAGGTTGCGGTTGACCAAGGGCTTGATCACGCCACCTTTGCCATTGACCATCAGTTGGTTCTGGCCAGGCTTAAGCGCAGTGCTGGCGCTCATCAGCGCGGGGCGGTCGTCACAGCCATCGTCGAGCAGGCCGAGGATCTGCCGCCAGATGGTCTCCTGGTCCAGGCGGTACAGCGGCGAGAACTCCCACACCAGGATCTTCGGCGGGTTCTTCCGGAATTCTTCGCTGCCCAGGTACTGGATCATCGAGCCTTCAAGGCCGCCGCCGGGGAAGGCGACGTTCAGCACGTCGGCACCGATGTACTGCTCCAGAAAGCCGGCAAAGTTGTAGTTCTTGCCGCTGTGGCTGGTGCCCACCAAGGTGATCTGGGCGTTGCCTTGGTCGCCGAACAGGTCGTCGCCATCGCCGCTCGCACCCTTGGGCTCGGTGCTGAACTGGTCCATGTACTGCACGGCGTAGCTGGTGCCGCACAGCTGCCCGGCCACGTTATGCAGGGTGCCGGTCTTGCCCATGCGCCCAGACTGGGTGGTTTCGAATTCCTTGCGCGGGATGCCCTCGAACGCCGGCATCTTGTGCACCGTGTCGGCCACGATTCGCGCGGCGCGCTCGGCGCCGTAAGGGGTCCAGTGCTGGTCGCCGCGGAAGTAGAAGTCCTTGCCCTGGTCGGCAGCGGCCAGTTGCTCGTTGGTCAGGGGCGACAGGTCGGGCACGTTGTAGCCCATGCCGGCAAAGCGCTTGAGCATGGCCTGGTAGTTGGCCAATGCCTTTGGGTAGTTGAAGGCGGCTTTTTCAGCCGGTTCGAGCATGTTGCGGTTCACCAGGCCACGGGTAGGCTGGTACACCACCACCAGCTCGACACCGCGCTTCTTGAAGGCGTCGTGCACCTGCTGCAGGCGCTTGTAGCCGGCCGGTGTGGTGCCGAATTCGGTGCGCAGGTCTTCCCGGGTACGGAACAGCCAGTCCCCTTTGGCCTGCACCAGCGTGGTGAAGTTCTGCTGGTAGCGGGTGGTGTAGCGGCTGGCATCGTGCGCTTCGGGGCACAGCTGGCAGCACGGCTCGGCGGTGAAGGTGGGGGCCTTCACCTGGTCGGCGCGCGCGCCCTGGCTGATGGCCAGAAGGGCGCAGGTAACGCCCAGCAGTTTGAGGGGGTGTGCGGTCATGGTCGGGGCTTCCTTAATCGATCATTTCGGCCTGGCGTTCGACCGGGTCGATCAGCACAGCCTTCTGCTGGCGCACCAGCAGGTCGAGGATTTCGTCCTGGCGCTGGCCCAGCACGCCACTGAGGGTGATACCGCTGGCCTTGCGCGGGGCCAGCATGGCCACCTTGTACAGCTCCACCGACAACGGCGAGTCGATAGACAGCGGGCCGGAGCCGTTGGCCACCAGCTGCCCGCCCACCACAATCAGCGACACCTTGGTATCGAACGGGTCCAGGGCGATGTCGCGGTCGGTGTCGGACAGGTCCTTGATATGGCCGTACACCCCAACCAGGCCGTTGGCCATGGCGACGTTTTCGTACAGCCGGATGTTCACGCTGTTGCGCACGCGGATGCCGTGGCGGCGGTTGTTGACCAGCTTGTTGCCCCAGATCAGGTTGTCGCCGCTTTCGTACAGGGTGATGCCATCGGTGTGGTTGCGGTAGATCTCGTTGTAGGCCACCAGGTTGTTGATGCTGTTACGGTCGATCACCACCCCGGAGAGCTTGTTGTCGAAGCTCTTGTTGTTGATGATCCAGCTGTCGTTCACCTCGCGGGACACGATGATGCCGTGCTTCTTGCGCGTGCCATGCACCGTGTTGCCGGCAATGATCAGGCCATGGGAGCGGTCGTGCGGGTCGATGCCGTAGACGATGTTGTCGCGGTAGGTGTTGTCCTTCACCACGAAGTCGCGGGTTTCATAGCAGTAGAAGCCGTACCACATGTCGCTGAACTGCGACCCGATGATCCAGCCGGTCGGCTCGGGCCGGCCCATGCGCCTGGCCAGGTTGGGCGTGTACTGCGAAATGCTCACGCCGTAGGACTTGGACTTGGCATAGCCGAGGCTGGCCATGGTGGTGTTGACGATGTAGGTCTCGGTGCCGCCCCACGACAGCAGGAACGGGCGAAACGCCTTGGGCGAGCGGAACGTGGCCGGGCCGTTGCTTCGTTCGCGCCAGCCGGTCACCTGGGTGTCGGTGACGAACAGCTTGCCGTCGTTTACCAGAAACGCACCGCCTTCCTCGGACAGGCGCAGTTGCCTGACCTTGCTGTTGATCTCCAGCGTGCCCTTGCGCCCGACCACGATGGGCAGGCGTGCCAGGTACACGCCCGGCTGCACTTCGTTCAGGTACTGCCTGGGCACCTGGCGGCTCAGTTGCGCCAGGTCGACATGGCCGTCATCGATGAAGATGGCCTGTGGAATGCCGTGCTGGCGCTGCACCCACTCGGCGGCCTTGTTGTCGCCACCGACGAACTCCTTGAGGCTGTCTTCCTGGAACATGCGGCGCACCGTGACCTTGCCCGGGTGGCTGCGGTCGATCTTGCTCTGCACGGCTTGCGCGGTGTAGCCGGAAAGGTCGGGCAGCGTGGGCGGGTCCATGTGCAGCGGTTCTGTCGGCGCGCTGGACACCGTATAAGTGCGTGCCTGCTGCAGTTCCTTGGCCAGCAGGCGCGGCTCTGCGGCGGCGACCAGGCCGCTGGCCAGCAGCAGGGCGCTGGCCAGCAGGCCGTGGCGCAAATGTGGATGAAGGTTCATGGCAATCCCCTTGCGGCCTCAGAAACGCCAGATCACATCGACGAAGGCGCGGTGCATGTAGCTGTCCGCCTCCTTGCCGTATGCATCGCCCGGCTTGAATACTCCGGCGCGCAGGCGTACCAGTGCGGAGGGCTCGTCGATGGCCTGGCTCATCGACGCCGGCAGCAGGCCTTGCTTGAAGTACTTGGTGACGACCACGTCCATTTCCTGGCCAAGGTCCTTTTCGCCATCGACCAGCGGGCGGTTCACGCCGTTGTCGTTGACCACTGCATTGATGCCGCTGGAGCCGATATTCTGCTTGCCGTCCACGCGCCAGAACTTGTGGTAGAGGAAGCTGGCGTCGTAGTCGTCGCGCAGTTGCCAGGAGGCGAACAGGGTGGCCGCCTGCAGGTTGCCCAGCTCGCCGCGGAACGCTTCGCCGAAGCGGTGCACGCGCGACCGGGTGCCGGTGAAGTTGGAGCGGTTGCTCTCAAGGCCGGTTTGCTCGAAATTGTTGCCGCCGTCGTCCCCACCCCCACTGCCGCGCGCATAGGCGGCGCCGACCTGCCACTGCGGGTTGAGGCGCAGGCGCATACCCAGGTCGGTGGCCCAGGCATTCACGTCACCGCGCTGGGTGCCGCTGGCCACTTGCTGGCCGCCGACCTGGCGGCTGCCGAGGGTGTCGCGGTTACCGGTCAGCCAGGTCAGGCTGCCCCAGTAGTTGATGCTGTGATCGTTGCGCCAGTTGTAGGCGTCGCTGTTGGCTTCCAGGCCCAGCCAGGTCAGGTCGCCGGTGCGGGTCTTGTCCAGCGCATCAACGGTTTCACCCGGCTGCTTCAGGCTGCCGCTGTCATGGGTATGGTGGGCGCGCAGGCCAACCCAGTGTCCAGGTGTCCACTGGGTGGCTATGTTGCCGTAGACGTGGGTGCGGTCCTTGTCCTGTGGCGCCAGTTCGGTGAGGTCGGTGCGGTATTCGCTGAAGCGCTGGGCAACGCCCAGGTCGGCCTTGAGCAGGGTGGTGTCGAAGGTCCAGTTGAGGGCTTCGATGTTGGTGTCCCGCCACATGCCGTCATCGCTGCGCAAGCGCTGGCGGCCCAGGCGCAGTTGCTCGCCGGGGTAGGCGGTGAGGCCGCTGTAGCCTACCCAGAACTCACGCATGGCCAGGTAGCTTTTGTCTGGCTGACGGCTGTCTTCAGCCGTGTCGGTGGTGGTGCCGTCGTCGTTCTGGCGCAGGGTGTCGGTTTCGATGGTGTCGGTAGCAGTGACCGCCTGGCCCATGGCGTAGGCGCTCCAGTTGCCGCGCTCGCCGTACACCCAAGGGCGCAGGTCCAGGCCCAGGCCATTGACGTCGCCACCGGGGCGGGTGCCCAGGTCGCGGTCGTCTTCGGACTGGCCAGTGACTTTCACTTCCAGGCCGAAATTCTTGTCGGCGGTCAGCTGCGCCAGGGTGGGGCAGGACCATAGCAGGGCGAAGCTCAGGCCGATGCCGGCTTTCATGAAGGCATTGAGCGTCATAGCGAATCCTCGGCGTCTTCGTCTTGTTCATCGCCCTGCAGGGCCTGGAGGGCCAGAATGCTGTTGGCGCCTTGCGCCATGGCACTGCGGGCCTGGGTTTCCTGGGCGAGCGTGTGCTGGGCCTGGTCGCGCTGCTCGGGCGTGAGCTGCTGGTCGAGTTGCTGCAGCAGCTCGGCAGACTGCGGCGTAGGGTTGGCCTGGGCCAGCTGGGCGAACACCCAGGCGTCGGCGGGCTGCGGGCGCACGCCGTGGCCTTCGCTGAACAACTGGGCCAGGGCATAGTCGGCGCTGTTCTGCCCGCCGCGGGCGGCGGCCAGCAGGTTGTCCAGTGCCTTCTGCGGCTCGACGTTGCCCAGGTAGCCGCGGCGGTACAGCTGGCCCAGGTAGTAACGGGCGCTGGGCTCACCGGCCTCGGCGGCCGCTTGCAGGTGCTGTTCGGCCTTGGCCGCGTCGGCGGGTACGCGGTTGCCTTCGTAGTACAGGCGGCCCAGCAGCAGGTCAGCGCGGGGTTGCTGCGCGTCACGGCCTTTTTCGAGGTAGGCCAGCAACCGGTCGGTATCGCCCAGCTCAGGGAAGTCGTACAGCAACTGCGCCAGGCTCACCCAGGACGCCGGGTTGGCCGGGGCGATGCGTTCGAGCAGTGCCTGGGCGGTTTTCTCGTCGGTGTGGCCAAGGCTGCGATCAGGCAGCACCCGGGCCACGCTGTCTACCCGGGTGCCCGGCACGGCGCCGCGGGCGTAAGCCGACTTGAGCTGCTTGAGCAGGGCGGCCTGCTGCTCGGTCTGGCCGCGTTTTTGGTAGACGGTGGCCAGTTCCACATAACAGCTGTCGGCAGTGGCCAATGCGGCCTTGCACAGCTGTTCGACCTCGTCCAGATGCTGGTCGTAGGTGCCTTGGGTGCGGTACAGCAGCACCTGGGCCACGCCTGCCTCCGGGTAACCGTCGGTGCGCCACTGGTCGATCTGTTTCTGCGCATTGATGCTGGGGAAGCTTTGCGGATACACCAGGTACAGCATCGCCAGCGGGATCAGGGTGTTGCCCTGGCCCTGGCGGGCGGCGAGCTTGAGCAGGGTTTGCGCCTCTTCGCGTTCGGCCTGGGTGCTGCCGGGCTTTGCCACCAGCAGGCGGCCCAGGCGCGCCTGGGCACGGGACGAGGTGGCTGCGGCAGCGCGGTAGGTCGCCTCGGCCTGTTCGAGCTGCGCCGGGTTGCCGGTGGCCACCTTGATGTCGGCCAGCCCCACCTGGGCGTCGCTGTAGCCAAGGTTTGCCAGGGCCTGGTAATTGCGCTCGGCCAGTGCGGTGTCCCCGCGCTTGAGGGCTTCGTTGGCCAGGCGCTGGTCGGGCAGGCCCGCGCAGCCGGCCAAGGTCACGGCCAGGGCGAGCGTGCACCAGGTGAAGGGGCGAGGGCACAGCCCTTGCAGCGGCGGCATGCAGTTCATCACGCGCTCCCCTTACAACCCACGGGCTTGAGCGCTGTCGAACAGCCCGTTCAACGAGGGCCCACGGTCGCTGCTGACCGCCACCGGGCGCCCGGCCAGCTCTGCCGGCAAGCCGCTGTCGGGTTTGATCTGCACGCGGATGTCGGCAGCCAGGTCTTCGCTGTTCAGGCTGCTGCTGCCGACGATCTGGCCAGTTCGCACCTGGTCTTCACCGGCGACCTGGAAGTTGACCCGGGTGCCTGGCTTCACCTCGTCGAACTGGCGGTAGCTGAAGCGTGCTTCCACGGTCGGGGTGGTGGTGCGCGGGATCAGCTGGAAGATCGGCTGGCCCTTGGCGGCGTACTGGCCGTCGTCCACCCACTGGCGGGCGACCACACAGTCGCAGGGGCTGGTGAGGGTACCGGACAGCTGCTTGCCGAACAGCTCTTCGATCTTGGCCGGTTCCAGCTGTGCGTCGTCCAGGCTGCCCTTGAGCATGTCCAGCATGCTGGTGGTGAAGCTGGCCAGCGGCGCACCCTTGCCGATCTGCCCGCCGCCCTGCACCAGGCTGTTGACGGTGCCGTCACGGGGCATGGTGATGGTGGTGGCGGGCACGGCGACCACGCCGGCTTCGGCGCGGCTGACGAAGTACATGCCGTACAGCGACTTGGCGACAAAGCCAAAGGCGGCGATGCCCACCACGAACACACCCAGGGTCACACTGACCGCCTTGAAGCGGCCAAAAGGGGTCAGGCCGCTGCCGCTGTCCTTCTGCTTGCGCGCCTTGGTGAAGTTGTCGCGTTGCAGGGTGCTGAGCACGTCGCCCAGGGTGATCAGCTCACCGGACAGGTGACTGGTGATGAGGTGGCGCAAGGTGGCGATATCGCGGGGTTCCAGGTTCTGGAACTGCGCACCGGTGCGGCCGTCGCCTGCGTTGTAGGCACGTACCTGGAACTCGATGTCCATCGACAAGCCGAGGTTGTCGACCGTGAACTGCAGCCGCCCCCGCAGCACCTCGCCCACGGCCAGCGGCTGCTGGGTATGGAAGCTCAGGCCACCCGCGGACAGGTCCTCGACCTTGACTTCGTGGGGCTGGCGCTGGGCATCGAGGAAACGCAGCTTGGCTGGGATGCGGACCCGGGCATGCTGGCGCTGGGCTTCGGACTCATGCACGACGTTGACGTTCACGGCGGTATTCATGGGGCTCTGTTCCTGTAAGTTCCGATCCGGGTTGGGTCACACGACCATGAACAGCACAGCGACGAAGATGCTGGCGGCCGAGAAGGTCATGGCCCGCGAGGACCAGGTGTTGAACCATTGTTGAAAGCTGGCGAGGTCACGCTTGAGGGCAGTGGGCTGGCGCGTCCACGACTGCTTGTCGAGGCGGAAGAACACGTAGATCTTCATCAGCGCGCCGATGATCTGGTTGTAATAGAGGATCAGCGGGTAGGCCGGGCCCACGCTGTGGCCTGAGCACAGCAGCATGATGGTGAGGATCAGCCGGGTGATGCCGATCCACAGCAGGTACACCAGCAAGAAGGCCAGGCCGAACTTGAGGCTGGCGATCACCGCTACGGTCAGGCCCAGCAGGCTGGTCCACATCGACACCCGCTGGTCGAACAGCACGATGCCGGTGAACAGGCCCAGCCGGCGCAGGCCCAGGCCCAGTGCGCGGGAGTTCTGCCGCAGGTTGTTGCCGTACCAGCGGTACATCAGCTTGCGGCTGGCCTTGAAGAAGCTCTTTTCCGGCGGGTGCTCAACCGTGTTGATGGCTGCGTCCGGCACATAGAAGGTGTCGTAGCCCAGGCGCATCAGGCTGAACCAGCTGGATTTGTCGTCACCGGTCAGGAACTTGAAACGGCCCAGGCGCCAGTGCATCAGCGAGTCGCTTTCCACGTCGGCGATGAACTCGGGGTCGGTCACCACGCTGGCGCGGAACATCGACATGCGCCCGGTCATGGTCAGCACGCGCTTGGACAGGGCCATGGAGCACATGTTGATGTGGCGCTGGGCGAAGCGCAGCTTGTGCCATTCACTCATGATGTAGCCGCCGGGTACTTCGCAGAACTCATTGGTGGTCAGGCCACCGACGTTGGGGTAGAGCTTGAACCAGGGCACGGTCTTGCGTACCACGCCGTCGGCCAGCACGGTGTCGCCATCGATCACCGCCACCACGGCATTTTCGTCCGGCAGCATGCGCGAGATGGCGCGAAAGCCGTAGGCCAGGCCGTCCCGTTTGCCGGTACCGGCAATGCGCACGATGTCGAGGGTGACGTGGGGCGGCGGGTTGTACTTGGCCCACAGGCTCTTCACCAGCAGTTCATCGGACATCTCCACCAGTGAGCACACCACGGTGGTAGGGAAGCCGCAGTTGATCGCTTCACGGATCACCGAGCTGTACACCTGGGCGGTGGTCAGTGCTTCGATGCGAAAGCTGGTGACCATCAGGTACACATGCGAGGGGTCGGCGGCCTTGCCCATGCGCTGCACCTTGCGGCGCAGGTACGGGTACACCCCGTAGAGAAAGATCATGCCGCGGATGAAATGGGTGGCGCCCATGGAGTAGCGCCAGATGCCGACTGCGCCGACCAGGAAGATGAAGTGCTTGGACTGCGCGTCGAAGATGTCGGCTGGCAGGGCCAGGGCGATCAGCATGAGCAGGCTCATGTAGAGCAGCCAACCGGCGCACTGCAACAGCACTGTCTGAAGCCTTTGCATGTTCAGCATCCGTGGAGAATTCAGAAGTAGAGGCAACGCGGGGAGGTGCCCGCGTCGCCTGGCCCGGCCGTTACCAGCAGATGCCTTCGGTACGGCCTTGGGCGCTGGTTGGCTTGCTCATGAAGCCCACCAGGTCGATCACCTGTTTGCCCGCCGGTGCCTTTTGGGCCAGGGCGCGGAACTGCTCGTCACGGTTGCCCAGCACGATGATGTCGGCGTTGTCGATCACCTTCTGGAAGTCGGCGTTGAGCAGCGAGGACACGTGCGGGATCTTCGACTCGATGTACTCCTTGTTGGCCCCGTGGACGCGGGCGTACTGCACGTTCTCGTCATAGATATCGAGCTGGTAGCCCTTGCCGATCAGGCGTTCGGCCAATTCCACCAGTGGGCTTTCGCGCAGGTCGTCGGTGCCTGCCTTGAAGCTCAGGCCCAGCAGGGCGACCTTGCGCTTGTCGTGGCTTTCGATCATGTCGAAGGCGTTCTGCACCTGGGATTCGTTGCTGCGCATCAGCGAGTCCAGCAGCGGCGCCTTCACGTCCAGGCTGGCGGCGCGGTAGGTGAGGGCGCGCACGTCCTTGGGCAGGCACGAGCCGCCAAAGGCGAAGCCAGGGCGCATGTAGTACTGGGACAGGTTGAGCGCCTTGTCCTGGCACACCACTTCCATCACTTCGCGGCCATCCACACCCACGGCCTTGGCAATGTTGCCGATCTCGTTGGCGAACGTGACCTTTGTGGCATGCCACACATTGCAGGTGTACTTGATCATCTCGGCCACTTCGACCGACTTGCGGATGACCGGGGCATCCAGTTCTTCATACAGGGCTTGCAGCACGTCGCCGCTGGCGCTGTCCAGTTCACCGATGACGGTCATGGGCGGCTGGTCGTAGTCCTTGATGGCGGTGCTTTCACGCAGGAACTCCGGGTTCACCGCCACGCCGAAGTCGATGCCGGCGCGTTTGCCCGAGCAGTCCTCCAGAATCGGGATGACCACGTTCTTCACGGTGCCCGGCAACACGGTGCTGCGGACCACGATGGTGTGGCGGCTGGCCTTTTCACGCAGCACATAGCCGATTTCACGGCACACCGACTCGATGTACTCCAGGCCCAGGTCGCCGTTTTTCTTGCTCGGCGTACCCACGCAGATCATCGACACGTCAGTGGCGCGGATGGCTTCGGCAAAGTCGGTGGTGCCGCGCAGGCGGCCATTGGCGATCCCCTGTTGCAGCAGCGTTTCCAGGCCCGGCTCGACGATGGGCGACTTGCCGTGATTGATCAGGTCGATCTTGGTAGCGGACACGTCCACACCGATCACTTCATGGCCACGTGCCGTGAGGCAGCCTGCACAGACTGCACCTACATAACCCAAACCAAAGATGCTGATACGCATCGCTATCACCTCATGTGTTTATCATGCCGACACTGTTCGCCAGCGTCGAACTGGGTGGATCAACCGCAATTTCTGGGCGCAAGGGGGCATGGCAGATGCACACTTCGCCAAGCGCAGATAAAGTAAGTTGTTCAGCGCATTTGAAGATGCACTGCAAGTAGGCAGCATTAAGCCGTTAATTAAAAACAGGCCCTGCTCTGTCGTCGTCTTTATTGCAGTGCGCTACCTGGCGCGCTGCAGTGCTTGTTCTTTCAAGTTGAAAAAAACCTTTGAAATCAACCACGTGGACGATGTGTCGGGCGCGTTTCTCCTGCATGAACAGCCGTTGCGAACGCGGTCGCCTGGCCGGTCGGAAGTTTCAGGTTGAGGCGTTTAAGCCTGCCTGCTCATCTGTACGTCATTTCTCACAACCCGGGGGCATGAATATCGTTACGGCACTATGAGCGGCCTCAAGAAGGTAAGTTCCGCGATGGGATAGGGCTGCATGAAGGATCTTTCAATTATCGATCTTCATCAGGTAGTTTCAATTTGATAGCACTGTTCGGTCAAACCCCCGTATATACGGGGCGGAATTGTTTCTAGATGTATTTTTGCCAGTATCGCTATCTTTTTAATAAAAAAATTGCAAAAAGGGTTAAGCGGCATGATGGCGTTATGAAATTTTCACAGTGATGTTTATTTTTTGGCGTCAAATTTTTGTAGCGCTGACACAGGTTTAGCGGTGCGCTTGCATATCCTGTTACGACTGAAGACCCTTCGGACGCTAAGGTTTTTATCACGATGGCCGTCAACCACACTGGACGTCGTCGAGGATGACTGTGTACGAAGGAGCGTCTCTGGCACCCCGTGGCTATTGCCATGACGGCGTCTCACCCATAACCACAGGGAAGAGACGAGGCTTGATACCGATGAAAACATTTACCCGAATCCTTTGTGCGGCGGCCGCATTGCTTGCGGCGAGTACAGCGCTTGCCGGGCCACCGGTCGAAGTGACCTTCAGGAACCTTGGCACTGAGCCGGTGAAGCTTCAGCTGACGAATGCCAATGAGACGAGTACGTACCAGATTGCCAGTCCGAAGCCTCACGAGGAGGTGAAACCAGGTGAAACCATCAGGTTCACAGTACAGCGGCTGGTAAGCCCTGATACGAACAGTGCGATGATTCGTTACTCAATCGGACGCAAAACATGTGCGTTCAGCACGACGTTTGTGATGATGATGTCAGGAGGCGTCAAACAGCCGAAATGGAACAAGACTGCCACACCGACCGGCGGCGCTGTGTGTACTGCAGTCAACTCCGGATTTAGAGCCAACTATGCCTGGAAAGCTGAGTTCACAATGAAATAAACCTCTCCCTATTCCCCACTCTGTCACTTGCCATTATAGGCATGCAGGGTGGGGCCTACAGGCGAGCATTTTTCAAGTGTAATTAGCGAATGGTGTAGTAATGGACAGCATCCAAAAAAATAGTCCGTCATCTCAGTGGGCGGTACAGAAAATCCAGTCAGAGTCACCGGCGAACAATGCAGTCTCTAGCGCCGTATCAACAGTGGTCGACCAGGGTGAGGTGCGTTCTGGGGTATCTGCCCTGGCACGTCAGCTGGCTGCTGCAGCGGAGCGTGCAGCGCTTCGTGATAGCCAACTGAGTCGTCAGGAGCTTGCCAAGCTGGGCTCGCGGATTCAGATGGAGTTGGGAGGACGAGGATACACCTCAACCAAGCCGCTGCATGACGCATTTGTTCCCAGCACTGATGACCCGGAACTCCTGGACCGCGCAAAGCGTGCGACCCACTTTCTCAACGGCAGTGGCGAGAATCCTTTTAAAGGCCTGAGTACTGAACAACTTGCATTAATAGGTTACGACGAAGGCGATGATTTTACACACAACGAACGCTTGGCCGCGAGCACGGAACTCAGTCATCGCTATGCGCTATGGACACACTACATCGTCGATAAAGCTAACAGTGAGTATGACAACACCGGTTATAGAGACGATGCGCTGAGAGAGATGATTCAGTATTACAAAGGCTTGCCCCCCATTATGGAGGCAGGCTTCGGTAACTATGAAATCGACTTAACGCTGCTGATCGGCAAAACAGACCAGCGACAAAGCAGCGAAGACGATCCGCTGATCGAAATGATCTTGAAAACGGTGCGTAAACTCGAAGATGAGGCTGAAAAAGCGCATCCGCCGATTGATCCATCGATCAAGCCCGGAGGCCTCGCATGAGCGCCATCGTGAGCCTCATCGAGGTGAGCCGCTTCCATGCCGGGTTGCCCGTGCTCAAGGACGTCAACCTAGTTGTTCCAAGTGGGCAAACGTGCGCCATTGTCGGCCCATCCGGTTCAGGCAAAAGTACGCTGCTGAACCTGATCGGTCTGCTGGACAGGCCGTGCTCTGGCCGTGTGCAGTTGGTGGGTAATGACATGACAGGGGCCAGCGCGGACCAGTGCGCTGTCGTGCGCAATCGTCTGATCGGGTTCGTCTTCCAGAGCTTTAACCTGCTGCCGCGTCTGTCCGCCCTGGATAACGTCGCGCTGCCGCTTTCCTACCGTGGGTTGCGCTTGCCAGCAGCCCGGGTGCTCGCCCAGAACCAGCTGGAAGCGGTAGGTATTGGCGAGCTTGGCCCGCAACGATCTGCCGAGCTATCGGGTGGCCAGCGCCAGCGTGTTGCCATCGCCCGGGCTCTGGTAACCGAGCCCGCGTTATTGGTGGCGGACGAGCCTACCGGCAGCCTGGATACAGGACCTGCCTACCGTTCATGAAGGCCAGCTGGCCCGGGTCACAGTCGCCGGGCAGGTTTTCCAAGGCCGGGTTGCCCATATTGCACAGCTGCCCAGAACCGAGGGGGCGCAAGACGCCTGGTACGACTTGGTGGCGGACATCGATCTGCCTTCGCTGGAGCCCGGCCGACCTCTGCGCTTGGGCATGAGTGCCCAGGTTGAAGTGCTGGTTTCGAGCAAGGACCGGGTATGGGTAGTGCCACCCGATGCCGTTGAGCAAGACAAGGCAGGGCTGAGTTATGTGTGGTTCCGTGAGCACCCCAACCAGTTGCCGAGCAAGGTGCCGGTGAGCATTGGCTCGATATGGCCACAGGGGTTGGAAGTGGCCGGGCTGAGGTCAGGGTACGTGCGACTGCCCTGACACCAGCCCGCTCGCAACCGGGCTCACTCGCCAGGATGATCCCGCAAAAACACCAGATGATCCGCTTTCGACTGCTCGGCACTGTAGTAGTACCCCTGCACATCGAACTGCTTGAGCTGCGCTGGGTCGCTGATGCGCTCTTCGATGGCGAAGCGGGTCATCATGCCGCGGGCTTTCTTGGCGTAGAAGCTGATGATCTTGTATTGGCCGTTCTTCAGGTCCCTGAAGTCGACGTTGATCACCCGGGCGTTCAACGCGCTGCGTTTCACTGCGCTGAAATACTCGTTGCTGGCCAGGTTCAGCAGCACGTCGTCGCCCTGTTCGGCCAGGGCCTGGTTCAGCCATTCGCTGATGCGGGTGCCCCAGAAGGCGTACAGGTCCTTGCCGCGGGCGTTAGCCAGCTTGGTGCCCATCTCCAGGCGGTAGGGTTGCATCAGGTCCAGCGGGCGCAGCAGGCCGTACAGGCCCGAGAGCATGCGCAAGTGGCCCTGGGCGAAGGTGAAGTCGTCCTCGCCCAAGGTTTCGGCAGCCAGCCCGGTGTACACGTCGCCCTTGAAGGCCAGCAACGCCTGCTTGGCGTTCTGTGGGGTGAAGTGCGGCGTCCAGCTGCCGAAGCGGGCGGCGTTCAGGCCGGCAAGCTTGTCGGAGAGGTGCATCAGTTCGCTGATCTGCGCCGGGCTCAGTTCGCGCAGCTGCCCGATCAGTTCCTGCGAGTCATCGAGGTAAGCGGGCAGGGTGAAACGCTCGGTCACCGGCGGGGTGTCGTAGTCGAGGGTCTTGGCGGGGGAAATCACCGTCAGCATCGGGTCGGCTCCTGGCATCGTTGACCGTGAATTCTACGGGCTGGGCGTGGTAAGTCCAAACTATGGCGACGATAGTGGGCGCTCATGGAGCGTGCAGGCGCTATAGTGCCTGTTTTGCCATTGGGGAGCCTTGGACCGTGCGCATAGCCTCAGCCCTGCTGGCCGCGCTGCTGAGCGTGGCCGTGCACGCCGCGCCCAGCGACCAAGTGAGCCTGGACCGCAGCCTGTGGCCCGAGCAGTTGGACAGCCCGGTGCTGTTCGACGTGGCGTCGCGTGCCGAGATACTGTCGTTTGCCCAGGTGCTGCATGAAAGCGAGCTGCTCGACGATGCGGCGCTGGCGGCGCGGCTGGGGCTGCGCCAGATCAACCTGCACAAGGTGCGCCTGGTGCGGGCGCGCATGTGGCAGCGCCTGTGGAGCGGTTACCAACAGGCCCAGCGCAGTTGCGAGCAGGATGCCTCGTTCTGCTACGCCGTCACCTCCATGGCAGAACTGCGCACGCAAGCCGCTACCTTCGCTGCCGATGTTGGCGCGTTCTACACCGGCTGGGTCGAGCCTAGCCACCGCTTCCATGTGCGCTACCTGGACGAGCAACTGCGCAAGGCGGCGTTGATGCCGCAAACCAGCAGTGAGGTGGAGCGGCTGTCACCGGCCGAGCGCAACGGCGACGAACTGAACGACCGGCTGTTTCTGCTCACCTTCGTTGGTGGGCCGGGGCCGGTGGGTGGCAGTACCGATACGTTGGCCGACTACCTGCGCGGGCAGAAGCTGGAAGGGACTTTTTTCGTCCTGGGCAACCGTTTGCAGCAACGTCGCGAGGGCACCTCGCTCGACGCCCTGCGCACGTTGTATGACGGGCAGTGCGTAGGTATTCAGGGCTGGGAGTACAGGTCCCACGCGCAGTGGAATGGCTGGCAGGACTCGCTCAGGCGCAGCCAGGGGCGGGTGCAGGCAGATCTGCCTGAGCAATACGTGCCATTGTTCAGGCCCCCCTATGGCCAGCGCAGGGCGGATGGGGACGCGTTCATGGCCAGCCAGCAACTGCGCGTGTCACTGTGGGACATCGACGCCCAGGATGACGGCGCGCTGGATGCCCAGGCCTCGGCCCAGCGGGTGCTGACCTTGATGCTGCTGTGGCGCAAGGGGGTGATCCAGTTTCACGATGCCCTGCCCAAAGCCCAGCCCGCCGTGCAATGGCTGCTGGAGCACACCGCACAGAGCGGCATCGGCTGGCAGGGCTGCAAGGAATATGCTTATGCACAATGAGCAATCTGACTTCTGACTGTAGACCCGCCTGGCCGCCCCGCCAAGGGCAGTTCGTCAATCGGAAAAATAAACTTCAAAAACGCGTAAAAATGCTTTTTCCGGTCATGCCTTTTGCGGTATGAAGAAACCAGACAGCCGATTCCTGCAGCACAGGTGGCGTCATACAGGCTCACCTGGCCAGGTTCGCTTCCCGCCCGTAACAACGCGGATACGGGGAGACCGGCAGTCACTTTGCGGCGTAACAGACCGCGCCGTGTGGCTTCGACATAAGGTGACCGAGTATGGATGACCAAGGACGCACCCCTTCCTCCAGCAAGCCAATCCTCTATGTGCTCGATACCAACGTCCTGATTCACGACCCTAACGCATTACTCAACTTCGAGGAGCATCACGTCGCCATCCCGATGACGGTGCTGGAGGAACTCGACAAGCTCAAGGCCGGCAAACAGAGCATCGCCGCCGAATGCCGCCAGGCCATCCGCCTGATCGACCAGACCCTGGGGGACGCCTCACCCAGCGTGGTCGAGCAGGGTGTACCCATCCAGCGTGGCAAGAGCGGGCCCAAGGGCTTCCTGTCCATTCTGATGACCCCGCGCAACGAGCCCAATCGCCTGCTGCCGGAAACCCTCAACGACAACATCATCATCAACCAGCTGCTGGAAGTGCGGGCACGGCGCACCGACCTGGATGTGGTGCTGGTCACCAAAGACATCAACATGCGCCTGAAGGCGCGCGCCTGTGGCATTGCGGCCGAAGATTACAGCACCGACCAGTTGGTAGACGACGTGTCGCTGCTGTCCAAGGGGTACCACTCGGTCACAGGTTCGTTCTGGGACCGGGTGAACAAGGTGGATACGCGCCAGGAACGTGGCCGTACCTGGCACCGTGTGCAACTGGCCGAGAACCTGCCGGCGGTACACGTCAACGAGTTCATCATCGACGAGCAGGGCTTCGTTGGCTGGATCAAAGGCATCCGTGAAAACGAACTGCTGCTGCTCGACCTGCACCAGGAGCCGCTGCTGCACCAGGAAGCCTGGGGCCTGAAGCCACGGGATATTCACCAGAGCCTGGCGCTGTTCGCCCTGCTGGACCCAGACATCCACCTGGTCAACCTGACCGGCGCTGCGGGCTCGGGCAAGACCATCCTGGCACTGGCTGCCGCCATCGAGCAGACCATGGTCAGCAAGCGCTACCGGCGCATCATCGCCACCCGCAGCGTGCAGGGGCTGGACCAGGAGATCGGCTTCCTGCCGGGTACCGAGGCCGAGAAGATGGAGCCTTGGCTGGGTGCGATCACCGACAACCTCGAAGCCTTGCACATGGACGACGAAAGTACCCATGGCAGCGTGGAGTACATCCTCGAGCGGGTACCGTTGCAGTTCAAGTCGCTGAACTACATCCGTGGGCGCAGCTTCCAGCAGAGCCTGATCCTCATCGATGAATGCCAGAACCTCACCCCGCACCAGATGAAAACCATCATCACCCGCGCCGGTGCCGGCTCCAAGGTGGTGTGCCTGGGTAACCTGGCGCAGATCGACACACCTTACCTGTCCGCCACCAGCTCGGGCCTTACCTACCTCACCGAGCGTTTCAAGGACTTCCCCCACGGCGTGCACATCACCCTGCAGGGTGTGCCGCGGTCGGTGCTGGCCGAGTACGCCGAGTCGCACATGTAACGGCATATCGGGGCGGCCTGCCCAGGCCGCTCCAACTTCCCGCCCGGCTACAAACCCGTGCCTAAAGCTGACCCACGGGTTTACACTCGTTGCTCCCTTCACAGGAGCAGAGCAGTGCTGACACATCTTGATTCCCAGGGGCGGGCCAACATGGTCGACGTCACTGAAAAAGCCGTCACCGAGCGTGAGGCCACCGCCGAGGCGCGGGTGCGCATGTTGCCGCAAACCTTGCAGATGATCGTGGATGGCGCACACCCCAAGGGCGATGTGTTTGCCGTGGCGCGCATCGCCGGCATTCAGGCGGCGAAGAAGACCAGTGACCTGATCCCGTTGTGCCACCCATTGATGCTGACCAGCGTGAAGGTGGAGCTCGATGCCGACGGTGAGGATGCGGTGAAGATCGTCGCCCGCTGCAAGCTGGCCGGGCAGACCGGCGTGGAGATGGAAGCGCTGACGGCGGCCAGTGTCGCGGCACTGACCCTTTATGACATGTGCAAAGCCGTGGACAAGGGTATGGTCATCGAACAGGTGCGCCTGCTGGAAAAGCTCGGCGGCAAAAGTGGCCATTACAAGGTGCAAGGCTGATGAACGTGAAGGTGATGTATTTCGCCCGTTACCGCGAACGGCTGGGGGTGGACGCGGAGCGTGTCGAAGGTGCTTTCGCGGTGCTCGACGATGTGCGTCAGGCGCTGGTGGCCAGGGGCGCGCCGTACGACGTGCTGGGCGAGCAGAACCTGATGTGTGCACGCAATGAAGAACTGTGCAAGCTCGATGAGCCGCTGGAAGAGGGCGATGAAGTGGCGTTCTTCCCGCCGGTAACAGGAGGCTGAACATGGCTGTGCGCGTTCAGGAGGCTGCATTCGACCCGGGGCTGGAAGTCAATGCCATGCACGCGGCCAACGCGGGCGTGGGGGCGGTTGTCGCTTTTGTTGGCTACGTGCGGGATTTCAACGAAGGGCGCGAGGTGGCGGGGATGTTGCTTGAACACTACCCGGGCATGACCGAGAAGGCCCTGGCCAAGATTGCCGCCGAGGCCCAGCAGCGCTGGCCGCTGTTGAAGGTAGAAGTGCTGCACCGCATCGGTGCGCTGGAGCCGGGCGAGCCCATTGTGTTCGTGGGGGTGGCCAGTGCTCACCGGCAGGCCGCGTTCGATGCCTGCAACTTCATCATGGATTACCTGAAAACCCGGGCGCCGTTCTGGAAGAAGGAAATGACCGGGGACGGCCCGCGCTGGGTCGAGGGCAGGCAGAGTGACCAGGATGCGGCGGGGCGCTGGTAGCCCTGTGTTGGGTGGCCGGGGCTATGCCCCGGTTCGCGGGTACAGGTCAGTGATGCTTGCGCGGCACGGGCTGCAGCAGTTCATCCGGCGGCATCTCGCACTTGATCTTGCGGCCCAGCAGTTCTTCGATCGCCGGCAACTGATACGAGTCATCCTCCCCGGCAAAGCTGATCGACACACCGCTGGTGCCTGCACGGCCAGTACGGCCGATACGGTGCACGTAGTCGTCCGGGTCTTCGGGCAAGGTGAAGTTGATCACGTGGCTGATACCGTCGATGTGAATACCCCGCCCGGCCACATCGGTGGCAACCAGCACGGTGATGCGCCCTTCACGGAAGTTTTCCAGCGTGCGGATACGCTTGTGCTGGGGCACGTCGCCTGAAAGCTGCGCGGCATTGATGCCGTCACGCACCAGTTTTTCCTCGATGCGCCGCACTTCGTCCTTGCGGTTGGCGAATACCATCACCCGTTCCCACTGGTGTTGGGTAACCAGGTTGTACAGCAGCTTGTACTTGTCGCTGCCCGCCACCGCATACACATGCTGCTCGACCGTTTCGCTGGCAACGTTCTCGGGCTCGATTTCGACGATGGCCGGGTCGGTCGTCCACTGCTTGGCCAGGTTCATCACGTCGTCGGTGAAGGTGGCCGAGAACAGCAAGGTCTGGCGTTCGCTCTTGGGCGGGGTCTGGCGGATGATCTGACGTACCTGGGGGATGAAGCCCATGTCCAGCATGCGGTCCGCTTCGTCCAGCACCATCACCTCGACCATGTCCAGGTGCACCTCGCCGCGCTGGTTGAAGTCCAGCAGCCGGCCTGGGGTGGCCACCAGAATGTCGCAGTGCCGGGCTTCCAGCGCCTTCAGTTGCTTGTCGAAGTCCATGCCACCGACGAAGCTCATCACGTTCAGGCCGGTGTACTTGGTGAGGGCCGCAGCGTCCTTGGCGATCTGTACCACCAGCTCGCGGGTGGGCGCGATGATCAGCGCACGGGGTTCGCCCATGTAGCGCTCTTTGGGCGGTGGGGTCTGCTGCAACTGGGAAATGATCGAAATCAGAAACGCTGCCGTCTTGCCCGTACCCGTCTGGGCCCTGCCGATCGCGTCCTGCCCACGCAGGGTGTAACCCAGCACCTGTGCCTGGATCGGCGTGCAGTACGGGAAGCCCAGGTCGTGGATGGCGTGCATCAGTTCGTTGGACAGCTTGAAGTCATGGAAGCGGGTTTTGCCTTCCTGCGGCTCGACCACGAAGTCTTCCGGCTTCCACAGGCTGGCCTGCGGCTTGGGCTTGCGCTCGCGGCGCGGTTTTTCTTTTGCCGGCGTTGCCGCCGCAGGCGCGGTTGCCACCGGCTGGCTGGCCTTGGGGGCAGGTTTGGCGCGCGGTGGCTTGGGTGCGGTTACTGGACGGGCCTCGGAAACGGGCGCGGGCGATGCAACGCTGGCAGCAGGCGCGACAGCCTGCGGGGCGTCGTCTCTCTTGCCGAATATTTTTTTAAGTGCCTTGAGCACGGTCGTCTCGTCAACTGGTTAAGGAATGTACGCCGGGCAGTGTAATGCAAGAACCCTGCGCGGCGTAGTGGAACTGACGCACAACTACAGGCGGCGTGGGTTATTGAAGTTGCCTGGCCAGCCAGTGGTAGATGTCGTTCAGCTCCTCGACCACCACCTCGTGCTCCATGGGGTACTCCTGCCAGGTTGCGGCAATGCCCCAGGTATTGAGGTATTCGAAGGCGGTACGGCCCATCGACGGGATCACCACCGGGTCATGCACGCCGTGCAGGCACAGCGCCGGGGTACGCTGCTGGCAGGCACTGAGCTGATGCCCTTCACTGAACGTGGGCGCATAGGTAGACAGTGCCAGCACCCCGCCCAGGGCCTCCTGCCACTTTATATAGGCGGTGTGCAGCACCACCGCGCCGCCCTGGGAGAAACCGGCCAGGAAGATGCGTGACAGGCTGACGCCCTTTGCCTGCTCGGCCTTGATCAGCGCGATGACCTGGTCGGCCGACGCGTCAAGCTGCGCCTCGTCGATGGCGCGGGCCGGGCTCATGGCCTTGATGTCGTACCAGCTGGGCATGGCGTAGCCGCCGTTGATGGTGACCGGCTGGGTCGGCGCCTGGGGCATGATGAAGCGCGTGCTGTTCAGCCGCTCCTGCATGAATTCAGCCACAGGTAGGAAGTCGTAACGGTCGGCCCCCAGGCCGTGCAACCAGATCACACAGGCATCTGCGGTGGTCTGGGGTTCCAGGATCAGTGGGTCGGTCATTGCTGCTCCGAAAGTGTGCGGTTGGGCGGTTAGCGTGCATGAATATAAAGCGCGTGTGCAGCGCGCGAGAACGAGAATGTCGCAACGCTGAAACTTTACCCACTTGACTCTGGCTTAATCGCTCCAGCCAAGCGAACTGGTACGCGCTTTGCAATTCCATCTGTGATGCAAAGGGTAGGCCGGGAACGGTAACACCCTCTGTAAGCGAAGGCTGTCACAGAACAGCCCATTGCGCCAATTGACCCAATAACAAGCCAATACGGGTCGGATGCGCCTCAAAAGGGTGCGGTGCAATTCCGGCTCGATACAACAAGAGCGATGTGGAGGTAGTGAATGAAGATGTTGAAAACCACCCTGGCAGTCCTGACCGCTGCCGCCGCGCTGGGCGCCGTGAGCACTGCCCAGGCCGGCGCCACTCTCGATGCGGTTAAAAAGAAGGGCTTCGTCCAGTGTGGCGTGAGTGACGGCTTGCCTGGCTTCTCGGTACCGGATGCCCAGGGCAAGATCATCGGCATCGATGCCGACGTCTGCCGCGCCGTCGCGGCGGCGGTGTTCGGCGACGCGACCAAGGTCAAGTTCAGCCAGCTCAACGCCAAGGAACGCTTCACCGCCCTGCAGTCGGGCGAAGTCGACGTGCTGTCGCGCAACACCACCTGGACCAGCTCGCGCGATGCCGGCATGGGCCTGGTGTTCACCGGTGTCACCTACTATGACGGCGTCGGTTTCCTGGTCAACAAGAAGCTGGGTGTTTCCAGCGCCAAGGAACTCGATGGCGCAACCATCTGCATCCAGGCAGGTACCACCACTGAGCTGAACGTGTCGGACTTCTTCCGCGCCAACAACCTGAAATACACCCCGATCACCTTCGACACCTCTGACGAAAGCGCCAAGTCGCTGGAGTCGGGCCGTTGCGACGTACTGACCTCTGACAAGTCGCAGCTGTTCGCCCAGCGCTCCAAGCTGGCCGCACCCACCGAGTATGTGGTGCTGCCAGAAACCATCTCCAAGGAGCCCTTGGGCCCGGTGGTGCGCAAAGGCGACGAAGAGTGGTTCAGCATCGTCAAGTGGACGCTGTTCGCCATGCTCAACGCCGAAGAGGCGGGTATCACCTCCAAGAACGTCGAAGCCGAAGCCAAGGGCACCAAGAACCCTGACGTGGCCCGCCTGCTGGGTGGCGACGGTGAATACGGCAAGGACCTCAAGCTGCCTAAAGACTGGGTAGTGCAGATCGTCAAGCAAGTCGGCAACTACGGCGAAGTGTTCGAGAAGAACCTGGGCCAGAGCACCGACCTGAAGATCGACCGTGGCATGAACGCCCTGTGGAACAACGGCGGCATCCAGTACGCGCCACCTGTGCGCTGATGGTTGCACCCTGCGGCGGCATCCTGCCGCCGCAGGCAGTTCGGCACCCTCTCTTCCGGGGCATTTCATGCAAAATCGAATCGGCGCACAAAAGGGTTTATCCCTGAGCGATCCACGTGTGCGTGCGTGGCTGTTCCAGATCCTCACCATCGTCTTCGTGGTGGGTCTGGGCTGGTACCTGTTTCACAACACGCAAACCAACCTGCAACACCGCGGCATTACCTCGGGCTTCGACTTCCTCGACCGCAGTGCCGGCTTCGGCATCGCCCAGCACCTGATCCCCTACGTGGAATCGGACAGCTACGCCCGGGTATTCGTCATCGGTTTGCTCAACACCCTGCTGGTGACACTGATCGGCGTGGTGCTGGCCACCATTCTTGGCTTCATCATCGGTGTGGCGCGGTTGTCGCCGAACTGGATGATCAACAAGCTGGCGACGGTGTATGTGGAAACCTTCCGCAACATCCCGCCGCTGCTGCAGATCCTGTTCTGGTACTTCGCGGTGTTTCTCACGCTGCCGGGGCCCAGGGGCAGCATCAACATCGACGACACCTTCTTCATCAGCAACCGTGGCCTGAACATGCCGGGGGCCTCCATGGCCGAGGGCTTCTGGCCATTCGTCATCGCCGTTGCCCTGGCTGTGCTGGCCGTGGTGGTGATGGTGCGGCGGGCCAACCGGCGTTTCGAAGAAACAGGTGAGCCCTTTCACAAGTTCTGGGTGGGCCTGGCCTTGCTCGTGGTCATCCCCGGTGCCTGCGTGCTGCTGTTCGGCAGCCCTGTGCAGTGGGAAGTGCCGCAATTGAAAGGCTTCAACTTCGTGGGTGGCTGGGTGCTGATCCCCGAGCTGCTGGCATTGACCTTGGCGCTGACCATCTACACCGCCGCGTTCATTGCCGAGATCGTGCGTTCGGGTATCCGTTCGGTGAGCCACGGCCAGACCGAGGCTGCACGGTCGCTGGGCCTGCGCGAAGGGCCGACCCTGCGCAAGGTGATCATCCCCCAGGCACTGCGGGTGATCATTCCGCCGCTCACCAGCCAGTACCTGAACCTGGCCAAGAACTCGTCGCTGGCGGCCGGTATCGGCTACCCGGAAATGGTCTCGCTGTTTGCCGGCACGGTGTTGAACCAGACCGGCCAGGCCATTGAGGTGATCGCCATCACCATGAGTGTCTATCTCGCCATCAGCATCAGCATTTCGCTGTTGATGAACTGGTACAACAAGCGCATTGCGCTGATCGAGCGGTGAGGATACGCCTGTGAATGCCCATGTTTTCAAACCTGACATGCCGCCACCGGTAAAAACCGTCGGCGTGCTCGCCTGGATGCGTGCCAACCTGTTTTCCAGCTGGCTCAATACACTGCTCACCCTGTTCGCCGTGTATCTGCTGTGGCTGATCGTGCCGCCGTTGCTGCAATGGGCGCTGATCGATGCCAACTGGGTGGGTACCACCCGCGCCGACTGCACCAAGGAGGGCGCCTGCTGGGTGTTCGTGCAGCAGCGCTTTGGCCAGTTCATGTACGGCTACTACCCTGCCGAGTTGCGCTGGCGGGTGGACCTTACCGTGTGGCTGGCGGTACTCGGCGCGGCACCGTTGTTCATCAGCCGCTTCCCGCGCAAGGCGGTGTACGGCCTGGGCTTCCTGGTGCTGTACCCGGTGCTGGCCTATACCCTGCTGCACGGCGGCTACCTGGGCCTGGACACGGTGGCTACCAGCCAGTGGGGCGGGCTGATGCTGACCCTGGTCATCGCCACGGTCGGCATCGTCGGTGCCTTGCCCCTGGGCATTGTGCTGGCGCTGGGCAGGCGCTCGCGCATGCCGGCGGTGAAGGTGGTGTGTGTGACCTTCATCGAGTTCTGGCGCGGCGTGCCACTGATCACCGTGCTGTTCATGTCGTCCGTGATGCTGCCGTTGTTCCTGCCCGAGGGCATGAGCTTCGACAAGCTGCTGCGGGCCATGATCGGTGTGATTCTGTTCCAGTCGGCGTATATCGCCGAGGTGGTGCGCGGTGGCTTGCAGGCCATTCCCAAAGGCCAGTACGAGGCTGCCGCGGCCATGGGCCTGGGTTACTGGCGCTCGATGGGCCTGGTGATCCTGCCCCAGGCGCTGAAGCTGGTGATCCCCGGCATCGTCAACACCTTCATTGCCCTGTTCAAGGACACCAGCCTGGTGATCATCATCGGCCTGTTCGACCTGCTCAACAGCGTCAAGCAAGCAGCTGCCGACCCGGCCTGGCTGGGTATGGCCACCGAGGGCTACGTGTTCGCGGCCCTGGTGTTCTGGATTTTCTGTTTCGGTATGTCCCGCTACTCCATGCATCTGGAGCGCAAGCTGGACACTGGCCACAAGCGTTAGGAGTTTCGAAATGAGTGAAGCGATCAAGCAGCCTGCTGGCCCCGAAGGCATCATCCAGATGCAGGGCGTGAACAAGTGGTATGGCCAGTTCCATGTGCTCAAGGACATCAACCTGAACGTGCGCCAGGGCGAGCGCATCGTGCTGTGCGGGCCGTCGGGTTCGGGCAAGTCCACCACCATCCGCTGCCTCAACCGCCTGGAGGAACACCAGCAGGGGCGCATTGTGGTCGACGGGGTAGAGCTGACCAACGACCTGAAGCAGATCGAGGCCATCCGCCGCGAGGTGGGCATGGTGTTCCAGCACTTCAACCTGTTCCCCCACCTGAGCATCCTGGAAAACTGCACACTGGCGCCCATGTGGGTACGCAAGATGCCGCGGCGCAAGGCCGAGGAAATCGCCATGCACTACCTGGAGCGGGTACGCATTCCGGAGCAGGCGCACAAATTCCCGGGGCAGTTGTCCGGTGGCCAGCAGCAGCGGGTGGCCATTGCCCGTGCCCTGTGCATGAAGCCCAAGATCATGCTGTTCGATGAACCGACTTCGGCGCTGGACCCGGAAATGGTCAAGGAAGTGCTCGATACCATGGTGGGGCTGGCTGAAGACGGCATGACCATGCTGTGCGTTACCCACGAGATGGGCTTTGCCCGCACCGTGGCCAACCGGGTGATCTTCATGGACAAGGGGGAGATTGTGGAGCAGGCCGCGCCGGATGATTTCTTCGACCGGCCGCGCAGTGACCGTACCCGGTTGTTCCTGAGCCAGATCTTGCATTGATGCAGGTAGGGGCTGCAAAGCAGCCCCTTTTACAGGCTATTTCTCTTCCTGTTTGGCCACTGGCGCTGGCGGCGGCCTCAGGCCTACTTCGGCCACCAGCTTCAACTGCTGCCCATTGCGCATCACCTCGATGGTGATCTTCTCGTTGGGCTTGATGCGCGCCACCTGGTTCATCGACTTGCGTCCGTCACCGGCCGGTTCGCCGTTGATGCTCAGGATCACGTCACCCAACTGCAACCCGGCCCTGGCCGCCGGCCCCTCGCGGAATATACCCGCGACCACGATGCCGGGCCGGTCTTTCATGCCGAACGATTCAGCCAGTTCGGTGCTCAGTGGCTGCACTTCGATACCCAACCAGCCACGGATCACCTGGCCGTGCTCGACGATGGACTTCATCACTTCCAGCGCCAGCTTCACCGGGATGGCAAAACCGATGCCCTGGGAGCCGCCAGACTTGGAGAAGATCGCGGTGTTGATGCCGATCAGGTTGCCATTGGCATCCACCAGTGCACCGCCGGAGTTACCCGGGTTGATCGCCGCGTCGGTCTGGATGAAGTCTTCGTAGTTGTTCAGCCCCAGCTGGTTGCGGCCGGTGGCGCTGATAATGCCCATGGTCACCGTCTGGCCTACGCCGAACGGGTTGCCGATGGCCAGCGAGACATCGCCGATACGGATGGTGTCGGAGCGGCCGATGGTAATGGCCGGCAGTTTCTTCAGGTCGATCTTCAGCACCGCCAGGTCGGTTTCCGGGTCGCTGCCGATAACCCGGGCCAAGGTCTCGCGGCCGTCTTTCAGGGCCACGACGATCTGGTCGGCACCGCTGGTGACGTGGTTGTTGGTGAGCAGGTAACCCTCGGGGCTCATGATGACTGCCGAGCCCAGGCTGGACTCCCAACGCCGCTGCTTGGGCAGGTTGTCCCCGAAGAAGCGGCGGAACTGCGGGTCTTCGAACAATGGGTGCGAGCTCTTGTTCACCACCTTGGTGGTGTACAGGTTGACCACCGCGGGGGCGGCCAGGGTCACGGCATCAGCGTAGGAAACCGGGCCCTGGACCACGCGTGTGGTCTGGGGCGCCTGTTGCAGGTTGACATCCTGGCTGGGCAGGCCGACCCACTCGGGGAAACGCTGGATGATCAGCACGGCAATGAGCACACCGGTGAGCAGGGGCCAGCCAAAGTAACGCAACGCCTTGAACATGAACGAGTCCTGGATAGAGCAGGGGGCCAGCGGCCACCGAGTGGGGCATGCAGGGGTACGTGAACCGCACGCGCAGGCACCGGTTCCCCCGGTGCCGACGACGGCCCATAATGGCCGGCATTATACGGGCGTTCAGCCGGCGTTGTGCCTGTGGGATGCGTAGATTTCGAGGAGAATTTAATGGCCGTCGCTCTCAATACCCTGGTCGAGGAAGCCGAGCGCTTTCTGGGCAGCAGCAAGGTCCAGGACTATTGCCCCAACGGCCTGCAGGTCGAAGGCCGGCCCCAGGTTGGCCGTATCGTCAGCGGCGTGACTGCCAGCCAGGCGTTGCTGGACGCGGCCGTGGAGGCGCAGGCTGACCTGGTGCTGGTGCACCACGGCTACTTCTGGAAGGGCGAAAACCCCTGCATCACCGGGATTCGTCAGCGGCGCCTGAAAACCCTGCTGAACCATGACATCAGCCTGCTGGCGTTTCACCTGCCGCTGGACCTGCACCCCGAGGTGGGTAACAACGTGCAGCTGGCGCGCCAGCTGGATATCACTGTCGAAGGCGCACTGGACCCGGCCAACCCCAAGGTGGTTGGGCTGGTCGGGTCACTGGCAGAACCCATGACCGCTCGCGACTTTGCCCGCCGGGTGCAGGAAGTGCTGGGCCGTGAACCGCTGCTGGTGGAGGGCGAGCAGATGATTCGCCGGGTGGGTTGGTGCACCGGGGGCGGGCAGGGCTACATCGACGATGCCATTGCCGCAGGGGTGGACCTGTACCTGACCGGTGAGGCTTCGGAGCAGACGTACCACAGTGCCCGCGAGAATGGGGTCAGCTTCATTGCCGCCGGGCACCACGCCACCGAGCGGTATGGCGTGCAGGCGCTGGGTGATTACCTGGCGCGGCGGTTTGCCGTGGAGCACCTGTTCATCGATTGCCCGAACCCCATCTGACCTTGGCGGCCTCATCGCCGGCAAGCTCGCCCCCACAGGGATCGCACAGCATTCAAAGCCTGTGTCAGCCCTGTAGGAGCGGGTTTACCCGCGAAGGGCCTGGCCTGCAACGCCCAAACCCCCAGTCATATAGTTAGACGCTTTCGATCTAGCCAGCCGCCTAAATAGAAGCATCTGCTGTGATAGAGTGGCTCGCTCGAACACGGCCCGCTGGCCGTCCATAAGATCGTTTTTCGTGAGTAGCCATGGTCGACAAACTGACGCACTTGAAACAGCTGGAGGCGGAAAGCATCCACATCATCCGCGAGGTGGCCGCCGAGTTCGACAACCCGGTGATGCTGTACTCGATCGGCAAGGATTCCGCCGTGATGCTGCACCTGGCGCGCAAGGCTTTCTTCCCGGGCAAGCTGCCGTTCCCGGTGATGCACGTCGACACCCGCTGGAAATTCCAGGAAATGTACCGCTTCCGCGACAAGATGGTCGAGGAAATGGGCCTGGAACTGATCACCCACGTCAACCCTGAAGGGGTGGCGCAGGGCATCAACCCATTCACCCATGGCAGTTCCAAGCACACCGACATCATGAAGACCCAGGGCCTGAAGCAGGCACTGGACAAGCACGGCTTCGATGCCGCCTTCGGTGGTGCGCGCCGCGACGAAGAGAAGTCGCGGGCCAAGGAGCGCGTGTATTCATTCCGCGACAGCAAGCACCGTTGGGACCCGAAAAACCAGCGCCCCGAGCTGTGGAACGTGTACAACGGCAAGGTCAACAAGGGCGAGTCGATCCGCGTCTTCCCGCTGTCGAACTGGACCGAGCTGGACATCTGGCAGTACATCTACCTCGAAGGCATCCCGATCGTGCCGCTGTACTTCGCCGCCGAGCGTGAAGTGATCGAGAAGAACGGCACCCTGATCATGATCGATGACGAACGCATCCTCGAACACCTCTCCGAGGAAGAAAAGGCGCGTATCGTCAAGAAGAAGGTGCGTTTCCGTACCCTTGGCTGCTACCCGCTCACGGGCGCTGTCGAGTCGGAAGCCGAGACGCTCACCGACATCATTCAGGAAATGCTCCTGACGCGCACTTCCGAGCGCCAAGGCCGGGTCATCGACCACGATGGCGCCGGCTCCATGGAAGACAAGAAACGTCAGGGCTACTTCTAATTTCAGGGTTACCTCATGTCGCACCAATCTGATTTGATCAGCGAGGACATCCTCGCTTACCTGGCCCAGCACGAGCGTAAGGAACTGCTGCGTTTCCTCACCTGCGGCAACGTGGATGACGGCAAGAGCACCCTGATCGGGCGCCTGCTGCACGACTCGAAGATGATCTACGAGGACCACCTCGAGGCCATCACCCGTGATTCGAAAAAGTCTGGCACCACCGGCGAGGAAGTCGACCTGGCGCTGCTGGTGGACGGCCTGCAGGCCGAGCGGGAGCAGGGCATCACCATCGATGTGGCCTACCGCTACTTCTCCACTGCCAAGCGCAAGTTCATCATCGCCGACACCCCGGGCCACGAGCAGTACACCCGCAACATGGCCACCGGCGCGTCCACCTGCGACCTGGCGATCATTCTGGTTGATGCCCGCTATGGCGTGCAGACCCAAACCCGCCGCCACAGCTACATCGCGTCGCTGCTGGGCATCAAGCACATCGTGGTCGCGGTCAACAAGATGGACCTCAAGGGCTTTGACGAGCAGGTGTTCGAGTCGATCAAGGCCGACTACCTGGCGTTCGCCGAAGCGATCAACCTGACCCCAAGCAGCCTGCACTTCGTGCCGATGTCCGCGCTCAAGGGCGACAACGTGGTCAACCACAGCGAGCGTTCGCCGTGGTATGCCGGCCCGACGCTGATGGAAATCCTGGAAACCGTTGAAGTGTCGGCTGACCGCAACTTCACCGACCTGCGCTTCCCGGTGCAGTACGTGAACCGGCCGAACCTGAACTTCCGTGGCTTCGCCGGCACCCTGGCCAGCGGCGTGGTGCACAAGGGCGATGAGGTCGTGGTGCTGCCATCGGGCAAGAGCAGCCGCGTGAAATCCATTGTTACCTACGAAGGTGAACTGGAAAGCGCAGGCCCCGGCCAGGCGGTGACGCTGACCATGGAAGACGAGATCGATATCTCCCGTGGCGACCTGCTGGTGCATGCCGACAATGTGCCGCCGGTAACTGACCAGTTCGACGCCATGCTGGTGTGGATGGCCGAAGAGCCGATGCTGCCGGGCAAGAAGTACGACATCAAGCGTGCCACCAGCTACGTGCCTGGCTCGATTGCCAGCATCACTCACAAGGTGGATGTGAACACCCTGGAGAAGGGCAGTGCCAGCGCGCTGCAACTGAACGAGATCGGCCAGGTCAAGGTGGCCCTGGATGCGTCTATTGCCCTGGATGGCTATGACAGCAACCGCACCACCGGTGCCTTCATCGTCATCGACCGCCTGACTAACGGCACCGTCGGCGCGGGCATGATCATCGCGCCCCCTGTGCTGCCCCACGGCAATACCGGCCAGCACGGCAAGCTGGCGCACGTGTCCACCGAGGAACGTGCGCTGCGCTTCGGCCAGCAGCCTGCCACCGTGCTGTTCAGTGGCTTGTCCGGTGCCGGCAAGAGCACCCTGGCCTATGCGGTGGAGCGCAAGCTGTTCGACATGGGCCGGGCGGTGTATGTGCTCGATGGCCAGAACCTGCGCCATGACCTGAACAAGGGCCTACCACAGGACCGCGCCGGGCGTACTGAAAACTGGCGCCGCGCTGCCCATGTGGCGCGTCAGTTCAACGAAGCCGGCCTGCTGACGTTGGCAGCGTTCGTGGCCCCGGATGCCGAAGGCCGTGAGCAGGCCAAGGCGCTGATCGGCAAAGACCGCCTGGTGACGGTGTATGTTCAGGCCTCGCCGCTGGCGTGCCGCGAGCGTGACCCGCAAGGGCTTTACGCAGCCGGCGGCGACAACATCCCGGGTGAGAGCTTCCCGTTCGATGTGCCGCTTGATGCAGACGTTGTGATCGACACCCAGGCCACCAGCGTGGACGAAGGCGTCAAATTGGTGCTGGACGCGCTTCGCCAGCGTGGTGCGATCTGACGGCGTTTGAAGGTTAGGCTGGGGCGAGCTGCGCTCGCTCTGGCAGAACTGCAAATAACCGTTGAGCCAGCAGGGACCTGTGGGAGCGGCTTCAGCCGCGAACACCGGCGAAGCCGGTGCCCTCCACCGCGCTGTCTGCTTCGCGGGTAAACCCGCTCCCACAGGGGGGCGGGCTTGCTTGCGAAATCAATGCTCTGCGCGAAAGCGCAGCTCGCGATCTTCCAGCTGTACCCAGCTCTCCGGCCCCGCCAGGATCTCCTCCTCGCTCAGCAAGCATCCATCCAGCGCCACCCTCAGCGCATCAACGTCCAGCCCCTGGCCGATGAACACGATTTCCTGCCGGCAATCGCCCACGTTCTCATCCCATTTACTCATGATCGCCTGGCGCCGATAGGCTTCCAGCGGCCACTGTGCCTGCTCGACGAAGCGCCACCAGCGCCCGCTGTATTCCCACTCGAACCGCCCGCCGCTCAACGCCAGCATGCCGATTTCGAAAAACCGGCTGGCCGACCAGAAATAGCCCTTGCAGCGCAGCAGGTGCCCGTGTGCCCACGGCTGTTCGAACAACGCCCGCAGCCGTTGCGGATGGAAGGGCGCGCGCTCACGGTACACCCATGACGTGATGCCGTAGGTTTCCGATTCCGGCTCCGGCTGTGCCTCACGGTCCATCTGCTGCATCCAGCCCGGCGACTGCGCCAGGCTCGGCAGGTCGAACAGGTGCGTACCCAGCACGTTGGCCAGGTCCGTTTCGCCGCGCACCATCGGCACGATGCGCGCACGCGGGTTCAACTGGCGCAGCAGGGCCTCCAGCGCCGGGTAGCGCTGGGGTTCCAGCAGGTCGAGTTTGTTCACCAGAATGACGTCGGCATACTCCACCTGTTCGACCAGCAGGTCGCCCAGCGGCCGCTGCCCGGGCTCACCCCCGGCCGGGGCAGCGGCACCCAACAAACCTTCGAAGCTGCTGGCGTCGACCACCGTGGCCAGCGTGTCCAGGCGGGCCAACTCACTCAGGCTGAACCCGTCGCGGTCGAGAAAGGCGAAGGTTTCGGCCACCGGCATGGGCTCGGAGATCCCCGTGGATTCGATCAGCAGGTAGTCATAGCAGCCGGCCCTGGCCAGCGCGCTTACCTGCTCCAGCAGGTCGGCGCGCAGGGTGCAGCAGATACAGCCGTTGGTCATCTCCACCAGCCGGTCGCTGCCACGCTCCAGGGTGACGTTACGCCCAACGTTCTCGGCGTCTATATTCACCTCGCTCATGTCGTTGACGATGACCGCCACCCGCAACCCCTCGCGGTTATGCAGGATGTGATTGAGCAGGGTGGTCTTGCCTGCGCCGAGAAAACCCGACAGTACGGTCACGGGCAGCCGAAGGGGGGTGTCGGCTGCACGGCTCATGCCGGCTGCACCGGGTCCAGGTAGCTCTCAAACAGGTCGACCACCACACGCCCGTCGTCTGCCGCCTCGCCCCACAGGTCCCGCACCTCGAACTGCACGTGGTAGGTGGGTTGCAGCGCCGCCGAGCGGTCACCGTGGCCGATGCTGTCGGGGAACGGCCAGCGTTCGCGGGTGCGGTGCAGCACCACGCCTTCCTTGCCCCGCACGTAGGCGGGGCAACGCACGTGGCCGGCGAAGCGCTCGTCACGTACCCGTACCCGCTGGCCCACCTCGAACGGCGGGCGGTTGGTGATGGCCACCCGCCCCTTGCTGTGGGGCGGGTTGGCCAATTTGAACGGTGAGCCCAGGGCTTCGTCCAGCGCCTCCTGGGTGATGGCCTGCGCCTCCACCAGCAGCGAGGCGGTGGCGATGACATAGCGCTCGTAATAGGTGGTGCCCACATGCTGGCGCACATCCAGGCGCTCCACGGCATGGCGGGCCTCGTCGATGCTGAACAGGCCAAGGTGGTCACTGGCCACGAACATCAGGCTGTACGCCAGGTGCTCCCAGTCTTCCTTGAAGACCGGTGTGTAGCTGAGGGTGTCGATGCGGTGGGCGACCTTGCCGAAGCCCTGAAAACCGCCGAGATCGTGAAATCCGTCCATTACGCTTTACCTGTGTGGAATGGGGAAAAGGTGCGCCTAGCGCACCACGGGCAGGGCGACGCCGATCAGCACATCCTTGGTGACCAGGCGGCGCAGCGCCTCTTCATCCAGGTGCTCGCTGCCGGCCGGGCGCTGGGGCAGTACCAGGTAGCGGCTCTCGGCACTGGTGTCCCACACACAGACCTGCATGTCGGGCGGCAGCTCGGTGCCGAGTTCGCGCAATACCGTGCGGCCTTCGCGCACCAGGCGGGCGCGGAATTCGAAGCTCTTGTACCACTCAGGCGGCAGGCCGAGCACCGGCCAGTTGGTGCACGAGCAGAGGCTGCAGACGATCACGTTCTTGACCGTGGGGGTGTCTTCCAGGGCCACGATGTACTCGCCCTGGGGGCCGGTGTAGCCGTACTCGGCGCAGGCGGCGGTGCCGTCCTCCAGCAACAGGCGGCGGTAATCTTCGTCGACCCAGGCACGGGCGACCACCCGCGCGCCATTGGCCGGGTCCCACTGGTTCTCCATCAGGTCGGTGAGCTGTTCGATGTAGCCGTCGGGCACCATGCCCTTGTCCTGCATCACTTTCAGCAGCGCCCGGGCACGCTGGCCCGGGGTCGAGGTGTCGGTGGTTGGCACTGATGTGCTCATGATGGTGGGCTCCTGATCAGGCATTGCGGTCAAAGGGTTCGCCAGTCGACGCTGGCTTCGAAAGCGCTGGCGGCCTGGTACAGCACGCCCTCGGCGTAGTGCTTGCCCACCAGCATCAGGCCCACCGGCAGGCCGTCCACGTTCCCGCACGGGATGGACATGGCCGGGTGGCCGGTGATGTCCTGGGCGCTGGTGTTGCCGATCATCTCCAGCGCCCGGGCCACGTATTCGCTGATCGAACAGCCTGCCGGCGGGTGGGGTTGGGCGATGATCGGCACGGTTGGCAGCACCAGCAGGTCGTAGCGCTGCAGCGCCTGGTCATACCCTGCGCGGGCCAGGCGGGCAATGTTCTGGGCCTTGGCGTAGTAGCGCCCGTGGTACCGCTCCAGGCCGTACTGGCCCACCAGCATGCACAGCTTCAGTGAGGGCGACAGCACATCAGCCTGGTTGCGCCAGCCGGCCTGTTTGTCCAGCAGCGCCACGTCGTACAAGCCTTTCCAGTTGAACCCGGCGCCGTTGGCGTGCATCAGCTGGTGGGTCAGGCCCTCGCAACCGATGGGGTGCCACAGCGCGCCGGCCAGCCGATGTTCGGCGACGGATACCGGCTCCACCACCGCGCCCAGTGCGCTCAGGCGTTCGATGGCGGCGTGCACGGTGTCGCGTACCCGTGGGTCCAGGTTGTCCAGCTCGAAGCCTTCCTGGAGGACGCCGATGCGCAGGCCGCTGACGCCGCGGTCCAGATACTGGGTGTAGTGGTCCACCTGCGGGGCGGCCTGGCGCGGGTCCAGGCCGTCGGCACCGGCCAGTACTTCCAGCATCAGCGCGTTGTCGCGCACATTGGCGGTGATGGGGCCAGCATGGTCGATGGTCGCCTCGATGGCCATGATGCCGGTGTAGGGCACCAGGCCGTGGGTGGGCTTCATGCCGTAGGTGCCGCAGAAGGCCGACGGGATGCGAATGGAGCCGCCCTGGTCACCGCCAATGGCCATGTCCACCTGGCCAGCGGCGACCAGCGCCGCACTGCCCGAGGACGAGCCCCCGGACGCATAGCCGTGACGGTGCGGGTTGTGTACCGGGGCAGGGTCGGACGTGTGGCTGCCGCCGGAGATGCAGTAGTGCTCGCAGGTCGCCTTGCCGACGATGGTGGCCCCGGCCTCCAGCAGGCGCGTCACCACGGTGGCGTCGAACCCCGGCACGAACCCTTCCAGGGGGGCGGCGCCGTTCATCATCGGTACACCGGCCAGGGCGATGTTGTCCTTCAGGGCCACACTGCGCCCGGCCAGCTTGCCATCGCTGGCACCGCTGATTTCGGTGCGCTGATACCAGGCATTCAGCGGGTTTTCGGCGCCGGACGGGCGATGGCTGGTGCGCGGCTTGCCAGCTGTGACCGGGGTGTAGTCGGGCAACTCGTCGATCAGGTCATAGGCATCGAAGCTGCCTTGCATCAGTGCCAGGTACTCCGTGGCCTGTTCGGGGCTCAGTTGCATGTGCAGACGTTTGGCGAGGTCTTGTACCTGTGTTGCGGTGGGGCGGACGATGGCCATGGGGCAATCCTTTCAGGTATTGGGTGATGAATGCGGGGTACGCTGCCTCAGAAGATGTGTGCATAGCGCAGGTTGATGCGCAGGTTCTCCTTGGGCCCGTTGTCCACCGACAGGTCGCGCCCCAGTTGCAGCTGCAGCTGGTCCTGCGCAGTGACGAAACGGGTGGCGGTCAGACGCAGGTTGGTGGTGCCCAGGCGGTTGTCCTGGTCCACACGCTCGACCTCGGTTTCGCCGCCCCAGGTGCGGCCGACGCCAACGGCAAAGGTGGTGGCCGTGTCCGGCATGTAGCGGGCCATGATCTGTGCAGCGTAGGACACGTCCTGCTCTAGTTTCTGGCCAGCTGGCCCGTAATCGTCGTTGTCGCCATACCAGGTGGCGCCACCGACCAGGTCCACCGCCCAGTGGGCGTCGAAGTGCTTGATGTAGGCGCCCTGCAGTTCGAACTTCCACCGGTTTTCGCCGATGTTCAGCGGATCATCGCGGTCGTAGTTGCCCGTGGGCACGAACAGGTACGGGGTCAGGCTGAGGGTGTCCCGGGCTTCGTTGAGCCGTAGCTTGAACGGCGCAGCCAGGATCAAGTCGCCGATACCGTCGGCATTGCCCAGGGGCGACGCATCGCCGCTGCTGGACACATGGCCGAAGGGCAGCAGGAACTGTGGGTCGACGGTCACCGTGTCACTCAGGGCGATGACGTGCAGCAAGCGCAGAATGCCCACGTCCGACCTGAGCTTGAAGTCCGAACTTATCTTGTGGCCCTGGGCGTAGGCCGCGTTGGTGGTGGAGTGCTGGTAGTACAGCGCACCGATGGTGGCGCCCACCGGGTACTGTTCGTAGTCCCCGGGTGCCACCTCCACGGCCTGGGCTGCGGCGGCTGGCAGCAGCGCGCCCAAGGTAAGCAGGCGCAACTTGTTCATGCCGGGCGCCCTCATGATGCGTGCGCCTGGTGCGGGCAACCGGTAGCGGCGGGTAGCGCATCGCGCATCATGCCGGTATGGGGGTGGCAGTTGATGTACTCGAACAGCTGCTGGCGGCCATCGCTCACGGACACCTCATGGTACAAGCGCAGTTTTTCCAGGCCGCTTGCCACGCGGAAGAAGGTGACGAAGATGCGCAGGTGGGTGGGGTGCGATTCGGCCCAGCGCTCGAGCTTTTCAACCGACCGCCAGTGGCCGATGTTGTAGCTTGAGTCGAGCAGGTTGCCCTGCAGGTCGATATTGCGTACGAAGCGGTTGCTGTAGCAGCCCAGTGGCGCCCCCTGGTCACGCAAGAAATCCATGCCTGCCTGCAGGGTGGGAAGGATCTCGTCAAGGTACAGCGAGCGTTCCTCGGCCTCGGCCTCCACCCAGTCCTGCCCGGAGCGGATCAACGCGATGTTGTCATGGCCGCGCACCACCACTCGGCCGCCTTTGGCAGGGTCACCACTGACGATGCGCAATTCGCCGTCGGGCAGCATCCAGTCGGTCTGCGACACCGGGAAACGGTCGCGCATGGAGCCCCAGTAGCCATGTTCCTCGATCTCGCCGCTGGTGCTGTCCATTACCGCGCCCACACCCGGCAACCGGTCCTGGAAGGCATACAGCGTTTCGAACTGTTCCGCCCGTGGGGCGATGATCTCGCGGAAATACCCCAGCCCATCCTGCAGCCGCGCTTCGGCGGCCCACCACTGGGCCACTTCCGGTGAGTTCAGCCAGCGGCCATAGGCGGCCGGGTCTTTCCAGTAGCCGACCACCATCAGGTTGTCGTAGCCACTGTTGTCGGTGTGGTGGGTCAGGTCATGGTTCAGCGGGCCATCGGCCAGGCTGAAGCTCGCCACGATCTGGCCCATGGCCTGCAGCGCGGCGGGCTGGTGTTGCTGGCCCTGGTACTGCACGCCCAGGTAAGCCATCACCACCTGCTGCATGTGCTCGCCGGCGCGGGCCACCCACATGGGGAAGGGCGGTTGGTAGTCGTCGGGCACACGGCGGGACAGGCTTCTTGGGCACTTGAGGTGCTTGTCGATCGCGGATTCCATAGGCTGCTCCTTTCTTCTTGATGTTCATCAGGCCGCACGCAGTGGCCTTGGAGGGCACCGGGGAAATGACCGGTGTTGCCTAAACGTTATGCAGCGCAAGGCCCATCCGCTTTGTTCGGCGTGACAACCGATTGGCTGGAAAGGACAGGTTCACGCCACGGCGGCAGGCGTGTTCGAGGGTGGTGCCGGGCGCGCGCCACGTGCGCCATTGGGAGGCACTTACTGGGGCGTGCTGCTGCCCCGGCAGCGTGGGGCGGCGGTTACCGGGCTGGCGTGGAACTTGCTGAAAAATCGGTTGGCGAGTTGCCCGCGACTCTCCCGATTCATGACGCAGTCCGCCTTGTGAGGTAAGTGCCATGCCTGTGCCCAGCCACTACTCGACCGTCGCAGTGGAAGCGCCACGTCGTTTCGATTACTGGAAGGATGTGGTCTGCCAGCACTGCCTCAAGGCCGACAGCCAACCCGCGTCGCAGAGCGATTTCGAAGGCATGCTGGCGGTGAAGGGCATCGGTGCGCTCGAGCTCTATACCCTGTCCTCACCCCTGCATCACTGGGCGCGCAAACCGGGTCACGTGCGCAGCGATCCGAATGACGACCTGTGGCTGGCATTCACCCCAAAAGGCTTCGGGCAATTCGAGCAAGGTGGGCGACAGGCTGCGTTTTCTGCCGAGGACGTGTTTCTTTACGACGCAGACCAGTGTTTCCGTTTCAGCCTGGGTGGTACCGAAAACCACCTGCTGCGTATCCCCCGGGCGTGGCTGGCTACCCGTGTACCGGCCATCGAGCAACGCACCGGCATGCTGCTGGATCAGCGGCGGCCGGGCGTATTGCCATTGCGGGCAATGATTCAGCAGGCAGCCAGCCACGGTACGGTCGGGAGCGACGTGCTCAGCGAGCGCTACGCCGACACCTTGCTCGATCTGCTGGTATTGAGCCTTGAGTGGCAGGACCTGACCGTCACTCAGCACGAACTCGACCTGCATGGCCGGGTCATGCACTACATCCGCCAGCACCTGGCCGACCCCGACCTCAATCTGGAGCGCCTGGCGCAGGCGCATCATGTGTCGACGCGCACCGTTACCCGGGCCTTCGCCCGCCACCAGAAAACCCCGGCGGCGGCCATCTGGAAAGAGCGCCTGGATGCCAGCCGCACTGCGTTGGAGCGCGGCCGAGTGAAGAGTATTTCCCAGGCGGCGCTGGATTATGGCTTCAGCGATTTTTCCCATTACAGCCACGCGTTTCGCAAGGCATTTGGTGTGGCGCCGTGCACGTTGTTGAACCGGGGCACGAAAGTGTCTTTGGACTGAAACGGCGCTTGCATGCACCACGGCCGGTGTTGTTCAAATGTGTTTTTCCGCGACGGGGACCATTCGCCGCTCCTTCACCGCCTTGTAGGAAAAACTCGAATAGATCTCCTTCACCCCCGGCAGGCGCTGCAGCACCTCGCGGGCAAATTCGCCGAAGGACTCCAGGTCGCTGGCCACGATTTCCAGCAAAAAATCGTACCGCCCGGAAATGTGATGGCAGGCGACAATCTCGGGTATCTCCATCAGCCGCTGCTCGAACGCCAGCGCCATGGGCTTGGTGTGGGAATCCATCATGATGCTGACGAAGGCGGTTACCCCGAACCCTAGCGACTTGGGTGAAAGCATGGCCTGGTAGCCGGTGATGTAGCCGTTCTCCTCCAGCAGCTTGACCCTGCGCCAGCAGGGCGAGGTAGTCAGCGATACCAGGTCGGCGAGTTCAGCGACCGTCAGGCGGGCATTGTTCTGCAAGGCGGCGAGCAGGGCGCGGTCGATGCGGTCCAGGGGTGCAGGCATGATTTGCCCTCAAGTATTCAGGTTTATTGTTTTTGTTCCAAAGCAGCGTAGTTAGGCTGGCGATTTTGGAAAAATTCTTGGGTTGCGCTGGCATAAGCTTAGAGCAACCTACAAGAGGCAGTTGCCATGCGCGGCTCCGACAACAACACCGGTTTTTCTACGCGGGCGATCCATTACGGGTACGACCCCTTGACCCAGGGCGGTGCCTTGGTGCCGCCTGTCTACCAAACTGCCACCTATGCCTTCCCTACGGTTGAGTACGGTGCTGCGTGCTTTGCCGGGGAGCAGGCCGGGCATTTCTACAGCCGTATTTCCAACCCTACCCTGGCCCTGCTGGAGCAGCGCATGGCCTCCTTGGAGGGCGGCGAAGCGGGGCTGGCGCTGGCTTCGGGCATGGGTGCCATCACCTCGACGATGTGGACGCTGCTGCGCCCGGGCGACGAGTTGATTGTCGGGCGCACGCTGTATGGCTGCACGTTCGCCTTTCTGCACCATGGCATCGGCGAGTTCGGGGTAAAGGTTCACCACGTGGACCTGAACGATGCGGCGGCATTGAAGGCGGCGCTCAACGACCGCACGCGCATGATCTACTTCGAGACGCCAGCCAACCCGACCATGCAACTGGTCGACATCGCGGCGGTTGCCGAGGCCGTACGCGGGCGGGATGTGCGGGTGGTGGTCGACAACACCTACTGTACCCCTTACCTGCAACGCCCGCTGGAACTCGGTGCCGACCTGGTGGTGCATTCGGCCACCAAGTACCTGAGCGGTCACGGTGACATTACTGCGGGGCTGGTGGTGGGGCGCCAGGCCCTGGTCGACCGCATCCGCCTGGAGGGGCTCAAGGACATGACCGGGGCGGTGCTGTCGCCCCATGACGCGGCGCTGCTGATGCGTGGCATCAAGACCCTGGCGCTGCGCATGGACCGCCACTGCGCCAATGCCGGGCAGGTGGCGCAGTACCTGGCAGCCCAGCCGCAGGTCGAGCTGATTCATTACCCGGGGCTGCCAACGTTTGCTCAGCATGCGTTGGCCAACCGCCAGATGCGCTTGCCCGGTGGCATGATCGCTTTCGAGCTCAAGGGCGGTATCGAGGCCGGGCGACGGTTCATGAATGCCTTGCAGCTGTTTGCACGGGCCGTGAGCCTGGGGGATGCCGAGTCGTTGGCCCAGCACCCGGCGAGCATGACCCACTCCAGCTACACGCCCCAGGAGCGGGCGCATCACGGCATCTCCGAAGGGCTGGTGCGTTTGTCGGTGGGGCTGGAGGATGTGGAGGACTTGTTGGCGGATGTGCAGCAGGCCCTGCGCGCATGTGCCTAGGCTGGGGTAGCCGCGCGCGGTAGGCACAAAAAAGGCCTCTTGCGAGGCCTTCATTGTGTTCAGCGGTTCAATGCTTGAGGCCGTAGCTCTCGTCCAGCATGCCTGGCGAGTTCGGCGTCTTGGGCGCGTAGTCGCGGGGCACTTCGGCCGTGTCCTTCGGTGGGGTCAGGCGGTCACGGTGACCATGGGCGCCTTCCGAATGCAGTGCGGCCAGCAGGCGTTGGCGGGTCAGCTCGTCCAGGGCCAGGTGGTTGGCACCGTCGGCCAGGTGATCCTGCACATCCTGGTAGCTCTGGTTCAGCTTCTTCACCAGCACCGCCGTGCTGTTGAAATGGGTAACTACCTGGTTCTGGTAGCTGTCGAAACGCTGCTGGATGTCATCCAGCTGGCGCTGTGTGCTGCTGGGGGCGGCATTGGGCAACAGGCGGGCCACGACGAAACCTACGACCACGCCAATGACCAGGGCCAGGGTCGGCAACAACCAAACAAGGAGCGAGAGTTCCACGAGTCCTTCCTCTATAAACGGCTTTGCTTTACGTTAACGGCTCAGACCTGCGCTGTATACCGCGAGCGATCGCAAATCAGAACAGAATTCCTCACCTAGACGAATCGACCTCTCCCAAGGTCACGGAGTAGTGCCTTGCTTGTCCGCGAAACCGCCTTGTTCATCGACGGCCCCAGTGGCCCGCTCGAAGCTCTGTACCTGGACGTTGCCGATGCCCGTGGTGCGGTGCTGATCTGCCACCCCAACCCGGTCCAGGGCGGCACCATGCTCAACAAGGTGGTCTCGACGCTGCAACGCACCGCCCGCGATGCCGGCTATGTGACCCTGCGTTTCAACTACCGCGGTGTCGGGCAAAGTGCCGGCACCCATGACATGGGCGCTGGCGAGGTGGCCGATGCACAAGCCGCGGCCGCCTGGCTGCGGGCCACGCACCCTGCGCTGCCAGTGGTATTGATGGGCTTCTCGTTCGGCGGCTTCGTGGCCACCAGCCTGGCCGGCCGCCTGGAAGCCGACGGCGTGACGTTGCAGCACCTGTTCATGATTGCCCCGGCGGTGATGCGCCTGACCGCAGCGTTCCCGCTGCCGGAGCAGTGCCCGATCACGGTGGTGCAGCCCGAAGCGGACGAAGTTGTGGAACCGCAGCTGGTTTACGATTGGTCCCACAACCTGTCGCGCCCCCATGAGCTGCTGAAAGTGGCAGAATGCGGACACTTCTTCCATGGCAAGCTGACCGATCTGAAGGATCTGCTGCTGCCACGCCTTTCGAACTGAGCCAAGCCTGAATAAGCGAACACCCATGACCACGCGCATCCTTACCGGTATCACCACCACCGGCACTCCGCACCTGGGCAACTATGCCGGTGCCATCCGCCCGGCGATTCGTGCCAGCCAGCAGCCCGGCGCCGACTCGTTCTATTTCCTGGCCGACTACCACGCGCTGATCAAGTGCGACGACCCGCTGCGCATCCAGCGCTCGCGCCTTGAAATCGCCGCCACCTGGCTGGCCGGTGGCCTGGACCCGAACACGGTGACCTTCTACCGCCAGTCCGACATCCCGGAAATCCCCGAGCTGACCTGGCTGCTGACCTGCGTTGCCGCCAAGGGCCTGCTCAACCGCGCCCATGCCTACAAGGCCTCGGTGGACAAGAACGTGGAAAACGGCGAAGACCCGGATGCTGGCGTTTCCATGGGCCTGTTCAGCTACCCGGTACTGATGGCGGCAGACATCCTGATGTTCAACGCCAACAAGGTGCCGGTGGGCCGTGACCAGATCCAGCACGTGGAAATGGCCCGCGATATCGGCCAGCGCTTCAACCACCTGTTCGGCCAGGGTCAGGACTTCTTCGCCCTGCCAGAGGCCGTGATCGAGGAAAGTGTTGCGACCCTGCCGGGCCTGGATGGGCGCAAGATGTCCAAGAGCTACGACAACACCATCCCGCTGTTCACCAGCGCCAAGGACATGAAGGATGCGATCTCGCGCATCGTCACCGACTCGCGCGCCCCTGGCGAGGCGAAAGACCCGGACAACGCGCACCTGTTCACCCTGTTCCAGGCGTTCTCCACGCCAGCACAATGCGCCGAGTTCCGCGCGGAGCTGGAGCAAGGCCTGGGCTGGGGTGAAGCAAAACAGCGCCTGTTCCAATTGCTGGACGGCCAGTTGGCCGAAAAGCGCGAGTACTACCATCAGTTGATCGCCCGCCCGGCCGACCTGGAAGACATCCTGCTGGCGGGTGCTGCCAAGGCGCGCAAAATCGCCACCCCGTTCCTTGAGCAACTGCGTGAAGCGGTAGGTTTGCGCTCGTTCCGCAGCAGCGTACAGGCTACCGCCGACGTGAAGAAAAAGGCCGCCAAAAGTGCCCGCTTCGTCAGCTTCCGTGACGAAGACGGCAGCTTCCGCTTCCGCCTGTTGGCCGCCGATGGCGAGCAACTGCTGCTGTCGCGCAGTTTTGCCGACGGCAAGAGCGCCGGGGCTGTAAGCAAACAGCTGCAGCAGGGTGGCGAGCCCGATGTACGCGCCGAGGGCCTGGGCTTTGGCCTGTGGTTGAACGGCGAGCACGTTGCCGACGGGCCGCAGTGCAGCAGCGTCGACGCCCGTGATGCGGCCATCGAAAGCCTGCGTGCAGCCCTGCAGCCGCAATAAGGCTGAATGTAGGAAATGCACTCGGGCTGAGGCATTTCGCCGCAAGTCTGATTGCCATTAAGCGGGCCGGTCGCTACAGTGACGGCCCGTTTTTTGTTGCCTCGCTAACGAATCATGACTCCCTTAGAACGCTATCAAGCAGATCTGAAACGTCCCGACTTCTTCCATGACGCGGCGCAGGAAAATGCGGTGCGTCACCTGCAGCGCCTGTACGACGACCTGGTGCATGCACAGAACAACAAGCCGGGCATGTTCGGCAAACTGTTTGGCAAAAAGGAGCAGACCCCGGTCAAGGGCCTGTACTTCTGGGGTGGGGTAGGGCGAGGCAAGACCTACCTGGTCGATACCTTCTACGAGGCGCTGCCGTTCAAGCAGAAGATGCGCACGCACTTTCACCGCTTCATGAAGCGGGTGCACGAGGAAATGAAAACCCTCAAGGGCGAGAAGAACCCGCTGACCATTATTGCCAAGCGCTTCAGCGAAGAAGCCAAGGTCATCTGCTTCGACGAATTCTTCGTGTCGGATATCACCGATGCCATGATCCTCGGCACCTTGATGGAAGAACTGTTCAAGAACGGTGTATCGCTGGTGGCCACGTCCAACATCGTGCCGGACGGCCTCTACAAGGATGGCCTGCAACGTGCGCGCTTCCTGCCGGCCATTGCCATGATCAAGCAGTACACCGACGTGGTGAACGTCGACAGCGGGGTCGACTACCGCCTGCGCCACCTGGAGCAGGCTGAGCTGTTCCACCACCCGCTCGATGAAGCCGCTCAGCAGAGCATGCGCGCCAGCTTCAAGGCGCTGACGCCTGAGTGCACCCAGGCGGTGGAAAACGATGTACTGATGATTGAAAACCGCCCGATCCACGCGCTGCGCACCTGCGACGACGTGGCCTGGTTCGACTTCCGCGCCCTGTGCGACGGGCCGCGCAGCCAGAACGACTACATCGAACTGGGCAAGATCTTCCATGCCGTGTTGCTGAGCAATGTGGAACAGATGGGCGTCGCCACCGACGACATCGCCCGCCGCTTCATCAACATGGTGGACGAGTTCTACGACCGCAACGTCAAGCTGATCATCTCAGCCGAGGTGGAGCTCAAAGACCTGTACACCGGCGGCCGCCTGAGCTTCGAGTTCCAGCGCACGCTAAGCCGGCTGCTGGAAATGCAGTCCCACGAGTTCCTGTCCCGTCCCCACAAGCCCTAGCGGGCAGCTGCAAGCTATAAGCGGCAAGCGGCAAGCTAAAGCCAGTGCGGTGTACGCGCTGCTGTGGCTTTTTCTTGCAGCTTGCAGCTTATAGCTTGCCGCTGCAGGCGGCCCCTAGGCCTCCTGCATGAATTGCTGGCGATACTGGTTGGGTGACAGTTCGGTGTGCTGGCGGAACAGCCGCGCGAAGAAACTGGCATCGTCGTAGCCCACCTCGTAACTGATGGTCTTGATGCTCTTGCGGGTGCTGGACAACAACCCCTTGGCTGTCTCGATCCGCAGGCGTTGCAGGTAATGCAGCGGCTTGTCGCCTGTGGCGCCCTGGAAGCGGCGCATGAAGTTGCGGATGCTCATGCCGTGGTTGCGGGCCACGTCCTCGAAGCGGAACTTGTCTGCGAAATGCTCTTCGAGCCAGTGCTGGATCTGCAGGATGATCAGGTCCTGGTGCAGCTTCTGGCCGCCAAAGCCCATGCGCCCCGGCGAGTAGTTGCGCTGCACCTCGTAAAGGATGTCGCGGGACACCGCACGTGCTACGTTGGCCCCGCAGAAACGCTCGATCAGGTAGATGTACAGGTCGCACGCCGATGTAGCGCCGCCGGCACAATACAGGTTGTCGGCATCGGTCAGGTGCTTGTCCTGGTTCAGGCGGATCTTCGGAAAGCGTTCGGCGAAGCTGGCGAAGAATCGCCAGTAGGTGGTGGCCTCCTTGCCATCCAGCAGGCCGGACTCGGCCAGCCAGAACACCCCGCTTGCCTCTGCGCACAGCACCGCGCCGCGGGCATGTTGTGCCCGTAGCCACGGCAATACCTGGGGGTAGCGTTGCAGCAGGTTGTCGAAATCGTCCCAGAAGGCCGGCAGGATGATCACATCCGCATCTTCCAGCCCACCGTCCACGGGCAATTGCACATTGCTGAAACTTTCCACGGGCAGGCCGTCAGGGCTCACCAGGTGAATCTCGAACATGGGCTGCAAGCCCAGGCCCAGCTGCTTGCTGTAACGCAGGCTGGCGAGGTGGAAGAAGTCCTTGGCCTGCATCAAGGTGGAAGCGAATACCTTGTCAATGGCCAGGATGCTGACGCGCCGCAGCGACGCGGGGGGTTGGGTAAACATCATTGTCATTGTTCTTATAGGGTGGAGTGGTCAATCACTGGCTGGATCGTCTTATTTTTTTCGGCCAACGGCAAGGGGGGCAGCTGCAAGCTGCCAGCGGCAAGCAGCAAGCAGCAAGCTGTACGCCGCTAGCTGCTTGCTAGGCGGCTGTGGCTCAAGGTGCCGGGTTGGGTTGGTCCTGGTGGATGGCCTCGATTGCGGCCAAGAGTTCGTCGCTCAGGGTCAGTGACAGGCTGGCCAGGTTGCTGTCCAGCTGCTCCAGGCTGGTGGCACCGATGATGTTGCTGGTCACGAAGGGTTGGCGGGTGACGAAGGCCAGGGCCATCTGCGCCGGGTCCAGGCCGTGCTCGCGGGCCAGTTGCACGTAACGGCTGCAGGCATGGGTGGTCTGCGGGTTGGAGTAGCGGGCGAAGCGGCTGAACAGGGTCAGGCGCGCGTTTTGCGGCCGGGCACCGTTCTCGTACTTGCCCGACAGCATGCCGAAGGCCAGGGGCGAGTAGGCCAGCAGGCCGCACTGTTCACGGATCGCGACCTCGGCCAGGCCCACCTCGAAGCTGCGGTTGAGCAGGTTGTAGGGGTTCTGGATCGAAACGGCGCGTGGCCAGCCCCGGCTCTCGGCCAGCTGCAGGAACTTCATGGTGCCCCACGGCGTTTCGTTGGACAGGCCGATGTGGCGGATCTTGCCCGCGCGCACCTGCTCGTCCAGCACCTCGAGGGTTTCTTCCAGCGGCGTGAAGTGGTCCTGGGGCAGGTGCTGGTAGCCCAGCTTGCCGAAGAAGTTGGTGCTGCGCTCGGGCCAGTGCAGTTGGTACAGGTCGATGCGGTCTGTTTGCAGGCGCTTGAGGCTCTCGTCCAGGGCCGCGACGATGTGCTGGCGGTTATGCCTGAGCTGGCCATCGCGGATGTGGCTGATGCCATTGCCGGGGCCCGCCACCTTGCTGGCCAGCACCCAGTCGTCACGGTCACCCTGGCTGGCAAACCAGTTGCCGATGACGCGCTCGGTGGCCGCGTAGGTCTCGGGGCGCGGCGGCACCGGGTACATTTCGGCGGTGTCGATGAAGTTGATGCCGGCGGCCTTGGCGCGGCCAATCTGGGCAAAGGCCTCGGCCTGATCGTTCTGTTCGCCCCAGGTCATGGTGCCCAGGCACAGGGCGCTGACGTTGAGGTCGGTACGGCCGAGCTGGCGGTATTCCATCGGTTGCATACTCCTTCAGAAAGTTTGTTCATCAAAGCAGGTTGAAATTTTTCGCGCAATCTGGATAATTCAGCGCCTCTCCGTGTGGCGGAAGTGATGCACCACCACGCAGGAAGAACCCCGTCGAACATTGGCGTGCCTGACCCGAGCCCCCAAAAGCGTCAGCGTTCGGCTGCGCGCTTGCCCTTGGCAAGCCGTGCACTATCCAGTAAGATTCGCCGTCTATTTTTCGCTGGGCGGCCTCTGAGGCTTTAGAGAATGAAAACTTTTACTGCTAAACCGGAAACAGTAAAGCGCGAGTGGTTCGTAGTCGACGCCGCTGGCCAGACCCTGGGTCGTCTGGCTACCGAAATCGCTAGCCGTCTGCGTGGCAAACACAAGCCAGAATACACTCCTCACGTTGACACCGGCGACTACATCGTCGTCATCAACGCCGAGCAGATTCGTGTAACGGGTGCCAAGTCTTCCGACAAAATGTACTACTCCCACTCCGGTTTCCCGGGCGGCATCAAGGAAATCAACTTCGAGAAGTTGATCGCCAAGGCCCCTGAGCGTGTTATCGAAACCGCGGTCAAAGGCATGCTGCCTAAGAACCCGCTGGGTCGCGACATGTACCGTAAGCTGAAAGTGTACGCGGGTGCAGCTCACCCACACACTGCTCAGCAGCCTCAAGAACTGAAGATCTAACGGGATAGTTCATTATGTCGGCGACTCAAAATTACGGCACTGGCCGTCGCAAGACCGCAACCGCTCGCGTATTCCTGCGTCCGGGTACTGGTAACATCTCCATCAACAACCGTTCTCTGGACGTGTTCTTCGGTCGTGAAACCGCTCGCATGGTTGTTCGTCAGCCACTCGAGCTGACCGAAAGCGTCGAGAAGTTCGACATCTACGTCACCGTTTCCGGTGGTGGTGTCAGCGGTCAGGCCGGTGCGATCCGTCACGGTATCACCCGCGCCCTGATGGAATACGACGAAACCCTGCGTGGCGCTCTGCGTCGTGCTGGCTACGTCACCCGCGACGCTCGTGAAGTCGAGCGTAAGAAAGTGGGTCTGCGTAAAGCGCGTAAGCGTCCTCAGTACTCCAAGCGTTAATAGCGCTTCGGCAGTCGAAAAAAGCCCGGTTCCTTGGAACCGGGCTTTTTTTTTCGCCTGAACTAACCTGTCAGCATGTCAGTGACCGCTTGTCGCATAGACGCAGATCAAGCAAAGCGTGGGTTGTCCCCCTGCACCGGGGTAATCACCTTGTCAGTGTGTGGATTTGTTTCTTACCATGGCGGCCAATTTTTAGCGCACTGACACAACCTAAGTACGAGCCTGGTTCAACAGGCCAAGCAAGCTGATGGGAGAGGACTGAATGAGCAATGACGGCGTCAACGCAGGCCGGCGCCGCTTCCTCGTAGCCGCGACATCCGTGGTCGGGGCAGCGGGAGCAGTGGGGGCTGCGGTACCGTTCGTGGGGTCATGGTTCCCCAGCGCCAAGGCGAAAGCCGCAGGTGCACCGGTAAAGGTAAATATCGCCAAGGTTGAGCCAGGGCAGCAAATGGTCGCCGAATGGCGAGGCCAGCCAGTATTCATCGTGCGGCGAACGGATGAGATCCTCGGCAACCTGAAAAAAATCACCGGCGAGTTGTCCGACCCGGATTCCAAAGCCTCGGTGCAGCCGACCTACGTCGACCCGCAAGTGCGCTCCATCAAGCCTGAAATTCTCATCCTGGTAGGGCTGTGTACGCACCTGGGCTGCTCCCCCACCTTCCGTCCCGAAGTTGCACCCGCCGATCTGGGCCCCAAGTGGGTCGGTGGCTACTTCTGCCCCTGCCACGGTTCCCACTACGACCTCGCCGGGCGTGTTTACAAATCGCAGCCTGCCCCTCTTAACCTGCCAGTGCCACCGCACTCCTACGAGTCGGATGAGATCGTCGTCATTGGCGTCGACCAGGAGAATGCATGATGAGCAAATTCATGGACTGGGTCGACGCACGCTTCCCCGCCACCAAGATGTGGGAAGAACACCTCAGCAAGTATTACGCACCCAAGAACTTCAACTTCCTGTACTTCTTCGGTTCCCTGGCGCTACTGGTGCTGGTCAACCAGATCGTGACCGGTGTGTGGCTGACCATGAGCTTTACACCGTCGGCCGAGGAGGCGTTTGCCTCGGTCGAGTACATCATGCGCGATGTGGAATACGGCTGGATTCTGCGTTACCTGCACTCCACAGGGGCGTCGGCGTTCTTCATCGTGGTGTACCTGCACATGTTCCGCGGCCTGCTCTACGGCTCTTACCAGAAGCCCAGAGAGCTGGTCTGGCTGTTCGGCATGCTGATCTACCTGGCGCTGATGGCGGAGGCCTTCATGGGCTACCTGCTGCCCTGGGGCCAGATGTCGTACTGGGGCGCACAGGTGATCATCTCGCTGTTTGGCGCCATTCCAGTGATCGGCGATGACCTCACCCAGTGGATTCGTGGTGACTATCTGATCTCCGGCATCACCCTGAACCGCTTCTTCGCCCTGCATGTGGTGGCGTTGCCGATCGTCATCCTGGGCCTGGTGGTGCTGCACATCCTGGCGCTGCACGAGGTGGGCTCGAACAACCCCGATGGCGTCGACATCAAGAAGCACAAGGATGAAAACGGTATTCCGCTGGATGGCATTCCGTTCCACCCTTACTACACCGTGAAAGACATCGTAGGCGTGGTGGTGTTCTTGTTCGTGTTCTGCTCCGTGGTGTTCTTCTTCCCGGAAATGGGCGGTTACTTCCTGGAAAAACCCAACTTCGAGCAAGCCAACGCGTTCAAGACGCCCGAGCACATTGCCCCTGTCTGGTACTTCACACCGTTCTACGCCATTCTGCGCGCGGTGCCTGACAAGCTCATGGGCGTGATCGCCATGGGTGCCGCCATCGCCGTGCTGTTCGTACTGCCCTGGCTCGACCGCAGCCCGGTACGCTCCATGCGCTACAAAGGCTGGATCAGCAAGCTCTTCCTGCTGGTGTTCTGTGTTGCCTTCGTGATCCTGGGTGTCCTGGGCGTACTGGCACCGACCCCGGGGCGTACCTTGCTGTCGCAGGTGTGCACGGTGTTGTACTTCGCCTACTTCCTGCTGATGCCGTTCTACACAAGGCTCGAGAAGACCAAACCGGTTCCGGAAAGGGTGACTGGCTGATGAAAAAGTTGATTGCAGTATTTTTGCTGGCCGTGATGCCTGCCATTGGATTCGCCGCTGAACACGGGGTAGAGCTGGACAAGGTCGATATCGACCTGGCTGACAAGGCCGCCATGCAGGACGGTGCACGCACCTTCGCCAACTATTGCATGGGTTGCCACAGTGCCAAGTTCCAGCGTTATGAGCGGGTGGCCGACGACCTGGGCATCCCGCACGAGGTGATGCTCGACAACCTGGTGTTCACCGGTGCCAAGATTGGTGACCACATGCAGATCGGCATGAAGCCCGCTGATGCCAAGACGTGGTTCGGTGCGGCACCACCCGACCTGACCCTGGTGGCGCGCGTGCGTGGTACCGACTGGCTGTACAGCTACCTGCGGGCCTTCTACGAGGACCCGTCGCGCCCTTACGGGGTGAACAACAAGGTGTTCCCAAACGTTGGCATGCCCAACGTGCTGGTTGGCCTGCAGGGCAATCAGGTCATCGGTTGCAAGCAGGTGCAGACGGTGGTGGATGGGAAGAAACAATTTGACCCATTGACCGGCAGCCCTTTGACCCATGAGGCCTGCGACCAGCTGACCATCACGCCGAATTCCGGTACCCTGACGACCGAGCAGTTCGACGAGAAGGTCAAGAACCTGGTGACCTTCCTGGCCTATTCGGCCAACCCGGTCAAACTGGAAAGCCAGCGCATTGGTACTTACGTGTTGCTGTACCTGGCTTTCTTCTTCGTATTCGCCTACTTGCTCAAGCGTGAATACTGGAAGGACGTGCACTGATCACGCAGTAGTTTCTGGTTGTTGAACGCGCCCGCGGCCCCCTGGCAATACTGCCAGGGGGCCGCGGGCGCGTTTTCATTTATAGTTTTACAAGCATCCCCTGCGAGGAGGCGCTACATGGGCGTAACCAACAGGTTAGCCTGCTATTCCGATCCTGCTGATCACTACTCTCACCGCGTGCGCCTTGTGCTGGCCGAGAAAGGTGTCAGCGTGCAGGTCATCGATGTCGACCCCAGCCGGGTGCCACCCAAGCTGGCCGAGGTCAACCCGTATGGCAGCGTGCCAACCCTGGTCGACCGTGACCTGGTGTTGTATGAGTCGACCGTGGTAATGGAGTACCTGGAGGAGCGTTACCCGCACCCGCCGCTGATGCCGGTGTACCCGGTTGCACGTGGCAACAGCCGTTTGCTGATGCACCGCATCCAGCGCGACTGGTGCAGCCTGGCTGACCAGGTACTGGGCCCTCGCAGCAACGAGCCAGCCCGGGCCAATGCGCGTAAGGCGCTGCGCGAGAGCCTGACCGGGGTGTCGCCGTTGTTCGGTGAGTTCGCCTGCTTCATGAGCGAGGAGCAAAGCCTGGTCGATTGCTGTCTATTGCCCATACTCTGGCGCTTGCCGATCATGGGTATCGAATTGCCGCGGCAAGCCAAGCCGCTGCTGGATTACATGGAGCGTCAGTTTGCCCGGGAGCCGTTCCTGGCCAGCCTGTCCTCCGTTGAACGTGAAATGCGCAAGCTTTAAGGAGCTGTTGATGAACTCCAGTCGCCCCTATCTGGTTCGAGCACTGTACGAGTGGATCGTCGACAACGATTGCACGCCCCATATGCTGGTCAACGCCGAGTACCCGAAGGTGCAGGTGCCGGATGGCTTTGCCACCGATGGCCAGATTGTCCTGAACATTTCCCCAAGCGCGGTGCGCAGTTTGCACATGGACAACGACGCGGTCAGCTTCGAGGGCCGCTTTGGCGGCGTGCCTCATTCGCTGTTCGTGCCTATTGCTGCAGTGCTGGGCATCTACGCCCGCGAGAATGGCCAGGGCATGGTCTTCGAGTTGGAGTCGCCTCTGGAGGAGGAAGCGCTTGAAGACGACGCTGTGCAACCGGATGACGATGGGCCGCCAGAGGGTGGAGGTCAGCCTCCGCGCCCCAGTGGCCGGCCCAGCTTGAAAGTGGTCAAGTAATAAAAAAGGCGATCCGTAAGGATCGCCTTTTTTCACAGTGTCTGGCACAGGCGCCAAGAAACCCAGCCTAATCAGTCGATATATTCGAACAGCTTGACGATTTTCTGCACGCCCGACACGCCCTGCACTACGGCGGTAGCCGAATTGGCCTCCTGTTGGGTTACCAGGCCCAGCAGGTACACGATGCCATTTTCGGTAATCACCTTGATGCGCGAGCTTGGCACGCCGGTATCTGCCAGCATCTGGGTCTTGATCTTGGTGGTCAGCCAGGCGTCGTTATTGCGCGCCAGGATGGAGGAGGGCTGCATCACTTGCAGCTCGTTATGCACCTTCTTCACCCGCTGGACCTGGCTGGCGGTCTGTTCCGCCAGGGCCTTGAGGTCGGCCCGTGGGGTTTGGCCAGCCAGCAGGACAATGCCGTTGTAGCTGCTGACAACGATGTGCGAGCCCTTGTCCAGGTCTGGGCTGGCCTTGGCGATGTTGACCGATGCCTTGGTCTCGATCAGCGAATCATCGATCTTGCTACCGATGGTGCGGGTACCGCGATCATCCTCGATCGGCGAATTACGGGTTGAGTTGAGCACCGAACTGCAACCGGTGACACTCAGACACAGGGTCAGGGCCAAAAGGCCGACGCGCATAGGGATCATTCTTCACTCCCGAACAGTTGGCTGTCGATCAGATCGCACAGGCAGTGGATCGCCAGCAGGTGGACTTCCTGGATGCGAGCGGTGACCGTCGAGGGTACACGGATCTCGACGTCTTCGGGCAGCAGCAGCGAGGCCATGCCTCCGCCGTCGCGGCCTGTCAGTGCTACGACAATCATTTCGCGATCGTGTGCGGCCTGGATGGCCTGGATCACGTTGGCAGAATTGCCGCTGGTGGAGATCGCCAGCAACACATCCCCGGGCTGCCCCAGGGCGCGAATCTGCTTGGAAAAGACCTCGTTGTAACTGTAGTCATTGGCAATCGAGGTGAGGGTGGAGCTGTCAGTGGTCAGGGCGATGGCCGGCAGGCTGGGGCGCTCGCGCTCGAAGCGGTTGAGCAGCTCCGAAGAGAAATGCTGCGCGTCGCCGGCCGAGCCGCCATTGCCGCACGCGAGCATCTTGCCCTCGTTCAGCAGTGCGTTGACCATGACCAGGCTGGCGTGCTCGATATGCGGTGCCAGGATGTCCATTGCCTGTTGCTTGGTGTCGATGCTGGCCTGGAACAGCCGGCGAATTCGGGATTGCATGTCCATCTGGTGACCTTAAGTGGGGCGGTGGCCGGCGCGGCGCGCAACGGTGACCAGCCCGCGAAACATAGAGCAAAAAAAATGAAGTGGGTTCAGCATTCGAAGGCGTTTTTCAGCCATTGAAGCGGCCTGCCAGCATGCTGGCTGCCTTGCAGGGCGACCACATCGAAGCGGCAGGGGTGGTCGCCCCAACGGGGTTGCTGGTGCAGGAACACACGGGCGGCAAGCACCACTCTGTTCTGCTTGCGCCGATCAATGCTGCCGAGGGCGCCACCAAAGCCCGCATGCAAGCGGTAGCGGACTTCGACGAATACTACTGTATCGGCGTCGAGCATGACCAGATCAAGCTCGCCGCCTTTGCATCGCCAGTTGCGAGCCAGCAGTTGCAGGCCCTGCCCTTGAAGGTGTTCAAGGGCCTGGGTTTCTGCAGCCTGCCCGGCGCGTGCGGGCGACGCCGTTGCCATCAGCGAGCAGTGTCGGGCAGGCGCTTGACCTGGCCGCCGGCAAACTCGGCCCACGGCAGCTGACGCTCGACACGCTGGCTGGCATTCATGCTCAGGCTACCCGACAGCCCCTGGATGCGGTTGTCTGGCAGTGCCTTGAGTTGGCCCAGGCGCGGCGCCAGGCTATAGGCGTCCACCCCCATGGCATACAGGCGGCCAAGGCTGCCAGCAGCTTGTGGCCATTGCTGCACTACCTGCTGACGCAGGCTGTTGCTCGTGTCCAGCAGCCATGGGGTTTCGCAGAAGCGGATGCCGTTCATGTCGTTGTACTGGTTCACGTCACCGCTGGCGCTGTAGAGGTTCGAGGTGGCGTACACCGGTACATCGCCCGCGTACTGGAAGTTGAGTGTGGGCTTGATCTGCTGGGCCTGTTGCGGCGTGGAGGCCAGGAAGATGAAGTCGATGTCCTGGCGGCGCGAGGGCTGCGCGGCGATGTTGCCACCCACGGTGCTCTGCAGGCTCTTGGCCCGGCCTTCGCTTTGGCGCAGCTGGAACAGGTCGGCAATCTGCTGGGCAAGGGCTACCGGTTGCGCGATGCGCTCTGCGGCAAGCAGGGTGCCGCCGTTGGCTTCCCAGTCCTTGCGGAAGGCGGCGAGTACGCGATCACCCCATTCGCCACTGGGCACCAGTGCCACGGCGCGCACCATGCCGTCGGCGCGTGCCCGGCGTGACACTTCGCGCGCTTCGTCTTCGGCCGCCAGGCCGAACTGGAAGAGTTGCGGCGGTGCAGTCTGGCCGGCGTCTGCGTAGTTGAGTGCCAGGGTGGTGACAGGCAGCTGCGGCTTGGCCGCCAACTGCTTGACCAGGGGTTTTTCCAGCGGGCCGATCACCAACTGCACGCCATCGGCCTGGGCCTGGCGGTAGAAGTCGTCCAGCGAGCCGATGCGCGAGCTGTCCACTACCTGCACGGCTGGGGTTGGCTGGCCGGATTGCTGGGCTTGCAAGTGGGCGGCCATGAAGCCATCGCGCAGTGCGCGTGCTACACCGGCCAGCGGACCTTCCTGAGGCAGCAGCAAGGCGATCTTGGTCAGTGGCTGGCTGGCCAGGGCCTTGAGCTTGGTCAGGGCAGATGGCAGCTGTTGGGCGGCGGGGTGGTCCGGGTGCTGCTTCACCCAGGCGTCGATGGCTGCCTGCTGTTGCTCCAGGGTGCCGGCGCTTTTCACCGCCAGCGCAAGGCTGGCCCAACCGTTGAGCACCGGATCGGTACCAGGCTGTTGCAGTTGCTCGGCCGGCAGTGCGGCGACCAGCGCCCAGATGGCGTCGTTGTTGGCGCTGGCAGCGGCGCCGCTGAGCAGCGGTGCCAACAGCACACGCTGCTGTGCGGCAGGCAGCGCCTGGCCGTCGGCTTCGAGGGCGGCAGCGTGCACACTGTAGGTGCGGACCTGCTGCTCGGCCGGCAGCTCAGCGGTGTGCTGCAGGCTGGGGTGAGCCAGGGCTGCGAGGGCCGCCTTGGGTTGGTTGCGGCTCATCGCCAGTTCCGCCGCCAGGGTGCTGGCGAACACTTGCTGTGCCGGCTTGAGCGTGTCTACGGGGACTTGTTCGAGGATGCGTGCGGCGCGTGGAAAGTCTTTTTGCTTGTAAGCCAGGTCTGCTGCGCTCAGGCGCAGCAGGGCAGCGTCCTCGGCAGATTTGCTGGAAGCGGCCTTCTCGAGCAATTGCTCGATGCTGGCGTCCGGGGTACGTGGCAGCTCGCCGAGGCTGGATGAGGGCGAGCTGGCGCAGGCTGCAAGCAGAGCAGCAAGACAGAGGGCTGTGAGCAGCCGCAGGCAAGCGATCATGTAATAGTCCTGTTACTCGATCAAGTTGGCCGGCAATTGTACCCAAGCACTGGCCGGGGCGCGATGTCGCCGTGTTGATCCTTCACTATAGGTGGCCTTGCGCAGACTGAAAGCGAACTTCTTTGCGCCCTGTTGCGGGTGCTCGGGCTACAATGGCGCCTTTGATCCAGATGACAGGTGCGTGCAGTGACTGATGTGGCAGGGGCTTCCAAAACCGCAATGGGGACGCTTTACGTCGTGGCCACCCCTATCGGCAACCTTGACGACATGAGCGCCAGGGCGCTGAAGGTGCTGGCGGACGTGGCCCTGATTGCAGCCGAAGACACACGTCACTCCATCCGCCTGCTTCAGCATTTTGGTATAGAAACACCCTTGGCTGCGTGCCATGAGCACAACGAGCGTGATGAAGGGGGGCGCTTTCTCACCCGTCTGCTGGCAGGGGATGACGTGGCGCTGGTGTCCGATGCCGGCACTCCGCTGATATCCGACCCGGGTTACCACCTGGTGCGTCAGGCGCGCCAGGCCGGGGTCAGGGTGGTGCCGGTGCCAGGCGCCTGCGCGTTGATCGCCGCGCTGTCGGCCGCGGGCCTGCCATCGGATCGCTTCATTTTCGAGGGCTTTCTGCCCGCCAAGGCGGCAGGCCGCCGCGCCCGTCTTGAGCAGCTCAAAGAGGAGCCGCGCACGCTGATCTTCTACGAGGCCCCGCATCGCATTCTGGAATGCCTGGAAGACATGCAGTCGGTATTGGGCGGTGAACGCCCTGCGGTTCTGGCCCGTGAACTGACCAAGACCTTCGAAACCCTGAAGGGGGTACCCCTGGCGGAACTGCATGCCTTCGTGGCGGGTGACAGCAACCAGCAGCGTGGCGAGTGCGTGGTGTTGGTGGGCGGCTGGTCGGCGCCGGAAGGTGAGCAGGCCATCAGCACCGAAGCGCAACGTGTGCTGGACCTGCTGCTGGCTGAGTTACCGCTCAAGCGGGCAGCAGCACTGGCTGCTGACATAACCGGCGTGCGCAAGAACCTGCTGTATCAACTGGCCCTGGAAAAACAGAAGGCTAAATAGTGGCAATTTGATATATGTGCCGGTATCGCTTGTTCTTGAAGGCGACTACCGTTACTCTTTGCGGCGGAGAGTCGATCGGACAGTCGCTGCCTGTTTAAGTTCCGCAGTTCTGCTGCGCAACTGCAGGGGGAGGAAAGTCCGGGCTCCGCAGGGCAGAGTGCCAGGTAACGCCTGGGAGGCGCGAGCCTACGGAAAGTGCCACAGAAAATAACCGCCTAAGCGCTTCGGCGCCGGTAAGGGTGAAAAGGTGCGGTAAGAGCGCACCGCACGTCTGGCAACAGTTCGTGGCTAGGTAAACCCCACTCGGAGCAAGACCAAATAGGGTTCCATCAGGCGTGGCCCGCGTCGGAACCGGGTAGGTTGCTAGAGGCGTCCAGTGATGGCCGTCGTAGAGGAATGACTGTCCTCGACAAAACCCGGCTTACAGATCGACTCTCCACCTTTTCTCCCTGCTTGAATCGATAGCAGATCCCCTCTGGTAATGCCGAAAAAATCTTACTCTTCATAAATTACTTTAAGTTCCAGCGCCAGGCGCCTGGGTGGGTTTGATTTTTCTCGTCTTTTTATATCCCCGGTATTCCTTCCCCCTTCTTTTATTGCGCTAAATCTCGGTCCTGTAAGGCTTTTCCTTCCGAACGTGCCTTGACGGTGCTGCGGGCGGATTCCTATAGTGTGCGCAAGTGGCAGAAAGTGGGATGAAGTGGGTTTTCTGGCACAAAAACGCTACCATTGTGGGGAATCGCAGCCGTGTTCCGCGGAGCCAACGCCGTCAGCCTCGATGCAAAGGGCCGTCTCGCCATGCCGAGCCGGTACCGTGACGAGCTCGATTCGCGCTGCAATGGCCAGCTCATCGTGACCATTGACGCTGTTGACCCCTGCTTGTGTGTCTATCCGCTCGACGAGTGGGAACAAATAGAAGCCAAGTTGCGTGCCTTGCCGTCGCTTCGTGAAGAAAACCGCCGCCTGCAGCGTTTGCTGATCGGTAATGCGGTTGACCTGGAGCTCGATGGCAGTGGCCGTTTCCTGGTGCCGCCCCGCCTGCGGGAGTACGCCAAGCTGGACAAGAAGGCGATGCTGGTGGGGCAACTGAACAAATTCCAGCTGTGGGATGAAGATGCCTGGAACGCGGTTTCGGCAGCCGACCTTGCAGCTATTCAACAACCGGGCGCCATGCCCGACGAACTGCGTGACCTGATCCTGTGACCATAGATAGCGGCTTCAACCACATCACCGTCCTGCTCGACGAAGCGGTCGAGGCATTGGCCTTGCGCGCCGACGGTTGCTATCTGGACGGTACCTTCGGCCGCGGCGGCCACAGTCGGTTGATCCTGAGCCGGCTCGGGCCGCAGGGGCGGCTGCTGGGGTTCGACAAAGATCCACAGGCGATTGCCACGGGGCAAGCGCTGGCGGCCGAAGACGGCCGCTTTGTCATTGTGCAGCGCAGCTTTGCCGAATTGGGTGCGGAGGTTGCCGAGCGCGGGTTGCACGGCAAGGTCAGTGGTGTGCTGCTGGACCTGGGCGTGTCGTCGCCGCAACTGGACGACCCGGAGCGCGGTTTCAGCTTCCTCAATGATGGCCCCCTGGACATGCGCATGAACCCGGCCCAGGGCATCAGCGCCGCCGAGTTCATCGCCACCGCACCTGTAGAAGAAATTGCTCGCGTGTTCAAGGAATACGGTGAAGAACGCTTTGCCGGCCGCATGGCACGTGCAGTGGTCGAGCGCCGTGAAACCCAGCCGTTCACCCGCACTGCCGACCTGGCAGAAGTGCTCAAGGTGGCCAACCCGGCCTGGGAGAAGGGCAAGAACCCGGCGACCCGCGCTTTCCAGGGCCTGCGCATCCACGTCAACAATGAGCTGGGCGATCTGGAGGCCGGCCTGGAAGCCGCGCTTGACGCCCTGGAAGTCGGCGGCCGCCTGGCTGTCATCAGCTTCCACTCGCTGGAAGACCGCATCGTCAAGCTGTTCATGCGCAAGCTGGTCAAGGGCGAGGCCGACAACCTGCCGCGTAACCTGCCCGTGCAGCACAAGGTGTTCGAGCCCAAGATCAAGCTTATCGGCAAGGCCCAGTTCGCCTCTGAGGCCGAGCTCAAGGCCAACCCACGGTCGCGCAGTGCGGTAATGCGTGTGGCGGAGAAACTGCGGTGAGCAAGCTGTTCGCCAAGCCCCTGCCAGGCGGAAGCTTCCTGATGCTCCTGCTGTTCGTCGGCGTGCTGATTTCGGCCATCGCTGTATCGTACAGCGCGCACTGGAACCGCCAGTTGCTCAATACCCTCTACGGCGAGCTGAATGACCGCGACAAGGCCCAGGCCGAGTGGGGCCGGCTTATCCTCGAACAGAGCACCTGGACCGCTTCCAGCCGCATCGAGAACCTGGCGTCCGAGCAATTGAAGATGCGCGTGCCTGCCGCTGACGAAGTGCGGATGGTGACGCCATGATGAAGCTCGAAGGCGCACTGTACCCATGGCGGTTTCGCGTGGTCATCGGCCTGCTGGCGCTGATGGTGGGCGCCATCTGCTGGCGCATCGTCGATCTGCAGGTGGTCGACCGTGACTTCCTCAAGGGCCAGGGCGATGCCCGCAGCCTGCGTCATATTCCCATCCCGGCACACCGCGGTCTGATCACCGATCGCAATGGTGAGCCTCTGGCCGTGAGTACGCCGGTCACTACCTTGTGGGCCAACCCTAAGGAAATGCAGGCCTCGCGCGACCGCTGGCCGCAACTGGCTGCGGCCTTGGGGCAGAACGCCCAGCAGTTGACCGAGCGCCTGACCCAGCAGGCCAGCAAAGAATTCATCTACCTGGTACGTGGCCTGACCCCGGAGCAGGGCCAGCATGTGCTGGACCTGAAGGTGCCGGGTGTGTACGGGCTGGAAGAATTCCGTCGCTTCTACCCGGCCGGCGATGTGACCGCGCACATGGTTGGCTTCACCGACCTGGACGACCATGGCCGCGAAGGGGTCGAACTGGCCTACGACGAGTGGCTGGCGGGCGTGCCGGGCAAGCGACAAGTGATCAAGGATCGGCGTGGCCGGCTGATCAAGGACATTCAGGTTACCAAGAACGCCAAGGCCGGGAAGACCTTGGCGTTGTCGATAGACCTGCGCCTGCAATACCTGGCCACCCGTGAGCTGCGCAACGCCATCGCCGAACAGGACGCCAAGGCGGGCAGCCTGGTGATCATGGACGTCAAGACTGGCGAAGTGCTGGCCATGGTCAACCAGCCCACCTACAACCCCAACAACCGTCGCAGCATGTTCCCGGCAGCCATGCGCAACCGGGCGATCATCGACGTGTTCGAGCCGGGTTCCACGGTCAAGCCGATCTCCATGAGCGCCGCCTTGCAGAGCGGCCGCTGGAAGCCCACCGACAAGGTCGAGGTCTACCCTGGCAGCCTGCAGATCGGCCGTTACACCATCAAGGACGTGTCCAAGAGCGAGGGCCCGATCCTCGACCTGACCGGTATCCTGATCAACTCCAGTAACGTGGGCATGAGCAAGATCGCCTTCGACATCGGCGGCGAAGCCATTTACCGGGTGATGTCCCAGGTGGGCCTGGGCCAGTACACAGGCCTGGGGTTCCCGGGTGAACGGGTGGGTAACCTGCCTAACCACCGGGAATGGCGCAAGGCCGAAACGGCCACCTTGTCCTATGGCTATGGCGTATCGGTGACTGCCCTGCAACTGGTGCATGCCTACGCGGCGCTGGCCAACGACGGCAAGATGGTGCCGCTGTCGATCCTCAAGGTCGACAAGGCGCCTGAAGCCGTGCAGGCCATCCCCAAGGAAACTGCTGAAACCGTGCAGGGCATGTTGCAGCAGGTGATTGAAGCACCGCGCGGCGTGTTCCGTGCCCAGGTGCCGTTCTATCACGTGGCTGGCAAGTCGGGCACGGCGCGTAAGGCCACGGTGGGCTCCAAGGGCTACACCGAGAACGCCTACCGTTCGTTGTTCGCAGGCTTCGGCCCCATGAGCGACCCACGCTACGCCATCGTCGTGGTGATCGACGAACCAGGCAAGGGCGGCTACTTCGGCGGCCTGGTGTCGGCACCGGTCTTCAGCAAGGTCATGTCCGGCACCCTGCGGCTGATGAACGTACCGCCAGATAACCTGCCCCCACCGGCACCGGCCGAGCAATCGCAAGTCAATGCAGCCGCCGCCAAGGGAGGGCGTGGATAATGACGATGCCACTGAGCAAACTGTTTGCCCACGCCAGCCGTGACCCGCTGATTCGCGAGTTGACCCTGGACAGCCGCCAGGTGCGCCCTGGCGACCTGTTCCTGGCCGTGCCGGGTGCCAAAATGGATGGGCGCGGTCACATTGCCGATGCCCTTGCCCGTGGCGCCGCGGCTGTGGCCTACGAAGAGCAGGGCGCCAACGTGTTGCCCCTGACCGACGTGCCGCTGATTCCGGTAAAAGGCCTGGTCGCCCAGTTGTCGGACATTGCTGGCCGCTTCTATGGCGACCCCGGCCGCCAGCTGAACCTGCTGGGCGTCACCGGTACCAATGGCAAGACCAGCGTTACCCAACTGGTTGCCCAGGCACTGGATGCGTTGGGCCAGCGTTGCGGCCTGATCGGCACGCTGGGTACCGGCTTCTATGGCGAGCTGCAGAGCGGGCGGCTGACCACACCCGACCCCATCGCCGTGCAGGCCACCCTCTACGACCTCAAGAAGCAGGGCGCCAAGGCCGTCGCCATGGAAGTCTCTTCCCATGCCCTGGAGCAGGGGCGTGTGGCTGCGCTCGACTTCGACATTGCGGTGATGACCAACCTGTCCCGCGATCACCTGGATTACCACGGCAGCATGCAGGCCTATGAAGCGGCCAAGGCCAAGCTGTTCGCCTGGCCCAGCTTGCGCTGCCAAGTGGTCAACCTGGATGACACGTTCGGCCAGCGTCTGGCAGACGCCTATGCCAGGCGCCCTGTCGGTGATCATATCGAGACCCGGCTGATCAGTTATAGCCTGGAAAACCCGGACGCCACGCTGTTCTGCCGCGAGGCTGTGTTCACCGATGAGGGCGTGTGCGCCACCCTGGTCACGGCGCAGGGCGAACGCACGCTGCGCAGCCAGCTGCTGGGCCGTTTCAACCTGAGCAACATGCTGGCCGCCGTCGCCAGCCTGCTGGCGCTGGACTACGCGCTGGACGAAATCCTCAAGATCACCCCGCAACTGCAAGGGCCGGTAGGCCGCATGCAGCGCCTGGGGGGCGGTAGCAAACCGCTGGTGGTGGTGGACTATGCACACACACCCGATGCCCTGGACAAAGTACTGGAAGCACTGCGCCCGCATGCGCACGGCCAGCTGCTGTGCCTGTTTGGCTGCGGCGGCGATCGCGACCGCGGCAAGCGCCCGCTGATGGCCGAAGTGGCCGAGCGCCTGGCCGACCGGGTGCTGGTCACCGATGACAACCCGCGCAGCGAAGACCCACAACGCATCTTCGATGACATCCGCCCGGGGTTTTCCGCGCCAGATGCGGTGGCCTTCGTCTCTGGCCGCGGCGCAGCCATTGCCCAACTGATCGCCGGTGCTGCCGCCGACGATGTGATCGTGCTGGCCGGCAAGGGGCACGAGGATTACCAGGAGATCAATGGCGAACGTCACGCCTTCTCCGACTTGATCGAAGCCGACAAGGCACTCACAGCCTGGGAGGCACCACATGCTTGAGCCCATGACCCTCAGCCAGCTGACGGGCGCACTTGGCGGTCGCCTGAGCGGTGCCGACGCGCGCTTCGATGGCGTGAGCATCGACAGCCGCAGCGTGGGTGCGGGGCAGCTGTTCGTTGCCTTGGCCGGCCCGCGTTTCGATGGCCATGACTACCTGGCCGATGTGCAGGCCAAGGGCGCTGTTGCGGCATTGGTCGAGCACGAAGTGGCAGGCGTCGACCTGCCGCAACTGGTGGTCGCCGACTGCCGTGTGGCCCTGGGCCAGCTTGGCGCGCTGAACCGTGCCCGGTTCCACAACCCAGTGGTGGCCATTACCGGCTCCAGTGGCAAGACCACGGTGAAGGAAATGCTCGCCAGCATCCTGCGCACCCGCGGCCTGGTGCATGCCACCCGTGGCAACCTGAACAACGACCTGGGTGCGCCGCTGACCCTGCTTGAAATCGCGCCCGAGCACAGCGCGGCAGTGATCGAGCTGGGCGCCTCGCGCATTGGCGAAATCCGCTACACCGTCGGCCTGACCAAACCGCAGGTGGTCATCATCAACAACGCCGGTACCGCCCATGTAGGCGAGTTCGGCGGCCCGGAAAAGATCGTCGAGGCCAAGGGCGAGATCCTGGAAGGCCTGGATGAAGGTGGCGTTGCCATCCTCAACCTGGCCGACAAGGCGTTCGCTATCTGGCGCAAACGCGCCGGCAGCCACCGCGTCATCAGCTTCGCCCTGGATAACCCCGGGGCCGACTTCCATGCCAGCAACCTTGGCCGGGATGTACGTGGCTGCCCGGCCTTCACCCTGCATGGCGCAGGCAGTGAAGTCACCGTGCAACTGAACCTGCTGGGCGTGCACAACGTCAGCAACGCACTGGCTGCCGCTGCCGCTGCCCACGCCGTGGGCGTGAGCCTGAGCGGCATCGCCGCGGGCCTGGCTGCCGTGCAGCCGGTCAAGGGCCGTACCGTGGCGCAGATCGCGCCGGGTGGGGCCTGTGTTATCGACGACAGCTACAACGCAAATCCCACCTCCATGTGCGCGGCCATTGATATACTCGCCGCCTTTTCCGGGCGTACCGTCCTGGTGCTTGGAGATATCGGCGAACTGGGGCAGTGGGCAGAAGAAGGCCACCGGCAGGTGGGTGACTATGCCCGCGGCAAAGTCGACGCCCTTTACGCGGTGGGTGCCAACATGGCCCACGCGGTACAGGCATTCGGCGCACATGGCCGCCATTTCGCGACGCAAGCTGAGCTCATCGACGCTGTCAGTGCCGAGAACGTCAGCGACACCACCATATTGATAAAAGGCTCGCGCAGCGCTGCGATGGAAAACGTCGTGGCTGCACTGTGCGGTGCCAGCGGGGAGAAACATTAATGCTGCTGCTGTTGGCCGAGTATCTGCAACAGTTCCACAAGGGCTTCGCGGTCTTCCAGTACCTGTCCCTGCGCGGGATTCTGGGTGTACTGACCGCGTTGTCGATGGCGCTGTGGCTGGGGCCGTGGATGATCCGTACCCTGCAAATCCGTCAGATCGGCCAGGCCGTGCGCAACGACGGGCCGCAATCGCACCTCTCCAAGTCCGGCACCCCGACCATGGGCGGTGCGCTAATCCTTTCCGCCATCGCCGTCAGCACGCTGCTGTGGGCTGACCTTACCAACCGTTACGTGTGGGTGGTGCTGATCGTCACCCTGGCTTTCGGTGCCATCGGCTGGGTGGACGACTACCGCAAGGTCATCGAGAAAAACTCCCGTGGGCTGCCCAGCCGCTGGAAATACTTCTGGCAGTCGGTGTTCGGCCTGGCTGCAGCGGTATTCCTGTACAAGACCGCGCCAACCAGTGTCGAAACCACGCTGATACTGCCGTTCATCAAGGACGTCACCATCCCGCTGGGCATCGGCTTCGTGGTGCTGACCTATTTCGTCATCGTCGGCTCCAGCAACGCCGTCAACCTCACCGACGGCCTCGATGGCCTGGCGATCATGCCGACGGTAATGGTGGGGGGGGCGCTGGGCATCTTCTGCTACCTGTCGGGCAACGTGAAGTTCGCCGAGTACCTGCTGATCCCGTACGTGCCGGGCTCGGGCGAGTTGATCGTGTTCTGCGGTGCGCTGATCGGTGCCGGCCTGGGCTTCCTGTGGTTCAACACTTACCCGGCGCAGGTCTTCATGGGCGACGTGGGCGCGCTCGCGCTGGGCGCGGCACTGGGCACCATTGCCGTCATTGTCCGCCAGGAAATCGTGCTGTTCATCATGGGCGGCGTGTTCGTGATGGAAACCCTGTCGGTGGTGATCCAGGTGGCGTCGTTCAAGCTCACCGGCAAGCGCGTGTTCCGCATGGCGCCGATACACCACCACTTTGAACTCAAGGGCTGGCCGGAGCCACGGGTGATTGTCCGCTTCTGGATCATCACCGTGATTCTGGTGCTGGTTGGCCTTGCAACCCTGAAACTGAGGTAGACGAGCGTGTCACTGATCGCTTCCGACCAATTCCGCATCGTTGTCGGCCTCGGCAAGAGCGGCATGTCCCTGGTTCGCTTCCTGGCGAGCCGGGGCATGGCCTTTGCGGTCGCCGACACCCGCGAACAACCGCCGGAACTGGACACCCTGCGCCGTGACTACCCGCAGGTGGAAGTACGCTGTGGCGAACTGGATGTCGACTTCCTGTGCCGCGCCAGCGAGCTGTATGTAAGCCCTGGCCTGGCCCTTGCCACCCCGGCGCTGCAACAGGCGGCGGCACGGGGGGTGAAGCTTTCCGGCGACATCGAGCTGTTTGCCCGCCATGCCAAGGCACCGATCATCGCCATCAGCGGCTCCAACGCCAAGAGCACCGTCACCACACTGGTGGGCGAGATGGCGGCCAAGGCCGGCAAGCGCGTCGCGGTGGGCGGTAACCTCGGCACGCCGGCGCTGGACCTGCTGGCCGATGACGTCGAGCTGTACGTGATGGAGCTGTCCAGCTTCCAGCTGGAAACCACTGACCAGCTCAATGCCGAAGTGGCCACGGTGCTGAACATCAGCGAAGACCACATGGACCGCTACAGCGGCCTGCCGGCCTATCACCTGGCCAAGCACCGCATCTTCCGTGGGGCGCGCCAGGTGGTGGTCAACCGCCAGGATGCACTCAGCCGACCACTGCCGGTCGAAGGCCGCCCGTGCTGGACATTTGGCCTGAACCAACCGGACTTCAAGGCCTTCGGCCTGCGCGAAGTGGATGGCGAGAAATACCTGGCGTTCGAGTTCCAGAACCTGATGCCGGTGCGCGAGCTGAAGATTCGTGGCGCCCACAACCAGAGCAACGCCCTGGCTGCCCTGGCCTTGGGGCACGCGGCAGGGCTTGCCTTCGCGCCCATGCTGGAGGCCCTGCGCGCATTCGGTGGCTTGGCCCACCGTTGCCAGTGGGTGCGCGAGCGCAATGGCGTGAACTGGTATGACGATTCCAAGGCGACCAACGTTGGGGCAGCCCTGGCTGCCATCGAAGGTTTGGGCGCCGACATTGAGGGCAAGCTGGTGCTGATCGCCGGGGGGGATGGCAAAGGTGCCGAGTTCACGGCGTTGCGTGAGCCGGTCAAGCGTTTCTGCCGCGCGGTAGTGCTGCTGGGCCGTGATGCCGAGCGCCTGGCCGACGCACTGGGCGACGACGTGCCGCTGGTGCGCGTCGGCACCCTGGAAGATGCCGTGCGCCAATGCGCCGAACTGGCCCAGCGCGGGGACGCCGTGCTGCTGTCGCCGGCCTGCGCCAGCCTCGACATGTTCAGGAACTTCGAAGAACGCGGGCGCCTGTTTGCCCAGGCCGCGGAGGCACTCGCATGATCTTCGGTGTCCTCAAGCCTTACCCGTCGCCACTGATCAGTGGCCGTGGCATCGACCTGGACTTCGCGCTGCTGGCAGGTTGCCTGGCCTTGCTGGGCCTTGGCCTGGTGATGATCACCTCGGCTTCGTCGGAAGTGGCTGCCGTGCAGTCGGGTAACCCGCTCTACCACATGTACCGCCACCTGGTGTACGTGTTCCTGGGCCTGGTCGCCTGCGGCGCGACCATGATGGTGCCGATCGCCACTTGGCAGCGCATGGGCTTCATGATGCTGCTGGGCGCCTTCGGCCTGCTGGTGCTGGTGCTGGTGCCCGGCATTGGCCGCGAGGTGAACGGTTCGATGCGCTGGATCGGCTTCAGTTTCTTCAACGTGCAGCCGTCTGAAATCGCCAAGGTATTCGTGGTCATCTACCTCGCCGGTTACCTGGTGCGGCGCCAGACCGAGGTGCGCGAAAGTTGGATGGGCTTCTTCAAGCCGTTCATCGTGCTGCTGCCCATGGCCGGCCTGCTGCTGATGGAGCCGGACTTCGGCGCCACCGTGGTCATGATGGGTGCGGCTGCTGCCATGCTGTTCCTCGGCGGGGTGGGGCTGTTCCGCTTCAGCCTGATGGTAGTGCTGGCGGTGGTGGCGGTGTTCGTGCTGGTACAGGCGCAGCCCTATCGAATGGCGCGGTTGATTACCTTCACCGACCCCTGGTCCGACCAGTTCGGCTCGGGCTACCAACTTACCCAGGCGCTGATTGCCTTCGGCCGTGGCGAGTGGCTGGGGGTGGGCCTGGGCAACAGTGTGCAGAAGCAGTTCTACCTGCCAGAAGCCCACACCGACTTCGTGTTCTCGGTGCTGGCAGAAGAGCTGGGCGTGGTCGGCTCGCTGGTCACCATCGCGCTGTTCGTATTTGTCACCGTGCGTGCCCTTTACATCGGTTTGTGGGCCGAGAAAGCCAAACAGTTTTTTGCTGCCTATATGGCATTCGGCCTGGCCTTCCTGTGGATTGGCCAGTTCCTGATCAACATCGGCGTGAACGTCGGCCTGTTGCCGACCAAGGGCCTGACCCTGCCGTTCCTCAGTTATGGCGGTAGTTCCCTGGTGATCTGCTGTGCCTGCGTAGGCCTGTTGCTGCGCATCGAGTGGGAAAGCCGCACGCACCTGGGTAGCGAGGAACATGAATTCAGCGAGAGCGATTTTGCCGAGGAGCCCAGTCATGGCCGCTGACGGCAAAAACGTATTGATCATGGCGGGCGGCACCGGGGGCCACGTGTTCCCGGCCCTGGCCTGCGCCCGTGAGTTCCAGGCCCGCGGGTATGCCGTGCACTGGCTGGGTACGCCGCGTGGCATCGAGAACGAACTGGTGCCTCAGGCAGGTCTGCCGTTGCACCGCATCGAGGTCAGCGGTTTGCGCGGCAAGGGCAAGCTGTCCCTGCTGAAGGCGCCGCTGATGCTGATCAAGTCGGTCTTGCAGGCCCGGCGTGTGATCCGTCAGCTCAAGCCGGTCTGCGTGCTGGGCTTCGGTGGCTACGTCACCGGCCCAGGCGGTGTGGCGGCCAAGCTGTGCGGTGTCCCGCTGGTCATCCACGAGCAAAACGCCCGGGCCGGTACCGCCAACCGTCTGCTGGCACCGCTGTCGGCGCGAGTATGCGAGGCGTTCCCGAATACATTCGACGCCAGCGACAAGCGCCGTACCACCGGTAACCCGGTGCGCCCTGAGCTGTTCATGGATGCACAGCGCGCACCGCTGGCTGCGCGCCCGGCACGCCTGCTGGTACTCGGCGGTAGCCTGGGTGCGGAACCATTGAACAAATTGTTGCCTAAGGCGCTGTCAGAAGTGCCTGCGGCCGTAAGGCCAGAGGTGTTCCATCAGGCCGGCAAGCAGCATGCGCCGGTTACCGCCGAGCGTTATCGCGAGGCTGGCATAGAGGCTCAGGTAGAGCCCTTCATAAAGGACATGGCCCATGCCTACGGCTGGGCTGATCTGGTGGTGTGCCGGGCCGGCGCCCTGACTGTCAGCGAGCTGGCGGCAGCGGGCCTGCCTTCGATGCTGGTGCCCTTGCCCCATGCCATCGACGATCACCAGACCCACAACGCCCAATATCTGGCCCGTGAAGGCGCTGCCTTCCTGATGCCACAAGCGACAACTGGCGCAGCGCAGCTCGCTGAACGCCTGAACGAGGTGCTGATGCAACCCGAGAAACTCACTGTCATGGCTGGTACTGCAAGACGCCTGGCCAAACCTGCTGCAACCAGCACCGTAGTCGACATCTGCCTGGAGGTGGCCCATGGTTGAGAGCCAGAAAGCCATGCCCCAGCCGAAAATGGGCCGTATCCGTCGCATTCACTTCGTCGGCATTGGCGGTGTGGGCATGTGCGGCATCGCCGAGGTGCTGCTGAACCTGGGCTATGAAGTGTCCGGTTCCGACCTGAAGGCCTCGCCTGTCACCGAGCGCCTGGAATCGTTCGGCGCCCAGATCTTCGTCGGCCACCGCGCCGAGAACGCGGCCACCGCCGATGTGCTGGTGGTGTCGAGCGCGATCAACCCTGCCAACCCGGAAGTGGCCACCGCGCTGGAGCGCCGTATCCCGGTGGTACCGCGCGCCGAGATGCTGGCCGAACTGATGCGTTACCGCCATGGTGTGGCCGTTGCCGGCACCCACGGCAAGACCACCACCACCAGCCTGCTGGCATCAGTGTTCGCCGCAGGCGGCCTGGACCCTACGTTCGTCATCGGTGGCCGCCTGACTGCAGCCGGCACCAACGCCCAGCTGGGCACCAGCCGCTACCTGATCGCCGAAGCCGACGAGAGCGACGCCAGCTTCCTGCACCTGCAACCGATGGTTGCCGTGGTCACCAACATCGACGCCGACCACATGGCTACCTACGAAGGTGACTTCAACAAGCTGAAGAAAACCTTTGTCGAATTCCTGCACAACCTGCCGTTCTACGGCCTGGCCGTGATGTGCCTGGACGACCCGGTAGTGCGCGAGATCCTGCCGCAGGTCAAGCGCCCGACGGTGACGTACGGCTTCAGCGAAGAGGCCGACATCCGCGCCATCAACGTGCGCCAGCAGGGCATGCAAACCCACTTCACCGTGCTGCGCCGCGACTGCGAGCCGCTGGAAGTGTCGGTGAACATGCCGGGCAACCACAACGTGCTGAATGCCCTGGCCACCATCGCCATCGCCACCGACGAAGGCATTGCCGACGACGCCATCATCCAGGGCCTGTCCGGCTTCCAGGGTGTCGGCCGGCGCTTCCAGGTGTATGGCGAACTGCCGGTAGACGGTGGCAGCGTGATGCTGGTGGACGACTACGGCCATCACCCTACCGAAGTGGCTGCTGTGATCAAGGCGGTACGCGGTGGCTGGCCCAGCCGCCGCCTGGTGATCGTGTATCAGCCGCACCGCTACAGCCGTACCCGTGACCTGTACGACGATTTCGTCCAGGTGCTGGGCGATGCCAACGTGCTGCTGTTGATGGAGGTGTACCCCGCCGGTGAAGAGCCGATCCCGGGCGCCGACAGCCGCCAGCTGTGCCACAGCATCCGCCAGCGCGGCAAGCTGGACCCGATCTACATCGAACGTGGCGCCGAGCTGGCGCCGCTGGTCAAGCCCTTGCTGCGTGCCGGCGACATCCTGATTTGCCAGGGGGCCGGCGACGTCGGCGGCCTGGCCCCGCAATTGATGAAAAGCCCGCTGTTCGCTGGCGCCAAGCAGGAGAAGTCGAAATGACCAGCGCCTACGACACGTTGCACTCCACCCTGGACGTCAAGGCGTTCGGCCGCGTCGCGGTACTGTACGGCGGCAAGAGCGCCGAACGCGAAGTGTCGCTGAAGTCCGGCGCTGCCGTGATCAGCGCACTGACGGCAGCGGGTGTGGACGTGGTTGCCATCGATGTGGGCGACGACCTGCTCACCCGCCTGCAAAGCGAGAAGGTCGACCGTGCGTTCATCATCCTTCACGGTCGCGGCGGCGAAGACGGCAGCATGCAAGGCTTGCTGGAGTGCCTGGGCATCCCCTACACCGGCAGTGGCATCCTTGCGTCGGCGCTGGCCATGGACAAGCTGCGCACCAAGCAGGTGTGGCAGAGCCTGGGCATCCCCACGCCACGCCACGCAGTATTGGCAAGCGAAAGCGATTGTTTGCGTGCCAGCACGGAACTGGGCTTCCCGCTCATCGTCAAACCTGCCCATGAAGGCTCCAGCATCGGCATGGCCAAGGTGAACAGCGAGCAGGAACTGGTCGCCGCCTGGCAAGACGCCGCCAACTACGATTCCCAGGTACTCGTTGAACAGTGGATTCACGGCCCGGAGTTCACCATTGCGGTACTGCGCGGGCAGGTGCTGCCGCCAATCGCCCTGGGTACCCCGCACGTGTTCTACGACTACGACGCCAAGTACATCGCCAACGACACCCAGTACCGCATTCCCTGCGGGCTGGACAGTGTCAAGGAACAGGAACTGATCGACCTGACCGCCCGTGCTTGCGATGCCATCGGCATCGAAGGCTGGGGCCGGCTGGACGTGATGCAGGACGAGCAGGGCCGGTTCTGGCTGCTCGAAGTCAACACCGCACCTGGCATGACTGATCATAGCCTGGTGCCCATGGCGGCCCGCGCGGCCGGCCTGGACTTCCAGCAACTGGTGCTGGCGATCCTGGCCGACAGCATGGCGACGCGAGGTTAACCATCATGCAAGGCGCGATGATACGTCAGCAGCAACCCGTTACCGGCCGTAGCAAGCCGGTGCCGCGTGGTGCCAGCCGGCTGGTGGCCGACGAGCCCGTATCGGCGCGCCTGCCGCGGCCTAGCCTGGGCGGCCTCAAGCGCCTGCTGTGGCCGGTGCTGCTGGTAGCCGCAGGTTTTGGTGCGTACGAGGGCGCGGTGCGGCTGATGCCCTATGCCGACCGGCCCATCACCAAGATCGACGTGCAGGGCGACCTGACCTACATCAGCCAGCAGTCCGTGCAGCAGCGCATCGCCCCCTACGTGGCGGCCAGCTTCTTCACCGTCGACCTGCCGGCGATGCGTACCGAGCTTGAGCAGATGCCCTGGATCGCCCACGCCGAAGTACGCCGTGTATGGCCGGACGAGGTCGTGATCCGCCTCGAAGAACAACTGCCGGTGGCGCGCTGGGGTGATGAAGCCTTGCTCAACAACCAGGGCCAGGCGTTCACACCGCGCGAGCTGGCCAACTACGAGCACCTGCCGCAGTTGGCCGGGCCGCAGCGTGCACAGCAACAAGTCATGCAGCAGTATCAGGTACTGAGCCAGATGCTGCGCCCCCTGGGCTTTTCCATCGCGCGCCTGGAGCTGCGCGAGCGAGGCAGCTGGTTCCTGACCACGGGTGCGAGCAGCGCCGGGCCAGGCATCGAGCTGCTGCTGGGGCGCGACCATCTGGTAGAGAAGATGCGCCGTTTCATTGCCATTTACGACAAGACGCTTAAAGAGCAGATCGCCAACATCGCCCGCATCGATCTGCGATACGCCAACGGGCTTGCCGTTGGCTGGCGGGAACCGATTGCACCGACGACGGCCCAACCCGCCGTTGCGAAGAATTAGAGAGAGGCAGGACCATGGCAAACGCGCATAGCGGCAAAATGATCGTCGGGCTGGACATTGGCACCTCCAAGGTGGTGGCGCTGGTGGGTGAGGTGGGCGAGGACGGTACCCTGGAAATCGTCGGGATCGGCACCCATCCGTCCCGGGGCCTGAAAAAAGGCGTGGTGGTGAACATCGAGTCCACCGTGCAGTCGATCCAGCGTGCCGTTGAAGAAGCGCAGCTGATGGCCGGTTGCCGCATTCACTCGGCATTCGTCGGCGTAGCCGGTAACCACATCCGCAGCCTCAACTCCCACGGTATCGTCGCCATTCGCGACCGTGAGGTCAGCCTGGCCGACCTGGAGCGGGTACTGGATGCGGCCCAGGCCGTCGCCATCCCGGCAGACCAGCGTGTGCTGCACACCCTGCCGCAGGACTATGTGATCGACAACCAGGAAGGTGTGCGCGAGCCGCTGGGCATGTCGGGCGTACGCCTGGAGGCCAAGGTTCACGTGGTGACCTGCGCCGTCAACGCTGCCCAGAACATCGAAAAGTGCGTGCGCCGGTGCGGCCTTGAAATCGACGACATCATCCTCGAGCAACTGGCCTCGGCCTACTCGGTGCTGACCGATGACGAGAAAGAGCTGGGCGTGTGCCTGGTGGACATCGGTGGTGGTACCACCGACATCGCCATCTTCACCGAAGGCGCCATCCGCCACACGGCGGTGATCCCGATTGCCGGCGACCAGGTGACCAATGACATTGCCATGGCCCTGCGCACGCCCACACAGTACGCCGAGGAAATCAAGATCCGTTACGCCTGTGCCCTGGCCAAGCTGGCCGGCGCCGGCGAAACCATCAAGGTGCCAAGCGTGGGCGACCGTCCGCCGCGCGAACTGTCGCGCCAGGCCCTGGCCGAAGTCGTGGAGCCGCGTTACGACGAGCTCTTCACGCTGATCCAGGCCGAACTGCGCCGCAGCGGCTACGAGGACCTGGTGCCCGCGGGCATCGTCCTCACCGGCGGTACTGCAAAAATGGAAGGCGCCGTTGAACTGGCCGAAGAAATCTTCCACATGCCGGTACGCCTGGGCGTACCGCACAGCGTTCGGGGGCTGAGCGACGTGGTGCGCAACCCGATCTATTCCACCGGTGTGGGCTTGCTTACCTACGGCCTGCAAAAGCAGACCGAAGACCTGCCTTTGACCGGCAACAGCAGCAACAACAGCTATGGCGATGAACCGAAGGCCCCGGTGCTTGAGCGCTTCAAGCGGTGGGTTCAAGGCAACTTCTAAGTTTCAAAGCAGTAGTGGTAGGCGCGACAACTAGAGAACTGTAAGGAGAGGGAAAATGTTCGAGCTCGTAGACAACGTCCCGCAAAGCCCGGTCATCAAGGTGATCGGTGTAGGTGGTGGTGGTGGCAACGCCGTCAACCACATGGTCAAGAGCAGCATTGAAGGCGTGGAATTCATCTGCGCTAACACCGATGCTCAAGCCCTGAAAAACATCGGTGCACGCACCATCCTGCAATTGGGCACTGGCGTGACCAAGGGCCTGGGTGCAGGTGCCAATCCGGAAGTCGGCCGCCAGGCCGCGCTGGAAGACCGTGAGCGCATCGCCGAAGTGCTGCAAGGCACCAACATGGTGTTCATCACCACTGGCATGGGCGGCGGTACCGGTACCGGTGCAGCACCGATCATTGCCGAAGTGGCCAAGGAAATGGGCATCCTCACCGTTGCGGTGGTGACGCGTCCGTTCCCGTTCGAAGGCCGCAAGCGCATGCAGATCGCCGACGAAGGCATCCGCATGCTGGCTGAAAGCGTCGACTCGTTGATCACCATCCCCAACGAGAAGCTGCTGACCATCCTGGGCAAGGATGCAAGCCTGCTGTCTGCCTTCGCCAAGGCGGATGACGTGCTGGCCGGCGCCGTGCGCGGTATCTCCGACATCATCAAGCGCCCTGGCATGATCAACGTCGACTTTGCCGACGTGCGCACCGTGATGGGCGAGATGGGCATGGCCATGATGGGTACCGGCTGCGCCAGTGGCCCGAACCGTGCTCGCGAGGCCACCGAGGCGGCCATCCGCAACCCGCTGCTTGAAGATGTCAACCTGCAGGGCGCCCGTGGCATCCTGGTGAACATCACCGCAGGCCCTGACCTGTCGCTGGGTGAATACTCCGATGTGGGTAGCATCATCGAAGCCTTCGCCTCCGACCACGCCATGGTCAAGGTGGGTACCGTGATCGACCCGGACATGCGCGACGAGCTGCACGTCACCGTTGTGGCCACTGGCTTGGGTGCGCGTATCGAGAAGCCGGTCAAGGTTGTCGACAACACCCTGCAAACTGCCCAGCAGGCCTACGAGGCATCCAACCCTGCCCCGGTGCGCCAGGAGCAGCCAGCGGTCAACTACCGTGACCTGGAGCGCCCGACCGTAATGCGTAACCAGGCCCACGCCGGTGCCGCCGCAGCCGCCAAGCTGAACCCTCAGGACGACCTGGATTACCTCGATATTCCGGCATTCCTGCGTCGTCAGGCCGATTAATGAAATTTATCAGGGGTATAAGGGTGATTGGTATTCATCAAAGGTTGGGTCTGTTATCATCCCCAGCCTTTGTTGATACCTGTTCGCAATTTGCGCTGAAGCGGCCAATGCCATGATTAAACAACGCACCCTGAAGAATACCATCCGTGCCACAGGTGTCGGTCTGCACTCCGGGGAGAAGGTCTACCTGACCCTCAAGCCTGCACCTGTTGACACCGGCATCGTCTTCCGCCGCGCCGACCTGGACCCTGTGGTCGAGATCCCTGCGCGTGCGGCCAACGTCGGCGAAACAACCATGTCGACGACGCTGGTCAACGGTGACGTCAAGGTCGATACGGTCGAGCACTTGCTCTCCGCCATGGCGGGTTTGGGCATCGATAACGCCTACGTCGAGCTCTCCGCCTCGGAAGTGCCGATCATGGATGGCAGCGCCGGACCTTTTGTATTCCTGATTCAGTCTGCCGGCCTGGAAGAACAGGACGCAGCCAAGAAGTTCATCCGCATCCTGCGTGAGGTAACCGTGGAAGAGGGCGACAAGCGCGCCACGTTCCTGCCTTTCGAAGGTTTCAAGGTGAGCTTCGAGATCGACTTCGATCACCCGGTGCTTCGCAACCGGACCCAGAGCGCCAGCGTCGACTTTTCCAGCACGTCGTTCGTGAAGGAAGTGAGCCGCGCCCGCACCTTCGGCTTCATGCGTGACATCGAATACCTGCGCAAGCACAACCTTGCGTTGGGTGGTAGCGTCGAGAACGCCATCGTGGTCGACGAGGAAGGTGTACTGAACGAAGACGGCCTTCGCTACGAAGACGAATTCGTGAAGCACAAGATCCTCGATGCCATTGGCGACCTCTACCTGCTGGGCAACAGCCTGATCGGCGAGTTCAAGGGCTTCAAGTCCGGGCACGCGCTGAACAACCAGCTGCTGCGCAAGTTGATTGCTGAAACTGATGCTTGGGAAGTGGTTACGTTCGAAGATGCCAGTACGGCACCGATCTCCTACATGCGCCCTGTTGCGGCTGTGTAAGTTCGAACATTCTCTAGTTCATTAAGGCCACCTTCGGGTGGCCTTTTTTATGGTTCAGCTACCTGCTCGAACCCATCTCAACCACTCCATTCCGTTACAGTCCCGCCCCGCCTTTTTGCTGTTGCTGTTGCTT
>NZ_BCAV01000062.1:0-3698 GCF_001320125.1 Pseudomonas sp. NBRC 111119
CTGCCAACGGCACCTTCCTGGTCAGCCTCGATCCTGCTGCACAGCCCGGCGAGCAACTGAGCCTGGTGCAAATCGACCCAAGCGGTAACGCTTCGGTGGCCGTGGATTACGAGGTTCCCGTTACTACTGCACCAGAAAGCCCAACCAATCTGGCCATTAGCGCGGATGGTACAGCGCTGACGGGTACTGCGCCGGCTGGCTCTCGCGTAGAAGCCCGTGGGGCAGATGGCACGTTGATCGGTCGTGCTGTTGCCAATGCCGATGGCACCTTCAGCATCCCGCTGAATCCAGCCCAGGCCAACGGTGAATTGCTGGACGTGGTGGCCATCGAAAACGGCCTGTCTTCCCTCCCCGCCCAAGTCACCGCCCCCGATATCACCGCACCTGCGGCGCCGACCGAATTGGCCGTCAGCGCAGACGGGACTGTAATTACTGGCCGCGCAGAACCGGGTAGCACCGTACGTATCCTGGGTGCCAACGGTACTGAACTTGGCACCGCAGTGGTCGGCGCAACGGGCTTGTTCAGCATCAATCTGACACCACCTCAGGTAGATGGCGAAGTGCTGCAAGCCACCGCTACAGATGCGGCTGGTAATACATCCGCCGCTGGCACCGTGACTGCGCCGGACATCGATGGCGTGGATACCACGCCGCCTGCGGCACCTGTTGACCTGATGGTTGGCCTTGCCGGTACTCAATTGACTGGCCGAGGCGAAGCCGGCACCATCGTGCAGGTGCGTGATGCCGCAGGTAATGTCATTGCCACTGGGGCCGTAGGGCCGAATGGCACATTTGCAGTGTCGCTGAACCCTGCTGTGAAAGACGGCAGCACCCTGCAAGTCATCCTCACCGATGCTGCGGGCAATGTTTCGCAACCAGGCAGCGTCGCCTCGCCCGACCTCACTGCACCCGCGCAACCCACCGACTTGGCCTTGGCAGATGGCGTGACCTTCACCGGTCGCGGTGAATCGGGTGCTACCGTGCAGGTGCGTGATGCCGCTGGCACCCTGATCGGCACTGGCATTGTCGGGTCTGACGGACTGTTCAGCCTGACTTTGTCGCCAGCCCAGGCCAATGGCCAAGCCCTGGATGTACAGCTGGTCGATGCTGCAGGCAACGTTTCTGCACCTCTGCAATTCGATGCACCCGACATCACCCCGCCCGATGCGGTGACCAATATTCTGGTCGGTCCTGGCGGCACTGCCCTGAGCGGGCGAGGCGAAGCCGGCGCTACCGTCGAGGTGCGTGACGCCGACGGCGATCTGCTGGGCCGTGGCGTGGTCAATGCCAACGGCACCTTCCTGGTCAGCCTCGATCCTGCTGCACAGCCCGGCGAGCAACTGAGCCTGGTGCAAATCGACCCAAGCGGTAACGCTTCGGTGGCCGTGGATTACGAGGTTCCCGTTACTACTGCACCAGAAAGCCCAACCAATCTGGCCATTAGCGCGGATGGTACAGCGCTGACGGGTACTGCGCCGGCTGGCTCTCGCGTAGAAGCCCGTGGGGCAGATGGCACGTTGATCGGTAGTGCTGTTGCCAATGCCGATGGCACCTTCAGTATCACGCTGAATCCAGCACAGGCCAACGGTGAATTTCTGGACGTGGTGGCCATCGAAAACGGCCTGTCTTCCCTCCCCGCCCAAGTCACCGCCCCCGATATCACCGCACCTGCGGCACCGACCGAATTGGCCGTCAGCGCAGACGGGACTGTAATCACTGGCCGCGCAGAACCGGGTAGCACCGTACGTATCCTGAGTGCCAACGGCACTGAGCTTGGCACCGCAGTGGTCGGCGCAACGGGCTTGTTCAGCATCAGCCTGATGCCACCCCAGGTGGATGGCGAAGTGCTGCAAGCCACCGCCACCGATGCCGCTGGCAATACATCAACCGCCAGCACCGTGACCGCGCCGGACATCGACGGCGTCGATACCACGCCACCTGATGCACCTATCAATCTGGTGGTGGGCCTTGCCGGTACTCAATTGACTGGCCGCGGTGAAGCCGGCACCACCGTGCAGGTGCGTGATGCCGCAGGTAATGTCATTGCCACTGGGGCCGTAGGGCCGAATGGCACATTTGCAGTGTCGCTGAACCCTGCTGTGAAAGACGGCAGCACCCTGCAAGTCATCCTCACCGATGCTGCGGGCAATGTTTCGCAACCAGGCAGCGTCGCCTCGCCCGACCTCACTGCACCCGCGCAACCCACCGACCTGGCCTTGGCAGATGGCGTGACCTTCACCGGTCGCGGTGAACCCGGCGCCACGGTTCAGGTGTGTGATGCCGCTGGCGCTCTGATCGGCACTGGCGTTGTCGGTTCAGACGGGCTGTTCAGCCTGACCTTGTCGCCAGCCCAGGCCAACGGCCAGGCACTGGATGTACGGCTAATCGATGCTGCTGGTAACGTTTCTGCACCCCTGCAATTCGATGCACCCGACATCACCCCGCCCGATGCGGTGACCAATATTCTGGTCGGTCCTGGCGGCACTGCTCTGAGCGGGCGAGGCGAACCCGGCGCTACTGTCGAAGTGCGTGACGCCGACGGCAATCTGCTGGGCCGTGGCTTGGTCACTGCCAACGGCACCTTCCTGGTCAGCCTCGATCCTGCTGCACAGCCCGGCGAGCAATTGAGCCTGGTTCAAATCGACGGTAGCGGAAACGTTTCGGTCGCCGTCGATTACGAGGTCCCTCTTATTACCGTGCCGGAGAGCCCGACCAACCTGATCGTCAACGCGGACGGTACAGCGCTGACGGGTACTGCGCCGGCTGGCTCTCGCGTAGAAGTCCGTGGGGCAGATGGTACGTTGATCGGTAGTGCTGTTGCCAATGCCGATGGCACCTTCAGCATCCCGCTCAATCCAGCCCAAGCCAACGGTGAATTGCTGGATGTAGTCGCCATTCAAGACGGCATGTCTTCACTCCCCGCCCAAGTCACGGCACCTGACATCACCGCGCCAGATGCGCCAGCCCAACTTACGATAAGCGCTGACGGCAGTCTGGTGACCGGTAGTGCAGAGCCCGGCAGCACCGTGCGTGTAACCACTGCCGACGGCACGCAGCTCGGCACCGCACTGGTAGGACCAACGGGCATTTTCAACATCACCCTCAGCCCGCCACAGGTAGACGGCGAAGTGCTGCGCGCCACTGCCACAGATGCTGCTGGCAATACCTCCGAAGCCAGTACGTTTACGGCGCCTGATATCGACGGCGTCGACACCACGCCACCGGCTGCCCCGGTGGATCTGGCGATCGGTTCAGCGGGCACTCAGCTCACCGGTCGCGGCGAAGCCGGTGCTACCGTGCAGATTCGTGATGCCGCAGGTAATGTTATCGCCACTGGGACTGTAGGATCGGATGGCACATTTGCAGTGTCGCTGAACCCTGCGGTGAAAGACGGCAGCACCCTGCAGGTTACCCTTACCGATGCCGCTGGCAACGTATCGCAACCAGGCAGCGTCGCCTCGCCGGACCTCACTGCTCCCGCACAACCCACCGACCTGGCTTTGGTAGATGGCGTTACCTTCACCGGTCGCGGTGAGCCGGGCGCTACCGTTCAGGTGCGTGATGCCGCTGGCACCGTGATAGGGACTGGCATCGTCGGATCGGACGGGCTGTTCAACATCACGCTCTCCCCTGCACAGGCCAACGGCCAAGCCCTGGATGTACAGCTGGTCGATGCTGCCGGTAACGTTTCTGCACCC
>NZ_BCAV01000063.1:0-81944 GCF_001320125.1 Pseudomonas sp. NBRC 111119
CCGCCAACGGCACCTTCCTGGTCAGCCTCGATCCTGCTGCACAGCCCGGCGAGCAATTGAGCCTGGTGCAGATCGACCCAAGCGGTAACGCTTCGGTCGCCGTGGATTACGAGGTCCCTCTTACCATCGCGCCGGAGAGCCCGACCAACCTGATCGTCAACGCGGACGGTACAGCGCTCACCGGTACCGCACCCGCGGGTTCACGCGTCGAAGTCCGAGACACGGATGGCACGCTGATCGGCAGCGCCACCGCCAATGCCGACGGCACCTTCAGCATCCCGCTCAATCCAGCCCAAGCCAACGGTGAATTGCTGGACGTAGTCGCCATTGAAGGCGGCCTGTCTTCCCTGCCAGCCCAAATCACAGCCCCCGACATCACACCCCCGGTCATCCCAAGCGACCTGGCGATCAATACAGATGGCACCCAGGTCAGTGGCCGCGGCGAGCCGGGCAGCACCATCCGCGTCCTGGCTGCCGACGGCACCACCGTGCTGGGCAGCGTCGTGGTGGGTGCCACTGGCAGCTTCAGCGTCACCCTGGCGCCGCCACAAGTGAATGGCGAGGTACTGCAAGTGACTGCCACCGATGGCGCCGGCAACGTCTCCGGCGCAGGCAGCATCACCGCGCCGGATATCGATGGCGGCGACACCACCCCGCCGCTCGCGCCTACTGACCTGATCATCGGCTTGGCCGGTGCCCTGCTGAGCGGCCGAGGCGAAGCCGGCGCCACGGTGCAAGTGCGTGACACCCAAGGCAACCTGCTGGTCAGCGGCAGCGTGAACGCGGATGGCACGTTCCAACTCACGCTCGACCCTGCAGTAAGGGATGGCAGCAGCCTGCAAGTGGTGCTCACCGATGCCGCAGGCAATGTTTCGCCACCGGCAACGGTGGTCAGCCCAGACCTGCAAGCCCCGGCACAGCCCACCGACCTTGCCCTGGACGCTGGGGCCACGTTTACCGGCCGCGGTGAACCTGGCGCCACCGTAGAGGTACGCACTGCGGCCGGCGTACTGGTCGGCACCGGCAGCGTTACAGCAGATGGCACCTTCAGCCTTACCCTGTCGCCACCTCAAGCCAACGGTGAAGTGCTGGACGTACGCCTGGTGGACGCCGCTGGCAACCGCTCTGCGCCACTGCAGTTCGACACCCCGGACATTACCCCGCCAGCCCCCGTCAGCAACATCGTGGTCGGCAACGCCGGCGTCACCCTGAGCGGTCGCGGCGAAGCCGGCGCGTCTATCGAAGTGCGCGATGGCAATGGTGCGCTGATCGGCAGCGGCGTGGTGGATGTTAACGGCACATTCCTGCTCAACCTTGACACGCCTGCCCTGCCCGGCGCGCAATTGACGCTCGTGCAGACCGACCCCAGCGGCAATGCTTCTCAGGCGCTGGTGTTCGAGGTGCCAACCCTGCCGACGCCTGCCAGCCCAACTGGCCTGGCCGTTGCCGAGGACGGCAGCAGCATCAGCGGCACTGCCCCTGCTGGCAGCCGCGTGCAAGTACGCGATGCCGATGGCACGTTGGTAGGCAGTGTGGTGGTCGGGGCCGAAGGCACCTTCACCGTCCCCCTCCAACCTGCCCAGGCCAACGGTCAATTGCTGGACGTGGTGGCCGTCGACGGCAATGGTACCGCGTCGCTGCCCGTACAGATCACAGCGCCGGACATCACCCCGCCGCAGGAACCCGGTCAGCTGCTGGTCAGCGCTGACGGCAATGTGGTGACAGGCCGCGCCGAGGCCGGCAGCACCGTGCGCGTACTCGCGGCGGATGGCATCACGGTATTGGGCTCGGCTGTGGTGGGTGCCACCGGTGCCTTCAGCATCGGCCTGACACCTGCGCAGGTGGCGGGCGAGCAATTGCAGGTCACGGCCACCGACACGGCGGGCAACACCTCCGCCCCCGGGTTGGTGACTGCGCCGACCATCGACACCGGCATCGATACCACCCCACCCCAACCTGCAACAGACCTGGCCATCAGTGCCAGCGGCGGCACCGTCTCGGGCCGTGGCGAAGCAGGCACCACCGTGCAGGTGCGCAATGACCAGGGGCAGTTGCTGGCAAGCGCGACCGTGCAGGCCGACGGCAGCTTCGTGGTGCAGCTGCAGCCGCCAGTGGTGGATGGTTCTGCGTTGCAGGTCACCCTGAGCGATGCGGCGGGCAACGTGTCCACGCCGGTTTCGCTGAGCGCACCCGACCAAGTGCCGCCTGCGCAGCCAACTGACCTGGTACTCAATGCGGGCGTCACCCTGACCGGTACCGCCGAAGCCGGCGCACGGGTCGAGGTCCGCGACGCAGCAGGCAACCTGATCGGCAATGCCATCGTGCAAGGCTCAGGCACGTTCAGCCTCACGCTGACTCCGCCGCAGGCCAATGGCGAGGCACTGTCGATTACCATGACCGACGCTGCCGGCAATACCTCACTGCCATTGGCCTACACCGCCCCGGACATCACCCCACCGGCCGCCATTACCGATGTGGTCACCGGCGCCGGTAGCTTTGCCGTTGCCGGGCACGGCGAAGCGGGTGCCACGGTGCAGGTACGCAATACCAACGGCGACGTGCTGGGCACCGCCACGGTGGCTGCCAATGGCACCTTCGTCGTGAACCTGGGTGTTGCGCTGAATGCAGGCGAAGCCTTGGTGCTGGTGCAAACCGATGCCGCCGGCAACACGTCCATTGCCACCAATGTGACCGTGCCGCAGGTGCCGGTACCAGCCAGCCCGAGTGCAATCGTGGTGGCCGCTGACGGTAGCAGCGTCAGCGGTACTGCGCCGGCCAATAGCCAAGTTGAAGTGCACGACGCCCAGGGCACCTTGCTGGGCAGCGCCCAGGCCGGCGCCAACGGCGATTTCACCCTCGGCCTGCAACCGCCGCAGGCCAACGGGGAAACCCTGGAGGTGGTGGCCATCGATGACGGTGGTAACCGCTCGCTGCCGGTGCAAGTGATTGCCCCGGACATTACCGCCCCCAGCGAGCCGACCGACCTGCAACTGAGCCCCGATGGCAGCGTGCTGACCGGCCGCGGTGAGGCCGGCACCACCGTCGAGGTCACCGATGCCCAGGGCACGCTGCTGGGTACGGCGCAGGTAGGCGCCAACGGCGTGATCAGCGTGCAACTGACCCCGCCACAAACCGATGGCCAGGTACTGGAAGTGGTGCTGCGCGATGCCGCCGGCAACAGCTCGAGCACTACTGTCACCGCACCCGACCTGGACGGCCCACTACAGCCGTCGGCCTTGAGCATCGACACTGCCGGCCTGCACCTCACCGGGGTGGGCCAAGTTGGGTCGATCATCACCGTGCGCGCTGCAAATGGCGCTGTACTGGGTGTCACCACCGTCGGCGCCGATGGCCGCTTCGATGTCACCCTGGCAGCCGCGCAGCGCAATGGTGAAAACCTCACCGTCGAGGCGACCGACAGCCTGGGCAACAGCGCCGGGCCAGTACCCTTCACGGCGCCCGATACCACACCACCGCTGGCCGTCACAGGTGCGGCGATCAACGGCGAAGGCAGCGTGGTCACAGGCACTGGCGAGCCAGGTGCGACAGTGAGCGTGCGCGCCCCGGACGGCACCGTGCTAGGCACTGCGCAGGTGGGCGCCAACGGCGCCTTCGAAGTAGCACTGGTGCCCCCGCAGACCAACGGCCAGATGCTGAGCATCGAGCAGCGCGACCTGGCCGGCAACCTGTCTGTGGCCGTTGACCTGATGGCGCCCGACAACGAGCCACCGGCAATGCCCGGTGAACTCACCCTGACCGCCGATGGCGTGTTGCTGGCCGGCATCGGCGAACCGGGTGCACGCGTTACCGTTACCGGCAGCACTGGCACGACCCTCGGTACCGCCGTGGTGCAGGCAGATGGCAGCTTCAGCGTTACCCTCTCACCGCCCCAGCTCAACGGGCAGACCCTGTCGGTGACCCAGGCGGACCCCGCTGGCAACCTCTCAACTGCAGGCACCCTCATCGCGCCAGACCTGGAGCCACCTTTGCCAGCAGATGGGCTGGCGCTGAACCTGGCTGGCACACTGCTGACCGGCCAGGGTGAAGCGGGTACCACCGTTGAAGTACGCAGTGCCAGTGGTGCGTTGCTCGGCAGCGTGCTGGTAGATGCACAGGGCAACTTCGAGGTGCCACTCACCCCGCCACAAACCAATGGCGAAGTGTTGTCGGTAGTGTTGAGCGACAGCCAGGGCAATGTCTCCCCCTCGGCCACGTTCATCGCCGATGACATCACCCCACCCGCCACTGCCACCGACCTTGCGATCAATCCGGGTGGTGACGCCCTGCAGGGCATCGGCGAGCCTGGTGCCACAGTAGAAGTGCGCAATGCCAACGGAGACGTATTGGGCAGTGTGCAGGTGCCGGCAGGTGGCAACTTCACGGTGCCGCTGTCGCCCGCCCAGCTGGATGGCCAGTTGCTGAACGTGGTGTTGGTAGACGCTGCCGGCAACCCATCGCAACCTGGGCAGATCACCGCCCCCGACATCACCCCGCCTCAACTGCCCACCGGGGTGCAAGTGAGCGAAGACGGCATCGAGGTCTCCGGCAGTGCGCCGGGCGCAGCGACCGTGACCGTACGCGACAGCACCGGCCTGGAAATCACCGTGCCGGTCACTGGCGACGGCAGCTTCAGCATCCCTCTGCCGACTCCGCTACTCAATGGTGAGCCGCTGACTGTGGTGGTCACCGACCAAGCGGGCAACGCCACCGCCCCCATCACCGTTACCGCCCCGGACACCACCCCACCGCTGCCGGCGACCGATGTCACCATCAGCCCCGATGGCGCTGTGGTCGGCGGCGGCGCCGAGCCTGGCAGCACGGTGGTTATCCGTAACCCCGATGGCAGCGAGCGCGGCAGTGAAACCGTGGGTGCAGATGGCACCTTCGTGGTACCGGTAGCGCCGCCGCTGACGGCTGGCGAAACCGTTACCGTGGTGGTGGTCGACCCGGCAGGCAACTCCTCTCCCGATGTGCCGCTGGCAGGCCCAACCGGCAATGAACTGGCCACCCCGAGTGGCCTAGCCATCAGCGCCGACGGGTTCCTGCTGACCGGGCAAGGCACCGTGGGGTCGCTGATTACCGTAACCTCGGCAGGGGCAACGCTCGGCACCGCCACTGTGGGCAGTGATGGCACCTTCCGGGTGTTCTTCCTGAATGCGCAGCTCAATGCCCAGACGTTGCACGTGACCGCTCGCGCCAGCGCTGGCGGGCAGCTTTCGGTGCCTGCCACCGTAGTGGCAGAAGACACCACGGCACCGGACGCCCCCACCGCCATTGCCATCGACCGGATTGGCAGCACGCTGACCGGCCAAGGGGAAGTCGGCGCCACCGTCAGGGTCACGGATGGCCAGGGCAACCTGTTGGGTACGGCGACCGTGGCCGCCAACGGCTTGTTCACGGTCAACTTCGTCCCTGCCGTGGTCAACGCACAGAACCTGGTGGTGACCCAGGCCGATGCCGCCGGCAACGTGTCGCTGGCCACCACTTTGCAGGCACCCGACCTGCAGGCCCCACCGGCCGCCAGCAATCTTAGCCTCAACAGTGCCGCCACTGTGCTCAGCGGGCAGGGCGAGGCCGGCGCCACCGTCACGGTACGTGATGCCAGCGGCGCCGTGCTGGCTACCGGTACGGTCAACCAGAGCGGGCAGTTCCAGGTCACCCTGCCCAGCGCCCAGACCACCGGCAGTGCCCTGCAGGTAACCTTGAGCGATGCTGCGGGTAACGTGTCCGGCCCTGCCAGCGTGCTGACGCCCGACCGCACCCCGCCTGCGGCGGTGGGCAACCCGCAGCTGAGCCTGGATGGCCGGCAGCTGTCCGGCAGCGGTGAGCCAGGCGCCACGGTGCAGGTGCGCAACGCCTCCGGCGCCGTACTGGGCACTGCCAGCGTGGGTGCCGATGGCCGCTTCACTGTGGTGTTCGATACGCCGCAGGTCAGTGGCCAGGCGATTGGGGTAACCCAGGTAGACGCAGCCGGTAACACGTCGACCGCCGTCACGCTGCCTACCCCGGACCTGACCCCGCCCGCTGCGCTGACCAACGTAGCCCTGAACAACAATGGCCTGACCCTCACCGGCCTGGGTGAAGCAGGCGCCACGGTTACCGTGCGCGGCATCGACGGCACCATCATCGGTACCGGCCTGGTCGCGGCCAATGGCAGTTTCACCCTGACCCTGGACAGCGCCCAGCTCAATGCCCAGCGCCTGAGCGTGACCCAGACCGACGCTGGCAACAACACCTCGCCCGCCGTGGCGATCACTGCACCGGACTTCACGCCACCGGCTGCGCCCGCCAATCTGCTGTTGGCGGCAAATGGGTTGCAACTCACCGGCAGTGCCGAGGCAGGCAGCACGGTGGCCGTGCGCGATGCCACTGGTAGCGTCCTGGGCTCTGCACGGGTGGCCAGCAACGGCACCTTCCAGATCACCCTGGATACGCCACAGACCAACGGGCAGACCTTGCAGGTAACGGCGACCGATGCCGCAGGCAATGTGTCGCCCGTGGCCACCTATACGGCCCTGGACACCACACCGCCAGCAGCGGTGACCAACCTGGCCGTGTCGGCCGACGGCACCTCTCTGGTAGGCCATGGTGAAGTGGGGGCCACGGTCCGGGTCAGCGCCGCCGACGGCACCCTGCTGGGCACTGCCCAGGTCGCAGCGGATGGCCGCTTCAGCGTCTCTCTCGACCCAGCCGCGCCTGTAGGCACGCTCTTGAGCGTGGTGCAGGCCGATGCGGCGCAGAACCTCTCGGTTGCCCAGACCATCACCGCACCTGGCGTGCTTGCACCGCAGACACCCGAAAACCTGACGCTGGCCGCCAACGGCCTGTCGGTGTCAGGCACGGCCGCCAGTGGCACCACGGTCAGGGTCTATGGCCCCAACGATGAATTGCTGGGCAGTGGCCAGGTAGCCAACGATGGAACCTTCACCGTCAACCTGGGCAGCGCCCAGGCCAACGGCGAGGTCCTGCGGGTAGACGCGCTCGGCACCGATGGTGCGGTGTCTCTGCCTGCAACCCTGCAGGCCCCTGACACCACTGCGCCGCAACCACTGAGTGCACTGGTGCTGTCCAACGACGGCCTGGTACTGACCGGCCTCGGTGAGCCCGGTGCAACCGTGACCATCACTGGCGCAGGCGGCGTCGACCTCGGCACCGCTGTGGTGAACGCCGATGGCCGCTTCAGCGCCACCCTGCTGGTGGCCCAACTCAACGGCGAAGTGCTGAGCGCCAGCCAGACCGACGCGGCCGGTAACGAGTCCAACAGCGTCAGCCTGGTGGTGCCTGACCGCATTGCACCCGAGCCTGCCCAGGGCCTGGCATTTGCCGGCGGCGGTTCGCTGCTCAACGGCACGGGCGAGGCAGGCGCAGCGGTACGGGTATTGGCTGCCGACGGCAGTGTGCTGGGCACCTCGACCGTGCGCGGCGACGGCACCTTCCAGGTCAGCCTGGCGGCGCCCCAGGCCAATGGGCAACAAGTGGAAGTGCTGCTCACCGATGCGGCCGGCAACCAGTCGCTCCCCAGCGTCATAACGGCACCAGACACCACACCGCCGGCTGCCCCCGGCGAGCTCGCCATCTCCAGCAACGGTGTCACCATTACGGGCCGTGGCGAAGCCGGCGCGCTGGTCACGGTGAAAAACGCCGAGGGTGAAACCCTTGGCAGCGCCACGGTAGACGCCAGCGGCCACTTCACCCTTGACCTCAACCCCGCGCTGGGCAATGCCGAACTGCTCAGCTTCACCCAGGCAGACGCTGCCGGTAACGTATCTGCAGTGGCGACCCTGCAGACGCCGGACTTCACCCCACCTGACGCCCTCACCCAAGTCACCATCAACGCCGACGGCAGCGTGGTCACCGGCCGGGGTGAGGCCGGCGCCACGGTCACCGTCAGCAACGCGGCCGGCGTACAGCTTGGCACCGGCACGGTGCTTGCCGATGGCAGCTTCCGCGTGGAACTGTCGCCTGCGCAAATCGACAACCAGGTGCTCTCGGTGCAACAGGCCGACCCACCCGGCAACGTCAGCGAACCGGTCAGCGTAGTGGCACCAGACCTGACCCCGCCGGCCGCAGCCACGGCGTTGCAGCTGAGCGTGGCGGGTGACACGCTGGGCGGTATCGGCGAACCGGGCGCCACCGTGCGGGTATTCGTCGGCACCAGCCAGATCGGTACCGGCCAGGTGACACCAGCCGGCATCTTCACCGTGCAACTGGACGCCGCCCAGCTCAACGGCCAGGTGCTGCAGGTAACCCTGACCGACGCGGCGGGCAACGTCTCCCCCATCAGCAGCCTCACAGCCCTGGACATCACCCCACCGGCTGCCGTGGTAGCCACCATCAACGACAGTGGTACCCAGGTGGTGGGCACGGCCGAGGCCGGCGCGCGCGTCACTGTGCTGAACAATGCAGGCGACCTGGTTGGTCAGGGCGTGGTGGCGGCTGATGGCACCTTCGTGTTGGCGTTGGTGCCGGCTCAGGTCAACGGCCAGACACTCTCGGTGATTGCCCAGGATGCTACCGGCAATCCATCACCGGCTCTGGCACTCGATGCGCCTGACCTGACGCCTCCGGTACAGCCTTCAAACCTGGTGCTGGACCCCTTGGGCGCGACATTGACCGGCACTGCCGAGGCAGGCAGCACCATTAGCGTACGCGGCCCGAACGGTGCCGAAGTCGGAACTGTGCAAGTGCCCGAGGGTGGGGCCTTCACGGTTGCGCTGAACCCTCTGCAGAACAACGGCCAGTTGCTCACCATCGTGTCTACAGACGCGGCCGGTAACGAGTCGATACCCGCAACCGTGCAGGCCCGGGATACCTCCCCGCCTGCCCCCGTCACCGACCTGGCGGTGGACAACACGTTCACCGTGATCACGGGCCGTGGCGAACCTGGCGCCACCGTCACCATCAGCAAGAACAACCAGGTGATCGGCACTGGCGAGGTAAGCGAGGCGGGTACGTTCCAGATCGTCACGCAGCCAGCCGCAGGGTCGGTTGCCAGCCTGGTGATCTACCAGACCGACGCGGCGTCCAACACCTCTGCCAGCGTCACGTACATCACCCCCTTGGCAGCGCCACCCGTGCCGCCCACCAACGTGGTGCTGGCCGGCGACGGCCTGACGCTGACGGGCAACGCGCCTACCGGTACCGGCATTCGGGTTTACGATGCCGCGGGCAATCAGATCGGCGTGGGCGGCGCCACCCTCAACGGCGCCTTCAGCCTGCAATTGAATACGCCGCAACTGAACGGCCAGCAGCTGACGGTAACCGCCGTGGCGCTGGTGGGGGGCGAATCGCAGCCAACCTTCGTGGTGGCAGCGGACATCACTCCACCGGCCAGCCCGGTGGTGATCGCACTGTCGCCCAATGGCCTGGTACTGACCGGCAGCGGCGAGGCAGGTGCCACCGTCACCGTGCGTGACGCCAGCAATGCCGTGCTGGGCACTGCGGTGGTGAATACCGCCGGCAACTTCAGCGTCAACCTGAATGCTGCCCAGTTGAACGGCCAGGTGTTGAGCCTGAGCCAGGCCGACCGAGCAGGCAACGTGTCTGCCAGCACCAGCTTCACCGCTGCCGACGTGCAACCCCCCGCCGCCCCCACCAACGTTGCCATAAACGGCACAGGTACTGTACTGACCGGCAACGGTGAGGCGGGCGCTACCGTGACCGTGCAGGGCCCTGGTGGGCAAGTGGGCAGCGGCCTGGTGCAGGCCAATGGCACCTTCAGCATTACCCTGACCACACCACAGAACGACGGCCAGTTACTGGTGGTGCGCCAGGCCGATGCTGCTGGCAACCTGTCGGGCAGTGTCAGCCTGGCCGCCCCGGACATCACGCCACCGGCCGCACCGGTGGCCACCATCAACGCCCTGGGTACTGCGGTAAGCGGCTCTGGCCAGGTGGGTAGTACAGCCACCGTGCGCAACAGCGCAGGTACCGTGCTGGGGACCGCGACGGTGGGCAGCAACGGGCTGTTCGTGGTCAGCCTGGCCGCTGCGCAAATCGACAACCAGGCCCTCACGGTGACGCTTACCGACGGTGCAGGTAACGTCTCGACCAGCACTGCGCTGACCGCGCCAGACCTCACCCCGCCCGCCGCTGCCGGCAACCTGCAGTTCAGCGCCGACGGCAGCAGCCTGACCGGTACCGGTGAAGTGGGTGCCACGGTCACCGTACGCAGTGCCATCGGCACCGTGCTGCAGACCGGCACGGTGCAGGCCAACGGTACCTTCACCCTCACCCTGAACCCGCCGCAGGACAACGGCCAGGTGGTGTCCGTCATCCTCACCGACCCACGCGGTAACCTGTCCGGCAATGTCACCGTAACGGCGCCCGATGTGGATGCCAACGCGCCGGTCATTGCCAGCGACAACCTGGCCACCGCCGTGGTTAACCTGGCGCCGGTGGTGAGCACGCGGGTGTACCAGGACACGTTCAGCACCTTGCTCGCGGGCTTCAGCAAAACTTTCACCTGGACCGTCGCAGCCGGGACCACGGCTGACCCTACCCTGACACTGAGCACCGACAGTGCCCTGGCGCTGCTGGACAACGCCACCTTCACCCTGCAGGTGAAGAATGCCAGCGGCAACTGGGTAACCCTGGCGACCGGCAACAGCCAGGGCCTGCTCGACCTAGTGCTGCTGCCGCTGGGCCAGGGCATACGCGTGGGCATCGGTGAACTGCTGGCCGGTGACTATCGGCTGACGGTAGGCAGCGGCGGTATCGGCCTGCTGACCACCGTGACGACCGCGCTGGAGGTGCAGACCACCAGCCTGACGCAGTTCACCGGTACCGGCACTGCCGCTTCGGGCAACGTGATTACCGATGTGGGCATTGACGGCAGCGTGGACGCACGCGGCCCCGACAGCGAAGCGGTGCTGCAGGTGCTCAAGGCCGGCAGCTACATCAGCGCAGGCAGCGCTACCACCGTGCAAGGGCTGTACGGCACGCTGGTGATCCGTGGGGATGGCAGCTACACCTACACCCCCAACGGCAGCCCCGCCAGCGTTGGCAAGGTGGATGTGTTCAGCTACCAGCTGGTGCACCCCAACGGCAAGTCCGACACGGCCAACCTGTATGTACGCATCGATAGCCCGCAGGCTACCGAAACCTGGAATGACAACAACTACGCAGCGCCTGCCACCGTGGTAGATGCGGTGAACGACGTAGACAACACCAACATCAGCCTGGTCAACCTGCAGACCTCCAGCAGTACCACCTTCGCGGCGCTGTCGCTGCCAGTGCTCGGCAGCCGCTCGGCAACCTACACCACCACCGTGGCGGCCAATACCTCCGCCGACCTGCAGGTGGTGCTCAACTCCACCAACCTGCTGGGCCTGCTCAATGGCACCACGCTGGAGCTGCTCAAGCTCAACCCCACCACCGGGCAGTACGTGACCGTACAGACCGTGGCCGGTACCTCGCTGCTCAGCCTGCTGGGCGGGGGCGCCGGGTACACCTTCCAGAACCAGGGGGCGGGTACCTACCACGTGCGCGTAACGGCCGGCGGTATCGGCCTGCTCAGCTCGCTCACGACCACCGTCAATGCCACGGCCACTCACCTCAACGAGTTCGTGGTCGGCAACTACACGCCTGTGTCAGGCAACCTGCTGACCGACGGCGCGGGGGCGGACAACCTGGGCTCGCCACTGACGGTGCTCAGCGTGCTGACCGCAGCCAACACCTTCACCCTGCCCGGCTACAACGGTGCCAGCGTACAGGGCACGTACGGCACCTTGGTGGTGTTTGCCGACGGCAGCTACACCTACACGCTCAACGCCGGGCTGACCTCGGCGGTGGTCGGCCAGAAAGAAACCTTCACCTACGAGCTGACCCACCCCAATGGCACCACCGACACGGCCACACTCACCATCAACCTGGACCCTGTCACCGGTTTCACCACCAGCAGTGCCTTGCTGGCAGATGCCAGTGACGAAGGGGCCGCGCTGACCACCCTGGCGGCGGCAACCGCCGGTGAGGTGGCCGTCGACAGCGATGATGGCAGCGACACGGCGCTGGCCAGCCACGCGGATACTGGCACCCAGGTCACCCTGGATAACGGCTTCGTCAGCGTGGATACCGGCACCGGCAACGATGCCCTGCTGTGGGGCGGTGGCGATGCCAGCATCGACCTGGCCAACCTGGCCGGGCAGGTGCACGACCTGGAAGTGATCGACCTCAACGCCACCAGCGCCGTGGCGCTCACCCTCAGCCTGGCTGACGTGGTGGCGGTGACCGACAGCGCCAACGACACCCTTATCATCAAGGGTGACGAGCACGACACGGTGCTGATGACCGACACCTGGAACCGCATCGGCAACCACAGCCTGGACGGTATCGACTACAACCAATACACGGCCCAGGAGGACCCGAGCCATCAATTGTGGGTACAGAACGGTATTCATGTGGTTTGAAGCCGTTGCACACCCGCCGGGTTTACCCGGCGGCATGGATGATGATCAACAGTAAGGACACTCAGTGAAGCGAAGCTGTGCGCTGTCACCGTTGTTGCTGGGGGCCTTCGGGCTCCTGGCCATGAACCTTTACCCGGCGGCCCAGGCCGCCGATGACCTGGACCCGACGTTGCGCCAAATTGGCCCATCGCTGTTACGCGATGCGCCAGGTGCCGTACCCACCCGCCCCGCCACCGGCATGGCGCCGGTCGCCAGCGCCCAGCGCCTGGGGTTGTCCGATGCGGTGCTGCAGGCCGCGCAATGGCACCCGAGTATCGCCGAGGCCATCGGCGACCTCTATAAGCAGGGCGAGGGCATCAACGTCGCCCGCGCGGGCTATTACCCGCAGGTTTCCGGTGGCATCCGCACCGGCTATGACACCGGCTATGGGGGCGACCGCAACAGCCAGGCGGTAAACCTTTCGCTCAAGCAGATGCTGTACGACTTCGGCAAGGTGGACCATGCGGTCAGTGCCGCCCAGGCCGCTGCCGCCCGTGCCCAGGCCAACATCCTGCTGGTAGTGGACGACCTGGCGCGCGATACCGCCTATGCCTGGATCGAAACCCGCCGCTACGAGCAGTTGATCGCCATCGCCCGCGAGCAGATCCGCGGGGTCGGTGACATTGCCAGCATGGCCCGTCAGCGCAGCGACATGGGTGCCAGTACCCGTTCCGACGTGGTGCAGGCCGAGTCCCGGGTGCAAAGCGCCCGCGCCGTGCTGGAAGAATACCGTTCGCAGTACGAACGCTGGCGTTCCACCCTGGCCGCCTTGCTGGGGCGCGTCACGCCCGTGTCCCTCACCGAGCAGCCGCCCCCGGAACTGGCCCAGGCTTGCCAGCGCCCGGCGCAGGGCGACGAGCGCCTGCCCGGTGTGCTGATGGCCCTGGCCCAGCGCGCTCAGGGCCAGGCCGAACTGGCCCAGGCCAAGGCCGAGGCTTACCCGACGGTGTCGTTGCAGCCGCAGGTCAACCACTACCTGGACAACGACTACAACCGCGACAACGGCCGCCTGGACCGAACCCAGGCCGGTATCTACCTGAACGTGGAAGTGCCTATCTACCAGGGCGGGGCCATCAGCGCGCGCACCCGGGCAGCCGGCTATGCGCTCACCGCCGCCGACTCCGCCGAAGACGCCGCCCGCCTGCAGGCGCGCCGTGGGCTGGCCGAAGCCATGGCGCAAACCTCCGGCCTGGGCCGTCGCCTGGGTTCGCTGGAAGCGCGCCAGGTCAGCATTCAGGAGGCGCGCATGCTGTACGGCCGCCAATACCTGGACCTGGGCACCCGGCCACTGCTCGACCTGCTGAACGCCGAGCAGGAAATCTACCAATCACGTTTCGAGCTGGCCGGCACCCGCTCCGACCTGCTGCGCCTGGACGTGGACTGCCTGTACAACACCGGCGCTCTGCGGGCCGCCCTGGGCCTTGAGGGGCGCAACCTGCAAGGTGTGGAGATCCAGCCATGAGCGACCCGATCAATGTGACGCTGCCTGAACAGGCCGCGGCCCCTGCACCCGCGCCCCGCGCAGACCTGGGCCCGTGGCTTGAGGTGATGCTGCAGGTGGCCCACCACTACCGCCTGGACGTATCGCCCCAGCGTATCCGCCTGGCGGCTGACGAAGATGCCCGCCCGCTGGACGAAATCCTGCGCCACATGGCGCGCCAGGCGGGCCTGGCGCTGCGCTTCGTGCGCTTCGACGCCAAAGGGCTGCGCCAGTGGCGCACGCCGCTGGTGCTGGAGCTGGATGACGGCCAACTGGCGGTGGTGGAGTCGGTCACCCAGGAAGACGAACTGGCCGTGGTGTTTGCCGGCGATCAAGGCCTCGCATCGCGCCTGCCACGCGATACCCTGGTGGGCAGAATCACCCGCGTCGCCCTGCTGCGCCCGGCACGCCCGCTGCGCGATGTGCGCACCGACGACTACACCGCCCCCTACGACCGCCACTGGTTCGCCCGCATCGTGCTGCGCGACCTGCGCCCCTATGGCCAGGTGATGGTCGCCTCGCTGGTGGCCAATGTGCTGGCGCTGGCGGGTGTGCTGTTTTCCATGCAGGTGTACGACCGGGTGATCCCGGCCGAATCGCTGCCCACCCTGTACGTGCTGTTTGGTGGTGTGGTGCTGGCGCTGGTCTTCGACTTCAGCATGCGCCTGTTGCGGCTGAAGGTGACCGACCTGTTGGGCAAGCGTGCAGACCTGCGGGTGAGCGACCTGGTGTACGGGCATGCCCTGCGCCTGCGCAACTCGGTACGGCCCAAGTCCACCGGCTCGTTCATCTCGCAATTGCGCGAGCTGGAGTCGGTGCGTGACCTGATCACCTCCAGCACGGCCACGGCGCTGGCCGACCTGCCCTTCTTCCTGTTGTTCTTGCTGGTGTTCTGGCTGATCGGCGGCGTGCTGGTGTTCGTGCCGCTGGTGGCCTTGCTGGCCATGGTGCTGCCTGGCCTGCTGGCGCAGCGGCGCCTGGCCCGGCTGGCCAATGCGTCGATGCGCGAGTCGTCGCTGCGCAATGCCATGCTGGTGGAAAGCGTGCAAGGCCTGGACGAAATCAAGGCACTGCAGGCCGAAGCGCGCTTCGAGCGGCAATGGAACCAGTACAACGCCGCCTGCGCCCACACCAACCTGCGCCTGCGCACACTCACCAATGGCCTGGTGGCCTGGACGCAGAACGTACAGGGCGCGGTGTTCGCCGTGGTCATCGTCATCGGCGCGCCCATGGTCATTGCCGGGGACCTCACCACCGGCAGCCTGGTGGCCGCGTCCATGCTGTCTTCGCGCATGATGGCGCCGCTGGCCCAGCTTACCCATGTGCTCACCCGCTGGCAGCAGGCCAAGGTGGCCTTGCAGGGGCTGGACAAGCTGATGCAGTCGCCCGTCGACCACCCGGAGGGTGAGGCACGGGTGCACCTGCCCGCCATTCGCGGGGAGTACAGCCTGCGCCAGGCCACCTTCCGCTACAGCGAAGACACCCCACCGGTGCTCAACATCGCCCGGCTGGACATCCGCCCAGGCGAACGCATTGCCGTGCTGGGCCGCAACGGTGCAGGCAAGTCGACACTGCTGCAGGCCCTTGCCGGCGCAATGGACCTGAGCCAGGGTGAAGTCAGCCTGGATGGTATCGCCATGGCCCACCTCGACCCTGCCGACTTGCGCCGCGACGTGGGGCTGCTGGCCCAGTACGCACGGCTGTTCCACGGCACCCTGCGGGAAAACCTCACCCTGGGGGCCGGGCAAGCCAGCGACCAGGAACTGGTGGCTGCGCTGGCTGCCACCGGCGCCCTGGACTTCGTGCGGCGCCTGCCCAAGGGCATGGACCACCTGATTCTGGAGGGCGGGCTGGGGTTGTCTGGCGGCCAGCGTCAGGCCCTGGTGCTGTCACGCCTGCTGGTGCGCCAGCCGCAGGTGCTGCTGCTGGATGAGCCGACCGCCTCGCTGGACGACATCACCGAACGCCGGCTGCTGGATAACCTCGACCGCTTCTGCCAGGGCCGCACCCTGGTGATCGCCACCCACCGCCTGAGCGTGCTGCAGCGGGTAGACCGCATCGTGGTCCTCGATGGCGGGCGGGTCGTCATCGATGATGCGCGCGAAGCCGCGCTGGCCAAGCTGCAAGGAGCGCAGGCATGAGCAACCATGAACTCCCCGCCTCTTACCTCGATGGGCAGGACGACCAGGCGGTGTTCCGCGCCAGCCGCCTGATCACCTTGTGCGCACTGATGCTGGCGGCGTTCCTGGCCTGGGCGGCCTGGTTCGAAGTGACCGAGGTATCCACCGGCACTGGCAAGGTCATCCCCAGTTCGCGGGAGCAGGTGATCCAGTCGTTCGAAGGCGGCATCGTCGCGCAGATGACTGTGGCCGAAGGCGACCTGGTCGAGCGTGGCCAGGTGCTGGCTCAGCTCGACCCGACCAAGACGGCCTCCAGCGTGGGCGAGAGCGAGGCCAAGTACCGCGCGGCAAAGGCCAGCCAGGCCCGCCTGCAGGCAGAGGTCACTGGCAAGCCTTTGGTGTTCCCGCCCGGCTTGCGCGAATCGCCGGAGCTGATCGATGCCGAAACCGCGCTGTACCAGACCCGCCGCCGTGGCCTGGAGCAGACCCTGGCCGGCATCGAGGACTCGCTGCGGCTGGTGCGCAGCGAGCTGAAAATCACCGAAAACCTGGCCAAGATGGGCGCCTCCAGCCGGGTGGAGGTGATCCGCCTGAACCGCCAGCGCTCGGAACTGGAACTCAAGGCCACCGAGGCGCGGTCGGACTACCTGGTGCGCGCCAGGGAAGAACTGGCCAAGGCCAGCGCCGAGGCCGACAGTTTGTCGGAGGTCATTCGTGGGCGCAGCGATTCGCTCACCCGCCTGACGCTGCGCTCGCCGGTGCGCGGTATCGTCAAGGACATCGAGGTCAACACCTTGGGCGGCGTGGTGCAGCCGGGCGGACAGGTGATGAAGATCGTGCCGATGGACGAACGCCTATTGATCGAAACCCGCATCGCACCGCGCGACATCGCCTTCATCCATCCCGACCAGCAGGCCAAGGTAAAGATCAGCGCCTATGACTATTCGGTGTATGGCGGCCTGGAAGGCAAGGTGGTGGGGATCTCGCCCGATACCCTGCAGGACGAGGTGAAACCGGAAATCTACTACTACCGGGTGTTCATCCGCACCGAGCAGGACAGCCTGCAGAACAAGGCTGGCAAGCATTTTGCGATCGTGCCGGGGATGATTGCCACGGTGGATATCCGCACCGGCGAAAAGACCATCCTCGACTACCTGATCAAGCCGCTCAACCGGGCCAAGGAGGCGTTGCGCGAACGTTAGTCAATCCGCCCCTAAAGCCTGCACGGAACAGGCCGATAGCCTGTTATCCCCTGTTCCCCACCGAAGGTCACCATGGCCACGCAAAATGCCCGCGCGGACGCTTTGTCCCTGCTGCTGTTCACCCTGCGCAGCGGCAAGCTGATGGCAATCAACCTGCTCAAGGTCAGCGAAATCATCCCCTGCCCGGCGCTGACCAAGCTGCCTGAATCGCACCCGCACGTGAAGGGCGTGGCCACCTTGCGTGGCCACCCGCTGTCGGTCATCGACCTGTCCCGCGCCATCGGCGAGATGCCGCTGGCCGACCCCAACGGTGGCTGCCTCATCGTCACCGAGATCAGCCGCTCGCGCCAAGGCCTGCACGTGCAGGCGGTAAGCCGCATCGTGCATTGCCTGAGCACCGACATCAAACCCCCGCCCTTCGGCTCAGGCAACCGCTCGTTCATCACCGGTGTAACGCGGGTGGACAACGCCCTGGTACAGGTACTGGACATCGAAAAAGTCATCCACGGCATCGCCCCGCCTGCGCCGCAGCCTCACCCAGGTGGGCTCAGCGAGGAAGATGCCAGCCTGCTGGCCGCCGCCAACATCCTGGTGGTGGACGACAGCAACGTGGCCCTGCAACAGTCGGTGCATACCCTGCGCAACCTGGGCATCGAATGCCGCACCGCACGCAGTGCCAAGGATGCCATCAACGTGTTGCTGGAGCTGCAAGGCACGGCGCAGGAAATCAACATCATCGTCTCGGACATCGAGATGAGCGAAATGGACGGCTACGCGTTCACCCGCACCTTGCGCCAGACCCCAGACTTTCAACACCTCTACGTGCTGCTGCACACCTCGCTGGACAGTGCCATGAGCAGCGAGAAGGCGACCCAGGCCGGGGCCAACGCCATCCTTACCAAATTTTCTTCCCCGGAGCTGACCGACTGCCTGGTGGTGGCGGCGCGGGCCGTGGTGTTCGCCGAGCGCTGACCGGCTGTGGCCACACCCGGCTTGCCCTCAGGTGTGACTGGGGCATAATTCCCTCTCAGCCAGCGACCTGTGGGAAGCCATTCATGAAGTGCCTCAGCTCCATCGTGATCAGTTGCGCCCTGTTCAGCGGCGTTGCCCAAGCCTCCAGCAACGAGGCCTGGAACGAACACCGCCAGCAAATGATCAAGGCGTGCCTGGCCGCCAGCCAGTTCAAGAACGCCCACGCCCGCGGCAAGCCCGCAGAGTTCGATGACCGGGTGGCCATGAGCGCCCTGCTGATCGAAGGCGTGTACCCGCAAAAGCACATGAAGCAGCGCACCGGCACCGAGCTGTGCCTGTACGATCGCCGTCAGCAGCAGGCGTACGTCAGTGAGTGGAGCCCGCAAAGCAAGTGACCGACAGCCTACGTTTCGCCTGCACCGGTTGCGGCAAGTGCTGCACCGGGCATCATGTACCCCTGACCTTGAGCGAGGCCCGCCAGTGGGCGGATGCGGGTGGGCAGGTGGTGGTTCTGATCGAGGCGTTCGTGACGGACGGCCCGGGCATGCCGGCAGAGCAGCGCGACCATGTGCTGCGTCGCTCCCACCCGGTGCCGTGCGGCAGTGGTGAGGCCCGGGTGTCGGTGACCTTCGCCGCCTTCAACCCAGGCCGTTGTCGCAACCTGGACGACAACGACCTGTGCACCATCTACGAGCAACGGCCGCTGGTGTGCCGTATCTACCCGGTAGAGATCAACCCGCATATCCCGCTGCGGCCGGAGAGCAAGGACTGCCCACCCGAAGCCTGGCAGCAGGGCCCGCAACTGATTCACGGCACACAGTTGCTGGATGCTGGCCTGGAGGCGTTGGTGCAGGCATCCCGCCAGGCTGACCGTGACGACATCGCCGCGAAGGTTGCGGTGTGCCAGAGGCTGGGCATGACCACCAGCGCGGTGAAAGGCAATGGCTTTACCGCCTACCTGCCCGACATGGGCGCTTTCGCAACGGCCTTGGCGCAGGTCGCAGAAACCGACGGTGAGCACTGGACCTTGCATGTGGAGAATGAAGCACTGGTTTCAGACTTGCAGGCCTGTGGGATGCAGACCACGAGCGAACCGCCTGTTTATTACGCTTTTATCGGGTTCTGAACGTCCCTATTGATTGCGCACGCCTGCCCCAGGCGTAAAGGGTGATGGGCTTGAAAGGCTCTAGCCCGCGCCTTCACGCCTTGAACGCTACCTGTTTGCCGAAGATAGTTACCTTTAATGCAAGAGTGCTTATCCAACTTCACTCTGTTTCCAGGGCCGGTGAGGGGCTAACTTTAGCCCTGTCCTCATTAACACTTGCACCGCAAGAAGGTAGTTACAAATGTCCAACAGTATGGGTATTGCCAGCGTCTTTGTCCTGTCTTCCCTGTTGTTGTCACCCCTGGCCATGGCCGAAGAATCCCCGGCGTTCGTCGCCCGCAATGCAGCATTCGCCAGCACCCACGAAGAGGCTCGCGAAGCCGTTGCCGCACAGCAGCTGGATACCGTGAAAGGCGCAAAACAGACCGCTGCAAAAGCTACCGTGGATGCCAATGCCGACAGCTGATGCCGCCGTGCCGCGGTGGGCCCTGGGTGACATGGCCAGGGTTTGTGTCGATATGTTAGCCTTTGAAAGCCGCTGCCGATCAGCGGCTTTTTTTATAGGCGCTGGTTTTCTGCCCGGCCCTGTCGTCCCTTGATATAAAGCGCAAATATCGACAACAAAAACTGCCCCACCGACAGAAACAAGGAGCTTGTCCCGGTGCCTTCCGCGTTCCGTTTTACCCCGTTGTTCATTGCATTGACTGCAACTATTCCATGCGCCGCCCAGGCAGATGACAGCCCGGCCCAGGGTTTTGTCGAAGGCTCGTCCCTGAACCTGAACCTGCGCAATGCCTACTTCAACCGCGACAACCACAACCCCGGCGTTCGCGACAAACGTGAATGGGGTCAGGGTGCCGTGGCGCGTTTCGAATCGGGCTATACCCCCGGCACGGTCGGCTTTGGTCTCGATGCCCATGCCATGCTGGGGCTGAAGCTGGACGGCGGTGGCGGTTATGCCGGTACCAGCATCCTGCCTGCCCATGTCAAAGCTGATGGCGAACTGGGCGCCGCGCCGCGTTCATTCTCCACCGCGGGGGCTGCGGTGAAGCTCAAGGCACTGGATACCGAATTGAAAGCCGGCGACCTGTTCCTGACCAACCCGGTAATCGCCGGTGGTGAGACCCGCATGCTGCCGCAGACCTTCCGCGGCGTCAGCCTGAGCAACCACAGCATCGACGGCCTGTTGCTCGAAGGTGGCCAGGTGAGTTTCACCAAGCCATACAACCAAAGCGGGCACCGCCGCATCGACAGCTACTACGGCACCCTCGACGGCCACGACAAAAGCCGACACCTGAGTTGGGCCGGTGCCGCCTGGACCGGCACGCCAAGCATCACCACCAGCCTGTATGCCGCCGAGCTCAAGGACATCTGGAACCAGTACTACGCCGACTTCGACTACACCTACGTGGTCAACGAGCAGCTCAGCCTGAACCCCGGCGTGCATTTCTATCACACCCAGGACACCGGCAGGGCGTTGCTCGGGCGCATCGACAACAATACCTACAGCCTGCACCTGACGTTGAACGCCGGGCACCACAGCGTGACGGCGGCCTACCAACGGGTCAACGGTGACACGCCGTTCGACTACATCAACCTGGGTGACAGCGTGTACCTGGACAACTCACGCATGTACTCGGACTTCAACGCGCCCAACGAGCGCTCGTGGAAGCTGCAATACGGCTACGATTTCGCCGGCCTGGGCATGCCTGGCCTGAGCACGTCGCTGTCGTACTCGCGGGGTAAGGCAGACCTGACCCAGGCCGACCAGGGCAATACCCACTACGACTACTACCGCGCCGACGGCAAGAACGCCACCCACTGGGAGCGCGACCTGGATGTGAAATACGTGTTCCAGGAAGGTGACTTCAAGGACCTGTCGGTATTGCTGCGCTACGCCACCCACCGTGGCAGCCAGGGCTACGCGTCCATCGACAGCAACAGCGACAACGATGAAGTGCGGGTTATCGTCGACTACCCGTTCAACGTGTTCTGACCTGGATCTGCCGCCCCTCGGACTGAACCTGCGGCAGTGCTGAACACTGCCGCATGGGGATTCTGTCGGGCAAACTTGTCCGACAATCCACAGTTCCCTAGAATGTCGCCGCCGCGAATGGCCCTGCCCCTGCAGTAGCGAACATGCCAACCCCCACACCGCGTTTCGCACTTCACAGGTCACACCCCGAACTGGCGCTTACCTTGGGCAGCTGCGTGGCCGTGCTGGCGATCGTGGCCATCGTCAGTTACCTGCTGGCCCGTGAGCGGGACAGCGTGGAGTTGTCGGCCGTACGCTCGGCCAGCAACATCGTGCAACTGATCGAAAGTGACATTTTGCGCAATGCCGAGCTTTACGACCAATCCCTCAAGGGCCTGATCTGGGCCGTTGGGCGTAGCGAGCTGCCGAGCATGCCGGGCCCGCTGCGCCAGCGCTTGCTGTTCAACGAAGCGTTCGTCGACCGCAAGCGCGGGGACGTGCTATGGCTGGACAAGCAAGGCGATGTGGTGGGGGACTCAACCAGCACTGTGCCACGCAAGGCCAATTTCGCCGACACCGGGGTATTTCAGGCCCACGCGCGCAATGAAAGCCTGGGGTTGCTGGTTGGCCCACCGTTCAAGGCGCGGCTGGGCGGCCTGGACTGGTGCATCAGCTTCAGCCGGCGCATCACGGGGCCTGGTGGCGAATTTGCCGGTGTTGCCGCCGGTGCCCTGCGCCTGTCTTACTTCGTGGACCTGTTCCGCAGGTTGGACATTGGTGCGGACAGCAACATCAACCTGTTCAATACCGATGGCCAGCTGCTGGCGCGTCAACCCGCACGCGCGCAGGACCCACCCATCGGCAGCAATTATGCAGACCGACCGAATTTCCGCCGCATGCTCAGCCAGCAGAGCGGCAGTTTTACTGCGGCGTCGGCAACCGACAGTCGCCCGCGCATGTACACCTTCGCCAGGGTCGCGCAATTGCCCCTGATCGTGCTGGTGGTGCATTCTGCCGACGACGTATTCGCCTCGTGGCGCCGCACCGCCATCATGGTCAGTGTCGCCACGGGCCTGCTGTGCGCAGGCATCCTGTGGCTGACACTGCTGCTGGGCCGAGAACTGCGTCGGCGCCAACAGGCTGAACAGGGCCTTGCCGCCCTGGCTGCAACCGACAGCCTGACCGGCCTGGCCAACCGCAGGCGGCTCGACCAGGTGCTGCGCCAGGAATGGGCGCGTACCCAGCGCAACCGCAAGCCACTCGCCGTGCTGATGGTGGATGTGGACCATTTCAAGGCATTCAACCAGCGCCACGGCCATGCAGGGGGCGACCATGCCTTGCGCGAGGTAGCCAAGGCCATCGAGGCGTCGATCAGGCGGCCTGCCGACCTGGCAGCCCGGTACGGGGGTGAGGAATTTCAGGTGGTATTGCCGGAAACCGATGAGGCGGGGGCGATGCTGCTGGCAGAGATAATACGCGCCCGGGTTGAGCGGCTGGCGCCGTTTGGCCAGGACACACAACCTGTCACGGTGAGCATTGGCGTCAGTGCCCACACGGCAAACACCCAGCATGACCTGGCAGGCCTGCTGGGTGCTGCGGATGAAGCGCTCTACAGGGCTAAAGCCAATGGCCGCAACCGTGTCGAGGGGCCCGGCCGTTAAGAGCGAGCGCGGGCGGCGTCGCGCAGGGCTTTGACCTGGTCGTGGTTACGCTGTACGCCTTGCAGTTGCTTCTCAACCAACGCATAGGCGGTATCGGTAGCTGCACGCCCAAGCTTGACCAGTTTTTCGCGGGCTTCTTTGTAGGCCTTCAGGGCGTGGTCTTCACCACGTTCCACTTCGTTCAGAACGGCCTCTTCGTCTTTGCCGGTGACCATGGACTTCAGGTTCACCCAACCACGGTGCAGGTCACCGCTGATGCTGGTGGAAGTCTCAGGATCGCCACCCAGGCGACGCACTTCGCTTTGCAGCTCTGCTGCGGCGTTGGCGCACTCGCCAGCACGCTGGGCGAAGAATGCCTTGAGCTCAGGGTTCTTCACATCGTCGGCGGATTCACGGAAACCTTTTTCGCCGTCTTTGCTGTACTCGATCAGGTCGTTCAGTACATCCACAACGTCTTTGTTCGGGTTGCTCATGGCAAAACTCCTTGGCAGGTGGTAGTCCTTTAGATAAGAGCAGCGATCGTGCCAACCTGACGAATAAACAAAACTCTATATATATCAATTAGTTGAATTTCAATCGGAAACCCTCGGCAGCGGCGTTCTGCATGATTGCGACTTTGGCGCTCGTGCAGATTGCAGTATCGTCACCGCATCAATCGGACCCCGTGAACAGACATGAACCCAGAAACCCTGGAATTACTCGTTACCCGCACCATGCCGTTCGGCAAATACCAGGGTCGAGCCATCGCTGACCTGCCGGGAGACTACCTGGCCTGGTTTGCCCGAAAGGGTTTTCCGCAGGGGGAACTGGGTGGGTTACTGGCATTGATGCACGAAATCGACCATAACGGCCTGGGTGACCTGCTGGTGCCATTGCGGCACAAGCATCAATCACGCTGACGCGTCCATGCCCTGGAGCAGCTGAGTGGCCCCAGGGCATGGGTGAAAGGTGAACGGGTCAGCCTTTGGCGGGCGCCACGGCCAGTTCTACCTGCTCGCTTTTCTTGATCACCGCGTAAATCACTGCCGTCACCAGGCTACCCGCCACGATTGCCAGCAGGTAAAGCAAGGCATGGTTGATGGCATTGGGTATCAGCAACACGAACAGGCCGCCATGGGGCGCCATCAGCTTGCAGCCGAAGTACATCGACAGCGCCCCGGTGAGCGCGCCGCCCGCAATGCTGGCGGGGATCACCCGCAGCGGGTCCTTGGCGGCGAACGGAATTGCACCTTCAGAGATAAAGCACAACCCCAGCGCCAGTGCAGCCTTGCCCGCCTCCCGCTCGCTTTGCGCGAACTTGCGACGCGCCAGGAACGTGGCGATACCCAGGCCAATCGGCGGCACCATGCCCGCCGCCATGGTGGCCGCCATGGGTGCGTAGCTGGACGAAGCCAGCAGCCCGACCGAAAACGCGTAGGCCGCCTTGTTGATCGGCCCGCCCAGGTCCACGCACATCATGCCGCCCAGCAGTAGCCCCAACAGGATGGCATTGGTGGTGCCCATGCTGTCGAGGAAATGGGTAAGGCCCTCGAGCATGGCCGCCACCGGCTGGCCGACCACATAGATCATGATCAGGCCGGTGAACAGGCTGGCCAGCAACGGGATGATCAGGATTGGCTTGAGCGCTTCCAGGCTGGTAGGTAGCCGCGCCCAGCGGGCAATGGCTTTTGCGCTGTAACCGGCCAGGAAACCCGCCACGATGCCGCCAATGAAGCCTGCGCCCAGGGTACTGGCCAGCAGGCCGCCTATCATGCCGGGGGCCAGCCCGGGGCGGTCGGCGATGGACCAGGCGATGTAACCGGCCAACAGCGGCACCATCAACTTGAAGGCGGCTTCGCCACCGATCTGCATCAAAGCTGCAGGCAGGGTACCGGGTTCCTTGTACGCCTCGATGCCGAACACAAACGACAGTGCAATCAGCAGGCCGCCCGCCACCACCATGGGCAGCATGAAGGACACACCGGTCAGAAGGTGCTTGTACACCCCGGTTTTTTCGCCCTTGGCCGGGGCGGCAGCTGCCGCATCGGCAGCCCCTTCCACCTTCGCCTCGGCCAAGGCCTTGTCCAGGGTGGCTCGCGCCTGTTTCAAGGCGATGCCGGTACCGCAGCGGTAGATGCGCTTGCCGGCGAACCGGGCCGTGGGCACTTCGATGTCGGCGGCCAGCAGCACCACATCGGCCGCCGCGATGGCATCGGCAGACAACGGGTTGCGCGCGCCCACCGAGCCTTGGGTCTCGACCGTAAGCTGGTAGCCCAGCTGCTGCGCCGCCTGCTGCAAAGCCTCGGCTGCCATGAAGGTATGCGCAACGCCGGTCGGGCAGGCGGTGACGGCCACGATGCGTACGGCGGTGTGGGTGGCGACCGCGGTTTCGGGCGCAGTGGCAGCCAACAGGCTGGCATTGGCGGCGGCTTCATCCAGAAAACCTTCGCGGTCGGCCAAGGCCTGGGACGGCGTACTCTGGTAGACACGCTTGCCCACAAAGCGGCTCAGGTCCACAGATCCGGTGCTGACCACCAGCACCCAGTCGGCCTCGGCGATCTGTGCAGCGCTGAGCTGGCGCTCCGGGTGCTCGGTGTCCTGCACCTCGACGCTGGTGCTCCAGCCGCGGCGCTGGGCAGCGGCGGACAACAGCCGCGCACTCAGCACGCTTGACACCTGCCCGTTGGGGCAGGCGGTGACAATGGCAATGTTCATCGGCAACCCTCTTGTTGTTCTGTCAGTTGCACCCCGGCTTCCAGGTGCGCCAGTTGCGCTTGGTCGCGGATGCCGAAGCCCACCTGGGTGACGGCCTGGGCAGCAATGGCGGTGGCACGGGCCAAGGTTCGGGCAGGGGCCTCATGCAGCAGCAGGCCGTGCACCATGCCCGCCACCAGTGAATCGCCGGCACCGACGGTACTTGCCACCGTCACCTTGGGCGGTACAGCGGCCAGGGTTGTCCCTTGGCTGAACCAGCGCACGCCCTGCTCGCCGGCAGACACCACCACGTGCTCGATACCGGTTGCCAGCAAGCGCTGGGCAGCTTCGCCCTGCTGCGCGGGCTCATCCACGGCCAGGCCAAGCACTTCGCCCAGTTCTTCGGTATTGGGTTTAACCAGCCATGGCGCGCTCTGCAGGCCTGCACGTAGGGCCTCGCCGCTGCTGTCCAGGGCCACTTTCAGGCCCTGCGCCTTGAGCATGTCCAGCAGTTGCCGGAACCAGTGCGGGTCTACACCACGGGGCAGGCTGCCGGCGACCACCACCGCATCATGGCCGGGGGCGACTTGCAGCAGCAGACGCAACAGGGCGCTGCGGGCGGCGTCGTCGATTGCAGGGCCTTGGCCGTTGATGTCGGTGACCCGGCCATCGCCTTCGACCAACTTGAGGTTGCTGCGGGTTTCACCGGGCACGCGCACGAAGCAGTCGGCAAAGCCGCGCCAGTCGATCAGGGCTTCAAATGCCTGCAGGTTGTCCTGCCCGAGGAAGCCGGCAACGGTTACGCTGTGCCCCAGGTCGGCCAGCACCTGCGCCACATTCAGGCCCTTGCCGGCGGCGTGGCTTTGCTGGGCGAGGCTGCGGTTGACGTGCCCGGGGCGCAGGGTGTCCAGGCCGATGGTGATATCCAGTGCGGGGTTCAGGGTAAGGGTCAGTATCTTGGCCATTCAGTAACGCTCCACCAGCGCACGCACCGCTGCGGCGCTGTCTTGTTGCAAGGCCTCCTGCGCCAGGGCGCGGGCCGTCGAATAATCGGCCTGGCGCACCAGTGCCTTGACCTCGGCGATGCTGCGCGACGCGACGCTCAGCTCGTCCACCTGCAGCCCCAGCAGCACAGCCACCGCTTGCGGGTCGGCGGCCAGTTCGCCGCATACCCCTACCCATTTGCCATGGGCATGGGCGGCGCGTACGGTCATGTCGATCAGGCTGAGCACCGCCGGGTGCAGGCCGTCGGCCTGGGCCGACAGGCTGGGGTGGCCGCGGTCGATGGCCAGGGTGTATTGGGTCAGGTCGTTGGTGCCGATGCTGAAGAAATCCACTTCGCGGGCCAGTTGTGGCGCCAGCAGCGCTGCCGACGGCACCTCGACCATGATCCCCAGCTGCAGGTCTGCCACTGGTATTTCCGTTCGCAGGCGCTCGACCATGGCCCGTGCCTCGCGCCACTCATGCACCTGGCCGACCATGGGGAACATGATGCGCAGCGGGCGGTTGTCGGCGGCACGCAGCAGGGCGCGCAGCTGGTCTTCCATCACCTGTGGGCGCTGCAGGGTCAGGCGCACCCCGCGCACACCCAGGAAGGGGTTTTCTTCGGCAGCGATCGGCCAGTAGGGCAAAGGCTTGTCGCCGCCCACGTCCAGGGTACGCACCACCAGCGGGCGGCCGCCCAGGCCGTCCAGCACCCGGCGGTACTCAGCCTCCTGGGTGGCGACGTCAGGTGCCTGGGGGTGGGCCATGAAAATCAGTTCGGTACGCAACAAGCCCACGCCTTCGGCGCCTTGGTCGACCACCTTGGCGATGCCGCTGCTCTCGCCGATGTTGGCGAACACTTCGATGGCGTGGCCATCGCGGGTGACCGCAGGTTCCAGGCGTTTCTCCCACGCCGCCTGCAAGCGTTGCTCGCGCAGGTCGCGCTCGGCCAATGCCCGCTGCAGGTCTTCTGCCGGCGGGGCGACATTGACCACGCCGCGCTGGCCATCCAGCAGCAGCGGCGTGCCGTTTTCCAGCAGCAGCATCGCGGCACCTGCACCCACCACTGCCGGAATGCCCAAGGCCCGGGCCACGATGGCACTGTGTGCGGTGGCGCCCCCTTGGGCGGTGACGATACCGGCGACCCGTGCCGGGTCCAGGCGGGCGACGTCGGACGGGCCGACCTCGGTCATCACCAGCACGTAGGGCTGGTCAGGTTCGGCCTGTGCCTGTATGCCACACAGCTGGGCAAGGACCCGCCGGCCCACGTCACGCAGGTCGGCCGCGCGCTCGGCCAGCAAGGCATCATGCAGGGCTTCCTGCTGGCTGGCGGCGGCTTCGATCACGGCCATCCAGGCAGCGGCGGCGCTCTCGCCCTGCGCCAGGCGCTGCTCGACGTCATCGGTCAGGGCCGGGTCGGCGAGCATTTCCTGGTGGGTGACAAAAATCTCGCCGATGCTCGCCTCGCTGCGTTGCACCAGCGCCTGCAAGTCGGTGTTCACACTGGCAATGGCATCGCGCAGCTTCTGGCGCTCGGCGCTGCACGACTCGCCACGCAGCGGGTAGTCGAAAGCGCGTTCGGTGACCACATGGGCTGGCCCGCAAGCGATGCCCGGCGCAGCGCCCACACCCTGCACACGGCTGCCCGGCGCGGGCGCCTGCAGCACCTCCGGGGCCGGGGCGCTGACGGGGGCCGGGCTGGTTGGCAGCGGCTCGACGTCTTCACCCAGGCCCTGTTCGATGGCGGCAAGCAGCACCGGCAAGGCGTCGGCAGCAATGTCAGGCTCGGCCACCAGTTCGAGTTCCTGACCACGGCGGGCGCCCAGGCTCAGCAGCTTGCTCAAGCTCTTCACCGACACGGCGGGCTGGGCACTGTCGACCAGGCGTACGCGGATCTCGCCTTCAAAGCCTTTGGCCAGCTGCGCCAGCACCTTGGCCGGGCGAGCATGCAGGCCATGGGGGTTGGCCAGCACGATGCGCGCGCTGGGCCAGTCCGCTGGCGCCTCGCCACCCAACACCTGGAGTACGGCCCGGCTGCTGGTCGCCTGGTAAAGCGTCTGGCCACGGCCTTCGATCAGCACTTCGCACAGGCGTTCCAGCAGGGCCTGGTGCGCCGCGCCCAGGCTGGCCAGGCAGAACAGGCCGTTGAGCGGCTGGTCGCGGTAACGCAGCGGCTGCTGCGGGGTCACGAAGGCCAGGCCTGGCTGGCGGACCTGGCGCTCGCTGTGCAACCACCACAGGCCTTCGCCCAGGGGCAGAGGCTCGGCCTGCTGCAGCACGGCGGCAAAACCGCTGTCCACGCATTCGGCACGCTGGAGCAAGCGAGCGCCGCGCCAGGCCAGTTCGTCGAAATCTTCGGCGGCCAGGTTCAGGCCCACCAACTGGGCGTCCAGCGCCAGTTCCTGAGGCGCGCCCTGCAGCAGCTTGAGTAGCGCGTCGGCCGTGCTGGCCCGGCGCAACGCCTCGGCCAGGTCGGTTTCGCCCAGGGCGCGGGTCAACAGTTGCAGAAGCCGCAGGTGCTCGTCGGAGCGGGCAGCGATGCCAATGGCCAGGTAGACCCTCTGGCCATCACCCCAGTCCACACCTTCGGGGAACTGCAGCAGGCGTACACCGGTGGCGAACACCAGGTCGCGGGTTTGCGGGGTGCCATGGGGGATGGCGATCCCCTGGCCGAGGAAGGTGGAGCCTTGCGCCTCGCGGTCCTGCAAACCTTGCAGGTAACCGTCGGCAACCAGCCCGTCAGCAACCAGCCGGTCCGCCAGCAAGCGCAATGCGTGCGCCTTGTCTGGGGCCGTCTGGCCCATGGCTATCTGCTCTCTGGCGAGCTCGAGCATGACCTTCTCCTTTTGCAGTTCCCGAGGTGGGTACTGGAGTATTGTTGTGAAATTCACGGAAATGGCCAGCTCAACAGCCTTGCACAGAGGGCAGCCGAGGCAGAAAATTCGGAGGCTGAAACGTTTAACCTGACCAGGCGGCCACGTTACTCGATAATCTTCCGAGGAAAAAGCCCCATCCTGTCGGACAATTGCGACAATAGTCGTCTGCGCCGCAAGCCTCCCGCCAGGCAGAATGCCCGGCCAACGCTTACAGCCAGCCCCGGTAATAACAAGGAAAATTCGGTGAAACTCAGCGATATCGCCCGTCTGGCCGGTGTGTCCGTGACCACTGCCAGCTACGTCATCAATGGCAAGGCCGAACAGCAGCGCATCAGCAACACGACCGTGGAACGGGTTCGTGCGGTGGTGGAGGCCCATGGCTTTACCCCCAACCCCCAAGCGGCCGGGCTGCGCAGCCGGCATACCCGTACTCTGGGCTTCATCCTGCCGGACCTCGAAAACCCCAGCTACGCCCGGATCGCCAAACAGCTGGAACAAGGCGCCCGGGCCCGCGGCTACCAACTGCTGATTGCCAGCAGCGACGACCAGCCTGACAGCGAACGGCAATTGCAGCAGCTGTTCCGGGCGCGGCGTTGCGATGCCCTGTTCGTCGCCAGTTGCCTGCCGCCCGAAGACCAGAGCTACCGCGAACTGCAGGACAAAGGCCTGCCGGTGATTGCCATCGACCGTAGCCTGGACCCGGCACACTTCTGCTCGGTGATCAGTGATGACCGCGATGCCAGCCGCCGGCTGGCAGCCAGCCTGCTGAGCGCATCACCCAACAGCATTGCGCTGATTGGCGCGCGCCCGGAACTGTCCGTCAGCCAGGCCCGCGCCGGCGGTTTTGATGAAGCCTTGCAGGGTTACACCGGCGAAGTGCGCCGTTATCAGGGCGATGCGTTCAGCCGTGCCTGCGGCCAGCAACTGATGCAGCAACTCATCGATGACCTGGGTAGCCTGCCGGACGCCTTGATCACCACGTCCTACGTGCTGCTGCAGGGGGTGTTCGATACCCTGCAGGCGTGCCCGCCCGGGGCCCGTCAGCTACAACTGGGTACCTTTGGCGACAACCAACTGCTGGACTTCCTGCCGCTTCCGGTCAACGCCATGGCCCAGCAGCACGGCCAGATTGCGGCAACGGCGCTGGAGCTGGCATTGGCCGCTATCGAAGAACAACGCTACCAGCCCGGGGTACACGCGGTTGGCCGCACCTTCAAACAGCGCATCACCCGGGCCTGACCATGCGCCTGATCGATACCCACACCCACCTGGATTTCCCCGACTTCGATGCCGATCGCGCAGGCCTGCTGGCCCGCGCGACGGCGCGTGGCGTAATGAGGATGGTGGTACTGGGGGTGTATCGGGCCAATTTCCAGCGGGTGTGGGACCTGGCCTGCGCCGACCCGCGCCTGCCCGCAGCGCTGGGGCTGCACCCGGTATACCTTGAGCAGCATCGCCCAGCCGACCTCGAACACCTGCGAGGGTGGCTCGAGCGCCTGCAGGGCGACCCTCGGCTGTGTGCGGTAGGTGAGTTCGGCCTGGACTACTACCTGCCGCACCTGGACAAGGCGCAGCAGCAACACCTGTTCGAATCGCAGCTGCAAATGGCTTGCGACTTCCAGCTCCCCGCCCTGCTGCACGTGCGCCGCAGCCATGCCCAGGTGATCGCAACCCTCAAGCGCTACCGGCCGGCACGGGCCGGTATCATTCATGCGTTTGCCGGCAGCTACGAAGAAGCGCGCGAATACCTCAAGCTGGGGTTCCGCCTTGGGCTCGGCGGTGCCGGCACCTGGCCGCAGGCGCTGCGCCTGCGCAAGACCCTGGCCAGGCTGTCGCTGGACGCCGTGGTACTTGAAACCGACGCGCCCGACATGGCCCCTGTTATGCACCCGGGCGTGCGCAACAGCCCGGAGCACCTGCCAGACATTGCCCAGGCGTTGGCCGAGGTGATGGGGGTGGATGTGCAAGCGCTGGCCGATGCCAGCACCCGCAACGCCTGTCAGCTATTCGGCTGGCAGGCGTTGCAGTAACGCCGGGTATAGCGTTATCTGCAATTCAGAGCAGCACCGTTAACAGCGCGAACACCGCATACCACAGCACCCCACAACGCAGCACCAGCTCCCACAGGCTGTCCAGCCGGCCGAGCCCACGTTCGGTGTCTTCTTCATCGGGGATATCGTCAGCAATGCGCCCAACACGGGCAACCAGGTGCGCAGCGCTGATGTGCCAGTTCAGCACTTCATGGAGCATCACCCGGGTGACCGCGACAAAATTGCCCACCAGGGCAAAGCTCAACGCCACCACACGCACGGGTAGCCAGTCCATGATATGGCGCAACTGTTCTGCACGGGTTTGCAGTGCGGGTTGCCTGCTGTGCTCGGTGCACAGCGCCAGCAGCCGATAGGCCAGCGCGGCGGCGGGGCCCAACACGAAGTACCAGAAAATGACGGCGAAAAAGCCTTGGTACACCTGCCAGAGCAACTGGCTCTGCACCCGCTCCATCAAGCTGCGCGGCCCGTCGGCCACCAGGCCAAGGTCGCGCTCTGCCACATGCAGCGCCGCCTGTTCATCGCCCCGGCGCCAGGCATCACGCAACGGCCCCAGCGGCGCTTTGACGTCGCCACGGCCCAGGCTGTAGATGAGTACCAGCAGGTGCACGGGCAGGGCCAACAGGCCATAGGCAACCGGCTCGAGCACGTGCAATAGCAGCACCAGCAAGGCGACCGGTGCCAGTACCACGATAGCCAACACCCAGCCTGGCTGCCGTTTGCCGCTGCGCTCAAGCCGCACCAGTTCGCCCAGGAAGAAGCTGTCGCGCTGCACCCCGTGGCGCATGGCCGAAAACTTCTCGAACCACAGCGCCATCAACAACACCAGAAAACTCATGCCTTGCCCTCGCCGTTATGCAGCGCCTCGCGGTAGCGCGACCAGTCGAATGCAGGGCCTGGGTCGGTCTTGCGCTGCGGGGCAATGTCGCTGTGGCCGGTAATGCGATCCACCCCAATGGCAGGCCAGGCGCTGCGGATAAGCCGGGTCACCTGTTCCAGGACCCGGTACTGGGCATCGGTGTAGGGCAACTCGTCGGTGCCTTCGAGCTCGATGCCGATGGAGAAGTCGTTGCAGTCTTCGCGCCCGTCGAAGCTGGACACACCCGCGTGCCAGGCGCGGTCGCACAATGACACGAACTGCGTCACGGCGCCGTCACGTTCGATGAACAGGTGAGCCGATACCGTCAGGTGGCAGATGCCTGCAAAGTAAGGGTGCTCATCCGGGTTCAACCGGTTCTGGAAAAACTGCTGCACCTTGCCACTTCCAAAGCACGCAGGTGGCAGGCTGATGTTGTGGATAACCAGCAGGGAGATAGGCTCGCCCTGGGGGCGCGCATTGAAATTTGGCGAGGGGCAGTGCGTGATTCCGTCTCCGTGGAACCAACCACTGGCACGGTCCAATTGCATGGGGCAGATCCTGAAAAGCGCCAGACAGGGGCACAGTATGCCCTGCGGCCATCGCCCTTGGCATGTGAATGATTGTAATGCGGCCTACTTCAGGTCATGCAGGCTTATGATCACCGCATCGAGCGCCCGGTCGAACAAGGGGCCGTCGTCCAGCACCCGGACGGTGCCCTGTTGCAGGGCCAGGCCCAAGCCGGCGACGTCCCACTCGCGCACTTTCATGCCGGTGTGGTTGGCGAATACCAGCCTGTCGCGGCTATCGATGCGGGCTACCAGCTTGCAGCGCTGGGCTTCCTGTTCGTCCAACACCTCGATCCAGGTACCGATACGCAAACCGTTCACCTGGCTCAGCGGGCCATCTGCCGGGCGAGGCATCACGGCGCCCTCCTCTTGCGCCGCATCGAGCATGATGTCCTGGGCAACCAGAACATCATCCTCCGTGGGCAGCTGCTCGCCGGTGCAAGCGCGCAGGTGCAGTTGTTCCAACTGCAAGAAGAAGTCGCGAGTTGTAGCCGAGTCGGTCGCCACGCTGGCAAGGCCCTCACGCAGTGCTTTCAGAAGCGCGGGCACCTGCTGCACGAGCGCTTCGGGTTCATGAGGCGGGGTTACGCTGGCAAGCAGTGTGTCCATGGTGTGCACTGCCGTGCGCCAGGCCCACGACGCCTCACCCTGTTTCAACCACGCCAGCATCAGCACTTGGCTCCAGTGCTGCACCAGCATGTGCACCACGCCCTGCGGCAGCACACGCCCGCGCAAGCGCTGGTTCAGCACCGCCTGAACCTGCCGCCTGGCCTGGAGGGCCTGGACCCGCCCTTCTTCGGCGTCCCGCGTGCGCTGCTCGAACAGCTCGTTACGGCGCCGCTCGTGCTGGTTCTGGCCGAGGAACTCTTCAAGCAGCTCGGCGAACAGGCGCGGGTCTTCAGCGAAGTCGTTGAGAACACGCTGTACGATTCGCTCTACCCGCAGTTGCAGGTTGCCACCCAGGCCGTTCTTGTCGTGGTTGCAACCCAGGCTGGCCCCGGCGATTTCGTTGAGCAAGCGCCGGGCCGGGTGGCCAGACCGGCTCAGCACGCTCTTGTCCAGCAACGCGACTTTCAGCAGTGGAATTTGCAGGCGCTTGAGCAGCGAGCGAAGAACAGGCGGGAGGTTTTCATCGCAGCCGATAAAGGTGAACACGCAGCCCATGAGGTTGATCATGTCTTCGTCGGCCGGGTGAATTCGCCGCCGCGTCCCACTGCGCACGCTCACCCTCAGCAGCAATTGTTCAAGCTGCTGCCCCAGCTCGAACTCGTCGATGGCTTCTGGGCCTGGTACGTAATGCTGCAAGTGCGACAGCAGTCGCAGCACGTCGGCGGTGTCGACGGGCTGCGCATTGCCGTTGGCCTGCAACCGCGGGGCAAACAGCCCGCGCGATCGCGCCAGCAACGGCTGCAAAGTGTCGAATAGCAACTGCCCTGAGGCATCCGCAGCTATCGCGCCTTCACCTTCGTCCAGCGGCTGGCGCACTGACAACGGTCGGTCCTCGGCACGGCGGCGCGGGCTGGGCGGCAAATGGCTCAACACCCCGGCGGCGGCCATCAACCGGTTGGCTTCGTCATAGATGACGTCCGCATCACGCAGCACGTAGCGCTCGAACAGCTTGAGCAACACATCCTTCACCCGTGCCGCCACGCCCAGGCTACGGACCGCATCGATGAAGTAGCCACACAGGGCCGCAGGCGCCAGCGGGTTGAGCTGTTCAGGCAAGGGCCACTCCAGCAGGGCCTGAAAGCGTAGGCCCATGTGCTGCAGCGCGGTGGCGTCGCGAGCACTGACCCTTGCAACCATGGCGTCGATGGTGGCTGTGAGTTGAGGATGAACCGCACGGCGTACGGGCGCAGGCACCATCAAGCCACCCACCAGGTCGTTGTCGCCTAGGCGGGCGAAGCTGTCATGGAAGGTGTCGATGACCCCGCGTTCAATGCTCTTGCGCTTGAGGCGCAGGTCGCGCATGGCCTCGAAGTACCGGTGCTGGCCGCCGCGATCGGCCGCCTTGTCCGCCATCTCGAACAGCGTGTCGTCGGCATTGTCGAACAGGTCGTGCAGGCCCTGGCGCAGTTGCAAGGCGGCCTTGTCACGCACCTGCAGCAACAGCACGGGAAGGCCAGCCAGCGGCGGGCGTCGTCCTTGGTCGCTGGCTGCCGCCAGAGGCACAACCTTGCCCTCTTTGCGCATCCTGTACTCCTTGCAGGGTCTGGCCGTTCATGGCCCTTGATCGTCAAAGCTATGACGCCAAATAACGGACGCCATTATCAGCAAAAAATTCCACTGCTGCCAGCACCGTTTTCCTAGGGACAGTGACCGGCATTTATCGGAAATGACTCCCTGCACGTGACCAGAGGTTGTCGCCCATGCGGCTGTACACACCTGCGCCCTGCCCTATAATCGCCGGCATCTAGCTTGTGGAGCCGAACATGCCGAACCTACGCCTTGCCGACCTGACTGCTGAAATCGAAGCCAATGTGCGCCGCGCGTTGCTGGAGGACATCGGCAGTGGCGACATCACCGCGCAGTTGATCCCGGCCGAGCGCCTGGCCAAAGCGACCATCATCACCCGTGAGGCGTGCGTGATCGCTGGCACTGCGTGGGTGGATGCGGTATTCCGGCAGCTAGACCCGCGCGTTGCGGTGCATTGGCAGGTAGCCGACGGTGACCGTGCCCAGGCCAACCAGCCGCTGTTCCACCTGGAGGGGCCGGCGCGGTCGCTGCTCAGCGGTGAACGCAGTGCCCTGAACTTCCTGCAGATGCTGTCCGGCGTGGCTACCCGCGCCCGGTTGCTGGCCGACCTGGTGCAGGGCACCCAGGTGCGCCTGCTGGATACCCGCAAGACGCTGCCGGGGCTGCGCCTGGCGCAGAAGTACGCAGTCACCTGCGGCGGTTGCCACAACCATCGCATTGGCTTGTACGACGCGTTCCTGATCAAGGAGAACCACATTGCCGCCAGTGGTGGCGTGGCCGAAGCGGTAACCGCCGCGCACCGCATCGCCCCAGGCAAGCCGGTGGAGATTGAAGTAGAAACCCTGGATGAGCTGCGCCAGGCGCTGGCGGCGGGCGCCGACATCATCATGCTCGATGAGCTGAGCCTGGACGAGATGCGCGAGGCGGTGGGGATCACTGCGGGCAAAGCGAAGCTGGAAGCCAGCGGTGGGGTCAGCGAGGCAACTTTGCGGGAAATTGCCGAAACGGGCGTGGACTATATTTCGATCGGTGCAATGACCAAGGACGTAAAGGCGGTCGACCTGTCGATGCGCCTTAGCCTGTAGCACGGGGCCGCCAAGCGGCCCCGGCTTGCCAGGTCAGAAGGCGGCGTTGGCCAGGCCGTCGAGGTAACGCTCGACGTCCAGCGCGGCCATGCAGCCTGCACCCGCCGACGTGATCGCCTGACGGTAGACGTGGTCGGCTACGTCGCCAGCGGCAAACACACCTTCAACGTTGGTGGCGGTAGCATTGCCTTCGCGGCCACCGCTGACCACCAGGTAGCCGTCCTTCAGGGTCAACTGGCCCTCGAACAGCGAGGTGTTCGGGGTGTGGCCAATGGCGATGAACACACCGTCGACCTTCAGCTCGTCGCTGCTGCCGTCGTTGTTCTTCAGGCGCGCACCGGTCACACCCATGTTGTCGCCCAGCACTTCGTCCAGCGTGGCGTTGAGCTTGAGCTCGATCTTGCCTTCGGCAACACGAGCGTGCAGCTTGTCGACCAGAATCTTCTCGGCACGGAAGGTGTCACGGCGGTGAACCAGGGTCACCTTGCTGGCGATATTGGCCAGGTAGAGCGCTTCTTCCACGGCAGTGTTGCCACCACCTACCACGGCTACCGGCTTGTTGCGGTAGAAGAACCCGTCGCACGTGGCGCAGGCCGACACGCCCTTGCCCATGAACGCTTCTTCGGAAGGCAGGCCCAGGTAGCGGGCACTGGCACCGGTGGCAACGATCAGGGCGTCACAGGTGTAGGTGCCGCTGTCACCTGTGAGGGTGAACGGCTTGTTGGCCAGGTCGACAGCGTTGATGTGGTCAAACACGATTTCAGTCTCGAAGCGCTCGGCGTGCTCCTGCATGCGCTGCATCAGCGCCGGGCCAGTCAGGCCGTGGGGGTCACCCGGCCAGTTGTCGACTTCAGTCGTGGTGGTCAGCTGGCCACCGGCCTGCATGCCGGTGATCAGCAGCGGCTTGAGGTTGGCACGGGCGGCATACACTGCTGCGCTGTAACCGGCAGGGCCGGAACCCAGAATGATGACGCGCGAATGACGTACTTCGGACATGTCGAACTCCTGTCGAGCGGGCTGCGAGACCGGCCATGATGGACCGGCCCGGCCAGCTGTGGAAATAAAAGGGGCCCGCGCAGCACTTTGGGGAAGGCTACGACGCGCAGGCCCGTAAAGCTGAAAGTTGAGCGCACTGTAGCGAGGTGGCAAAGATTAAGGAAATATCCTTCGACAATCCACCTCATAGCCATTGTCTATACGGTGAATTTGCCAGCTTTCCGTGGTCTACGGGTTTGTTACCAGCAGTTTCCCGCCAGCGTGTTGCCTTTGGTGCAGGCGGCAAACTCAGGTAAGGTCAGCGCGTTTTCAACCCTCTGCGGAGTACCCCGATGCAAGCCCCCGTCCTCTCTGGCCCCCAGTATCTGCGTGAAGGCCTGAAACTGGTGCTGAGCCCCAACCTGCGGCTGTTCGTGCTGCTGCCACTGGCCGTGAACCTGTTGCTGTTCGGTGGCCTGATCTACTTTGCCGGCCATCAGTTCAGCCTGTGGGTGGACACGCTCATGCCTACCCTGCCCAGCTGGCTGAGCTTTCTCACGTACATCCTGTGGCCTTTGTTCGTGGCGCTGGTCATCCTGATGGTGTTCTTCACCTTTACCCTGGTGGCCAACGTGATCGCCGCGCCCTTCAACGGGTTTCTGGCCGAAAAGGTCGAAGTGGTGGTACGCGGCCAGGATAACTTCCCGGCGTTCAGCTGGGGCGAGCTGGCAGCCATGGTGCCCCGCACCCTCAGCCGCGAAATGCGCAAGCTGGGGTATTTTTTGCCGCGGGCCATTGGGCTGTTCATCCTCTCGCTGGTACCGGTGGTGAACGTGGTGGCTGCGCCACTGTGGTTGATTTTCGGCATCTGGATGATGGCCATCCAGTACATCGACTACCCGGCCGACAACAACAAGATGAGCTGGCAGGACATGCTCGCCTGGTTGCGCCAGAAGCGCTGGCAGAGCCTGGGGTTTGGCGGGGTGACGTACCTGGCGCTGCTGATCCCTGGGGTGAATGTGCTGATGATGCCGGCGGCGGTGGCCGGCGCGACGTTGTTCTGGGTGCGGGAGCGAAACTGACCAACAACCGCCCGTAGGAGCGACCGCAGGTCGCGATGGGACGCCCAGCGCCCCCCTTACCTACACATCGGAGAGGCGCTTAACCGCGTACTACTGCCCAAGCCTGCTGGAAAACTGGCCCACAATGTCCACAACCCGCTTGGCCCCATCCTGGATCTCGATGATCACGTTACCTGTCTGGTCCGCCAAAGCCATACCTTCCTCAGCCTGCCGCTTGCTGGTGTCAATAATTGCTACTGCGGCCTGAGCCAGTTGCTCGTTCTGCTGGACCACCCGGGCGATTTCCTCGGTAGCCGTGCTGGTGCGTGACGCCAGCTGGCGTACCTCATCGGCCACCACGGCAAAACCACGGCCCTGCTCGCCTGCACGGGCTGCTTCGATGGCAGCGTTGAGCGCCAGCAGGTTGGTCTGCCCAGCGATATCGCTGATGGTCTTGATGATCGAGCCGATCACCCGCGACTGCGTGTCCAGCGCCTGGATACCTTCGGCGGCCTGCTGCATGGATGCCTCAAGCCCACGCATCACGCTGACGGACTGGGTGACCACGTCGGTGGCCCTGCGCGCGCTGTCGTCGGTGTCGCGCGAGGTGTTGTAGGCCACATCCGCAGCACTTGCCACTGCCTGCTCCTGGTTGACCTGGTCGGTGATCACAGTGGCGAACTTCACCACCTTGTACAGCTCATCGTGGGCATTGAAGATGGGGTTGTAGGACGCCTCCAGCCAGATCACCCGCCCGTGGGCATCGATGCGCTTGAAGCGCTCGGCAATGTACTCGCCACGGCGGAGCTTGTCCCAGAACGCCTGGTAGGCCGTGGAGTTGGCTTCTTCAGGTTCGCAGAAGATGCGGTGATGCTTGCCGCGAATCTGGTCCAGGCGGTACCCCACCGCAGACAGAAAGCGGTCGTTGGCCGTGAGGATGTTGCCGTCGAGGTCGAACTCGATCACTGCCGTAGACCGCATCAGGGCCTTGATCAGGCTCTCATGCTCGCGGGAGGTGACGATGGTGCGGGTAAGGTCGCTTGAGTGCAGCGAGAAATACTTGATGCGCCCATCGATGCCCTTCACAGGTTGCAGGATCGATCGCAGCCAGGCTTCCTGGCCATCGCCACGCAGCAGGCGTACCGCACCGTGCAGGTGCTCGCCCCGGCTGATGGCGGTCTTCAGCCGCTTGTAGAAATCCAGCGACTTGACGTGGGTAGGCACGATGTCTTCGATGTTGCGCCCCAGCAATTGGTCGGCACGGTAGAGCATTTCGCTCTCGAAGTTGCCGTTGACCATTTCAATTCGCCCGTTAGGGTCGAGCTGCAGGACCAGCATCTCGCTATCGAGGCTGCTCTTGACCTGTTCGACGGTCATCAGGTCTTCACGCAACTGCCGAATTTCTTGCTTGAGCTTGTTATTGAACATCACCGCTCTCCTGGAGCGTAAGGGCGAATACCCCTTTAATCGGCGGGCGCGGCAGGGTCTTGAGCGTTCGCCGCGCAAAATTTCATAAAAATGAAGTGGCACAAATCAGGCGTCATCTTTACGTCATGTTCACGTCACATTGGCGCAACCCTGCCGGCGGACACTTTCTTCATGAACACACCCGCCCTGCGTATCGTCCTGGTCAGCGAAACCTTCCCACCCGAGATCAACGGCGTGGCCAACACCCTTGGCCGCCTTAGCGAGGGGCTGTGCCAGCGGGGCCACAAGGTGACGGTAGTGCGCCCCCGGCAGGCCGGTGACGGGGCGGCAGAGAGCGACCCCGCAGTCGTGCTGTGCAGGGGCTGGGCGCTACCTGGCTACCCTGGGCTGCAATGGGGCGAGGTGTCGATGCACAGGCTGTTGCGCCGCTGGCGCCGGGAACGCCCGGATGTGCTGTACATCGCCACCGAGGGGCCGCTGGGGCTCAGTGCCCTGCGCGCCGCCAGGCGCCTGGGGGTCGCGGTGGTCAGCGGGTTTCATACCAACTTCCCGCAGTACTCGGGCCAGTATGGCCTGGGCCTGCTGGCACGCCTGCTCACCCATTACCTGCGCTGGTTCCACCGGCGCACGGCGGTTACCCTGGTCCCTAGCCTCAGCCAGCGTCTGGAGCTGGAGCGCCGCGGGTTCGAGCGCCTGGCATTGCTGGCGCGTGGGGTGGATGCCTGCCTGTTTCACCCCGCCCGGCGCAACCAGGCCCTGCGCGCCGGCTGGGGGTTAGGCCCGGAAGACATCGCCGTGCTGCATGTGGGCCGGCTGGCAGTGGAAAAGAACCTGGGCCTGCTGGCGCCAAGCATGCACGCCTTGCAGCAGGCGCACCCCCAATGCCGTCTACGCCTGATCGTGGTGGGGGATGGGCCGCAGCGCGCTGCGCTGCAGCAGCAAATGCCTGATGCCATATTCTGCGGTGCCCAGCGCGGCGAAGCGCTGGCCGAGCATTACGCCAGTGGCGACCTGTTCCTATTCCCCAGCCTGACCGAAACCTTTGGCAATGTGGTACTCGAAGCCATGGCCTCAGGCCTGGCTGTGGTCGCTTACGACGAGGCCGCCGCCGCCCAGCATATCCGCCACGGTCACAGCGGGGCGCTGGCCATGCCGGGTGACCAGGCAGCCTTCATGGATGCTGCCTGCTGGTTACTGGAAGAAGAAGAAACCCTGCGCCGCGTGCGCCTCAATGCCCGCCAGCATGCCAGCCACCAAGGCTGGCCGGCCATCGTCGAGCAGTTCGAAAGCTACCTGCACAGCGCCTGCCAGCAACAAGGCAGCCTACCCGCATGCGCCCACCCGGTTGGCGGCAGCTTGCTGGCGATACGCCGTGCAAACGGCGCCCCTCATACCGCCCACACCCCCCCGGCAATCAGCCCAACGCTTTCTCGATCGCCTGCACCACTGCCGGGTCATCCGGCGCCGTGCGCGGTGAAAAGCGCGCCAGTACCCGCCCATCCTTGCCCACCAGAAACTTCTCGAAATTCCAGGTGATGTCACCCGGGAACTCGGCCCCCTCGCCTGCCAACAGCCGATACAGCGCATGGCGCTGCGGCCCGTTGACTTCCAGTTTGGCACCCAGCGGGAAGTTCACCCCGTAGTTAAGGCTGCAGAAGTCCTGAATGTCCTTGTCAGTGCCCGGCTCCTGCCCGGCAAACTGGTTGCACGGCAGGCCAAGTACGTTGAAACCGCGGTCACGGTAATCCTGGTAGAGATTCTCCAACGCTTTGTACTGAGGCGTGAGGCCACATTTGGAGGCGACGTTGACCACCAGCACCACTTGGCCTTTAAAAGGCGCCAGGGGCAGCTCACCGCCGTTCAGCGCGTTCAACTTCAGGTCGTGAAATGCACTCATGATGAAACCCCTTCTCAGGATGCCGACAACCCCGCAGGCAAATTGCGCCCACTAAAAAGGCGCTCGTCCAAACCGCCCGCTTCCCTGGGGAAGGCAGAACGGTTTGCCCGAGCGCCTGGCGACTCTCTGAGCTTAGCGCAGAAAATCAGTGGTGATGGCCACCTTCACCGTGGATGTGACGGTGGGCAATTTCTTCCTCGGAAGCGTCACGCACTTCGACGACCTTGACCTGGAAGTTCAGGCGCTGGCCAGCCAGTGGGTGGTTGCCATCAACGGTGACGTCATCGCCGTCGATGTCGCGGATGGTGACGATCTGCATCTGGCCATCGGGCGCAGAAGCGTGGAACTGCATGCCCACTTCCAGCTGGTCAACGCCTTCGAACATGCTGCGGTTCAGGGTGCTTACCAGCTCGGCGAGGTACTCGCCGTAGGCGTCTTCCGGCTCGATGGCGACGTTCAGCTCGTCACCGGCCTGCTTGCCTTCCAGGGCCTTTTCCAGGCCTGGGATGATGTTGCCGGCACCGTGCAGGTAAACCAGCGGCGCGCCACCGGCGGAGCTGTCGATGGTCTCCCCGGCGTCGTTGGTCAGGGTATAGTCGATGGAGACTGCCTTGTTGGCGGCGATCAGCATGGGGCAAGACCTTTTGCAAAAGAATGTAGAACGGGCAAGTGTAACCAAGCCATCGCCCGAATGCGAACGCCCTGCTGACGAGCAACGGTCCACCAGTCGGATCATTGAGTTGCATCAGCACCCGGCATTGATGTGCAACGGGTGCGCACCGGCAACCGATAGCGCTACCCTTGAGCGTTGATTCATTGCACCGCTTATCTTGAGAAGCACGCATGCAGACTTTTTTCATAGCGCCAACCGACTTCGGCGTCGGCCTTACCTCCATCAGCCTGGGCCTTATCCGCACCCTGGAACGCGCCGGGTTGAAGGTCGGGTTCTTCAAACCGATCGCCCAGCCGCACCCAGGCGACACGGGCCCGGAAAGGTCCACCGAGCTGGTTGCCCGCACCCATGGCATCAAGCCCCCCACGCCCATGAGCCTGGGGCAGGTGGAGCGGATGCTGGGCGATGGCCAGCTAGACGAATTGCTTGAAGGCATCATCACCCTGTATCGGCAAGCCTGCGTCGGTAACGACGTGGTGGTGGTCGAAGGCATGGTGCCTACCCGTCACGCCAGCTACGCCGCGCGGGTGAACCTGCACCTGGCCAAAAGCCTGGACGCCGAGGTGATTCTGGTGTCGGCCGCCGAGCATGAAGTGCTCAGCGAGCTGTCTGGCCGGGTCGAGCTGCAGGCTCAGCTGTTCGGGGGCCCAAGGGACCCGAAAGTGCTCGGCGTCATCCTCAACAAGGTACGCACCGATGAAAGCATGGCGGCGTTCTCCACCCGCCTTCGCGAGCACTCGCCGCTGTTGCGTGGCGACGACTTCCGCCTGCTGGGCTGCATCCCTTACCAGCCCGAACTGAACGCCCCGCGTACCCGCGATGTGGCTGACCTGCTGGGCGCCCAGGTTCTCAACGCCGGCGATTACGAACAACGGCGCATGAGCAAGATCATCATCTGCGCACGCACCGTGGCCAACACCGTGCCGCTGCTCACGCCGGGTACGCTGGTGGTCACACCCGGCGACCGCGACGACATCATCCTGGCCGTCAGCCTGGCCGCCATCAACGGCGTGCCTCTGGCCGGGTTGCTGCTGACCAGCGACAGCAAGCCCGACGCTCGCATCCTTGGCCTGTGCCGGGGCGCGCTGCAGGCCGGGCTGCCGATCCTGTCGGTGAGCACCGGCTCCTACGACACCGCCAACCGGCTCAATTCGCTGAACCGGGAAATCCCGGTGGACGACCGCGAACGGGCCGAATTCATCACCGACTTCGTGGCCAGCCACCTCGACGCAGCCTGGCTGCACCAGCGTTGCGGCACCCCTCGGGAGCTGCGTCTGTCGCCGGCGGTGTTCCGCTACCAGTTGATCCAACGGGCGCAACAGGCCAACAAGCGGATCGTGCTGCCCGAGGGCGCCGAGCCGTTGCTGGTACAGGCGGCGGCTATCTGCCAGGCCCGTGGTATCGCCCGCTGCGTGCTGCTGGCCAAGCCCGACGAGGTGGACGCCGTGGCACGCGCCCAGGGCATCACCTTGCCCGATGGCCTGGAAGTGCTGGACCCGGAGCTGATCCGTGGCCGCTACGTGGAACCCATGGTGGCGCTGCGCAACAGCAAGAACCTCAACGCGCCGATGGCGGAACAGCAGCTTGAAGACCCGGTGGTCATCGGCACCATGATGCTGGCCCTTGGCGAAGTGGATGGCCTGGTTTCTGGCCTGGTGCACTCCACCGCCAACACTATTCGCCCGGCCCTGCAACTGATCAAGACGGCCCCGGGTGCCAGCCTGGTCTCCTCGGTGTTCTTCATGCTGTTCCCCGAGCAGGTGCTGGTGTACGGCGATTGCGTGATGAACCCACACCCCAGCGCGGCGGAGCTGGCAGAGATCGCCCGGCAGAGTGCAGCATCGGCCCAGTCGTTTGGCATTGCGCCACGGGTGGCGATGATCAGCTATTCAAGCGACTCGGCCAGTGACGAAGAAGTGGACAAGGTGCGTGAAGCCACACGCATTGCCCAAGAGGCGGCCAGAGAGCTGTTGATTGATGGGCCGCTGCAATACGACGCTGCGGTCAACCCGGCGATTGCCCGCGACCTGGCTCCGGGCAGCCAGGTGGCTGGGCGGGCGACGGTGTTCGTATTCCCAGATCTGAACACCGGCAATACCACCCACAAGGCTGTGCAACGCAGCACCGATGGGGTGAGCCTGGGGCCAATGTTGCAGGGGTTGCGCAAGCCGGTGAACGACCTGCCGCGTGGCGCGCAGGTTGACGATATTGTGCATACCATCGCGTTGACGGCCATACAGGCCAGTGAGGTGGGCTGAGGCGGTTGGGGCCGCTTTGCGGCCCCTGACTGCCTAACCCAAGAGCATCAAGGGTACTGCTGTACCTGGCCTTGCTGCTGGTCGTACTGCTGGCCGGGGATTGGCTTGAGGTTCACTTCCACACGGCGGTTCTGCGCGCGGCCATTGGCATCGGCGTTGCTGGCAATCGGCTGGTCCGGGCCCATACCACGCACCGACACCCGCGAAGCATCGACGCCCTGCGAAGTCAGGTAGGTACTGACCGCCTGCGCACGGCGCTGGGACAGGTCCATGTTGTGCTGGCGGCTACCGGTGCTGTCGGTGAAGCCGACCACTTCGATGGTGTTCTGGTTGAATTGCTTGAACGAGCCTGCCAGGTTGTTCAGCGGCGCATAGAAGCTTGGGGAAATGTTGGCCGAGTCGGTGGCGAAGGTAATGTTGCCCGGCATGATCAGCTTGATCTGGTCACCCTGGCGCTGAACCTCCACCCCGGTGTTGGCCATTTTCTCGCGCAGTTCGGCTTCCTGCTTGTCTGCGTAATAGCCATAACCGGCAGCTGCCGCGCCAATGGCGGCGGCGCCGATCAGTGCGCCCTTGCCACGGTGGTTATGGTCGATGGCAGCACCGGCAACGGCACCTGCCAGCGCACCCAGGCCACCGTACTTGGCGGTCTTGCTCATGCCACCGGAGCCTTGCCCCTGGTTCTCGTAGGGGTTCTGGCCAGCACAGCCGGCCATCATGGCAGCGGCAGTTCCGACGATAATCAGGCGACGCATGTTGAACATGGGCAAGCTCCTACTGTAAGTCGTGAAGGCGGTAGATCTGAAACGGCTCTATGCCAGGGTTGGAGTGCCCCGGTAAAGGAAAATTCCATGAAGGAGTCTTCATCACGGCAGGAACAGTTTGAAAAACCCGCCGCCCAACTCGCCCCCGTTGGAGATCTCGATCCGCCCCTGCACACCGTTGCTTTCATGCAGGGCGGCAATGCGTGCAGCAAAGTAAAGGCCCAGCCCCGTGCTGCCACTGTTGGAATCGATGCCCTGGATGTAATCCTGCTGCCGGTCGATCATGCGCTGTGGGTAGCCCGGGCCGTCATCGTTCACGCAGATGGCCAACTGGTTGTCCGCTTCCTCGATGGTAATCAACAGCGCCTGCTCGGCGAAGCGCGTGGCGTTGGTGATCACGTTGGCGATTACCGAGGCCACCAGCTCACGGTCGAAGAAGCCCAGCGGGTTATCGGTGTCGATGCGCCAGCTTGCCTGAATGGCATTGTGCTGCAGCACCTCCTCGTGAGCCGCCAGCTGGGCTTCGATGAAGTCGTCCAGCTCGTGATAGTCGGGGCACACAGGCAGCTGGTTGACGCCCAGCTTATAAAGCCCCAGCAGCTGCACGAGCATGCCATTGAGGTGACGGAACTCGTGCTCCATCACGCCTTGCTCCACGCCGCCACGCAGTTCCTCGGGCAGGCGCTGTACCCACTGGCTGTGGGACTGGATCAGCGCGGAGAGCGAATTTTTCAGGTCGTGCACGGTGGAGGCGATCACCGTGGAAAAATCCAGCCCCTGATTGTCTTGATTCATGCGCCGAACACCCGGGTATGCAGTTTGCGGTAGCGGTCATAGCGGTTATCGCTGGCAGGAATGCCGGCCACGCTGGTCAAGGCGTCACGGCACTCCTGCATGATCGCAGGCTGAGGATTCTCACCGCCGATGCGCAGCAGCGCCTGGGCGGTGTTGAGGGCGATACTGATGTTTTTGGGCTGCAGGCCCAGTGCCTTGCGGAACATCTGCAATGCCTCGCCAAGCTGACCTCCCTGGTAACTGCGCACGCCCTGACGGTTGAGCGTGACGGCTTCGGTAATGGCGTTGAGCACGCTTGGGTCGTCGGTCAGCTTGCCCACTTTTTCCATGACCTTGGGGTCGTCGCCATAACTCTCCACACAGTTCCTGAGCACCACGGTGGCCGCTGCATCCTGACCCATGGCCTGCAACTGCCGGGCAACCGTGAGGGCTGCATCCACCGAGAAGAACTGGTTCATCTTTTCCAGACGCAACACCGCCTGCTCCGTCAGCTTGGCAGCGGTTTCAGGGTCACCGGCCTGCTGCAGGCTGGCGGCCTTCATCATGCGCGCACGAACCTGCAAACCCTGGTCTTCAGGGTTTTCCTTGGCCACTTCACTGAGGGTGGTGTTGATCTCGACGCGGGTGCGGGCATCCAGACCAAACCCGGCGTTGCGGCTCATCAGTGCCTGGGCCAGGCCCAGGTTGTTCTCGGCGTCTTTGTAACGCGAGCTTTGCCCCTGGGTGACCGCGTGGCGGAACGCCTTGGAAGCGCTGTCGAAGTCTTCGTTGGCCAGTGCCAGCTTGCCCAGCGTCGCCTGGCGCCTTACAGACAGCGGTGACAGGCGCACGGCCTCTTCCAGCAGGCCCTGGGCGCGTTTGGTTTCGCCCTGGGCTACCAGCACTTCGGCAATGCCGTCGTACAGGGCTGGCATGATGGGGAAGGCCTTAAGCGCTTGTTCATACACCACTTGCGCCTGGGCATTCTGCCCACGCTTGTGCATCAGGCTGCCCAATGCGGCGTACACCCAGGGCTGGGGGCGGCTGGCCAGGATGGCCTTGAGAAACTTTTCCAGCTCTTCGAACCGGTTGAGGTTGCGCAACGCATCGGCCCGGTAGCGCAGGCACAGCGGCGCCAGACGCGGGTCTTTTTTGCACAGCTCTGCACAGGCTGCCAGCACCTCACCGGGGCGGTTACGGTCCAGTGCCTGGAGGATAGGCTTGAGCAGGGTCTTGCGCTGGTACAGCTTCTCGACCCGCTGGGCCAGGCCAACCCGGTTGAAGGGCTTGGTCAGGTAGGCGTCCGGCTCATGCTCGATGGCGCTGAGCACAATGGCCTGGCTGCTTTCGGCCGTCACCATGATGAACACGCATTCATGGCTGATGTGCTTGTCGATGATCAGGTCTTCAAGCACCTGCTGGCCGTTCTTCTTGCCATCGCCCAGGTGAAAATCCTGCAGGATGAAGTCGTAGCGCTTTTGCGCGCACATCCGCAATGCCTGCTCGCCACTGTCGGCGGTATCGACGTCCCGCACGCCCAGCTCGCGCAACATGGAGCGGGTCGAGGTGCGGAAGTCGGTGAAGTCGTCGACGATCAGAAAGCTCTTTTGCCCGAACTGCAGCATCAACACGACCTGCCTTGGAATAATGGGAAAAACCGCGCGAGGCGATGCCACCGATCGCTGTATCGGCAGCTGGTCGGAAAAGATGAAAGCGGGCAGCTGCGTTCCTGCAGGCTGGCCCCAAGCCAGCATTTTAGCGGGCAGCCGCCCGCTGGGCCAGCGTCACGCCAGCAAGCCGAGGGATTTTGCCCTGGCCACGGCTTGAGTACGGCGCTCCACACCCAGCTTGCTGTTGATATGGCTGGCGTGGGTTTTGACGGTGTGCAGCGAAATGAACAAGCGTTCGCTGATCTGTTGGTTAGACCAGCCTTGAGCGATCAGCTCCAGCACCGCCAGCTCGCGGCCGCTCAAGGCCTCCATGCCAGGGGCGCCGGTACTGGCAAGTTTAGGCAGGCGCTGCAGCAGCTCGCCCTGGACCGGGCAGCTGGCAAGCCCCTGCAACTGCTCGGCCAGCCACTGCGGGTGCTGTTCGAGCAGTACCTGAAAAGGCTGCAGTACCCCGCCACGCGCAGCTTCCAGCAAACCCGGCAGCCATTGCGCGGCCTTGCCGGCTTGGCCAGTACTCAACAACAGCGCCAGCAACTGCGCCAGCGCACTGACCGTGAGCATCATGCCGCCACAGCGCTGGCCGCGAGCGACCAGCGCCTCCAAGCGCTGCGCGGCCTCCTCACAGCGCGCACGGCTGCGCTCCAGCCATCCCTGCTGCAACGCCACATGGCACGGCAACAAGGGGTGGAACTCGGGCGCCAGGGCCGGTTGCTCCCCCCCATAGGTCTGGCCCAGGCGCTGCAACCAGGACTCGGCCAGGTCTGTGCGCCCTTGCGCCAGCCATAGCTCGCATTTCACCAAGGTGATCATAGCCAGGTAGTACACAGGCGGCACGTCCCAGATGTGCATCAGGCGCTCTGCTTCGGCCAGTTCGGCAAACGCTTCGGCATAATGCCCTTCACGCCCGTCGAGGGTGGCAATTACGCAATGGCCGATGAGCACGCTGATGTCGCGGCAGGCGCGCGCTTCACCGAGGCCCGCGCGCAAGCGGGCACGGCCCTGCACGGGGTTCAGGCGCGACACCTGCAGGTAGCCGTCGTACAGGGTCAGACGTGCGCGAATGGCATACAGGCGTTGTGCTGAAAGCCCTTGCAGGCGCTGCAGGCCCTGACGCACTTCATCGAGCGCACGCAGCACCTCGCCACGGGCGTGCAGCACGCGCGCACGGTCGTAATGGGCCAATGCTTCGAACAACGGGTTGCCGACCCGCTGGGCCAGCTCGAGCGCTTCGCGGTTCCAGCCGCGGGCACGCCAGAAGTCACCCTCGGCAATGGCCAGGTTGGACAAGGTGGACAGGCACACCAGGCGCTGGCCGTAACGCTTGCAAGGCAGGCTGTGCAGCGCTTCGCTGCAGTAAGCCAGGGTTCGCTCGCGGTCACCGCGGCCGCGGGCGATCACGCCACTGAGTGCCAGCCATTGCGCCAGCATGGATTTCTGCGCGCTGGCAGAGGGCGCGGGCAGAAAGCGGCTGAGGTAGCCGGCCAGTTCCTCGGCCGCATCCAGCTGGCAGGCAAGGCCCAGTGCCCAGCTGTACAGCACAATCAGCCGAGGGGTACTGATCAGCAGGCTGTCGGGCAGGTCCATCTTCCAGCGCAACAGCATGCCGACGTTCTGTTCGGCCAGCAGTTGTTCTTCAGAAAGGCTTTGCACAAGGTCGGCCGCCACGTCCAGGTGCCCGCCGCGCAGCGCCTGCTCGACGGCTTCATCCAGCAAACCCTGGGCCTGGAACCAACGGCAGGCGCGCAGGTGCCGGCCAGCCAGCGGCTCGCTTTGCTGACGGCTGCGCAGCAGGTCGGAAAACAGGTGGTGATAGCGGAACCAGCGGCCGTGTTCGTCCAGGGGCACCAGAAATACCTGGTGCGCTTGCAGAAAACCCAGGATGGCGGCGCTGTCATCCCGCACCCGTAGTGCATCGCACAGGGGCGCGCAGAACCGTTCCTGGCAAGCAGTTTCATCGAGAAAGGTCTGCACGTCGGCAGGCAGCATGTCGATGACCTCTTCGAGCAGATAGTCACGGATCAGCCCTTCCCCGCCATGCAGTGCCTGGGGCAAGGCCTGGTCGTCAGCCGACTCACTGGCAGCCAGTTGCCAGAAGCGCAGGCCCGCTACCCAGCCATCACTGCGCTGGATCAGGTTGTCCAGTGCCTGGCCGCGCAGGCTGGTGGGCTTGCGGCCGATAACCGCCAGGGCTTCATCCACGGTCAGGCGCAGGTCCTGTTCGCTCAACTCGGCCAATTGCCGTGACAGGCGCAGGCGAGCCAGGTGCCAGTCAGGCCGCTGTCGGCTGGTGACCAGCAGCACCAGGCCAGCAGGCAGGTGGTTGAGGAAGAACTGCAGGCAACCATCGAGCACAGGCCCCTGGGCCAGATGGTAGTCATCCAGCACCAGCAGCAAAGGCGTATCAGCCTGGAAATACAGCGCCAGCTCATCGACCAGGCCATCGAGCCATTGCTCGAAGGCGAACGGCTGATGACGCTGGCGCATCTTCAGCAAACCCATGGCCTGCCCGCCCAAGGCCGGGCAGTGTTGTTGCAGGCCCTCGAGCAGGCGCTCGAGGAAGCGACCCGGGTCGGCATCACGCGGGCTCAAGCCCAGCCACAGGCTACGCCAATGGGCCGGTAGCGCCTCGCAGAACTCGATGGCCAGGCAGCTTTTGCCAAACCCCGCAGGTGCACTGACCAGCAGCAAACGCCCACCCAGCCCCGCGTGCAAGCGTTGGCACAGGCGCTGGCGAGCGACATGGCCATCGGGCAAGGGTGGCCGGAAGAAACGCCCGTCCAGCAGGCCCATGGCCTGGCTGGCGAATCCGTTCGTACGGGACAGGTCTGACATGGCCGGCTCGTTCTGGTTGGAAGAATACGGCGATAGCGGTGTTTGCGAGACTAGCGGTTAACGTCGCGCATTTGAAGGCAAAGCGGGGCGAATGCTGGGGAAAAGACTACGACAAAAAGCAACAACGGCGATGGACAGAGGCTATGGCGGGGGTTTGGAGGGGTATTCAGCGGGTTTATCGGGAAGGCTGGGGGCGCTTTGCGCCCCATCGCGAGCTGTGCTCGCTCCTACATCGCCCGTGTGACGCCGGATTAACGGATGCCGGACTGGCGCAGTGCTGCAGGCTGGAAGTCGGCTTTGCTGGCGGTGAAGCCGAAGTCGTATGCACGCTTCTCTTCGTTCTTCATGCCCAAGGCCAGGTACCTGCCCGATTGCAGGTCGTAGATGGCCTCCAGGGTGATCCACGGCACCTCCACGTTGTAGTACGGCTGGGCGTGGGCCTCGGACACGCGCCACAGCTGGCCACGGCCGTCGTACTGGTCGATCACGGCGGCCTGCCAGGTGTCTTCGTCGATGTAGAAGTCACGCTTGGCATAGATGTGCCGCTGGCCAGGCTTGAGGGTGGCAACCACATGCCACACCCGTCGCAACTCGTAACGGGCGAGGTCCTGGTTGATGTGCCCGGCCTTGACGATATCGGTGTACTTCAGCTTGGGGTCATCGAGCTTGAAGGCGTTGGAGGCAATGTAGAGCTCCTTCTTGCCCTCGAGCTTCCAGTCGTAGCGGTCCGGGGCACCGTTGTACATGTCGAGGTTATCCGAGGTGCGCAGGCCATCGGCCGCGGTGCCCGGCCCGTCGTACGACACCTGCGGTGCCTGACGTACGCGGCGTTGCCCGGCGTTATAGATCCAGGCCTTGCGCGGCTCCTTCACCTGGTCGAGGGTTTCGTGTACCAGCAACACGGTGCCTGCCAAACGCGCCGGGGCCGTCACTTCCTGTTTGAAGTAGAACAGGATGTTGCCCGGGTTGTTCGGGTCGTAATCCTTCATCCGGTCGCGGAACACGAACTGGTCAGAAAAATTCACAGCGCTGAAGGAGCCGTTCTGCTGCGGCGTAGCCTGGATCACCTGCCGGCTGACGCTGCCGCCACGGTAGCGGGTGATGTGGTTCCAGATCACCTCCAACCCGGTTTTCGGGATGGGGAACGGCACTGCCGTGCGGAAGTCTTTCAGCCCGTTGCCGCCCTCAGCCAGGGTGGCCTTGGTGGCATTTTCCTTGATGGCGGCGAACACATCTGCGGGAACGGTCGACCCCCGGTGGGTTTTGAAAACCGGGATTCTGTAGGTGTCCGGGTAACGCTTGATCATGGCCAACTGGCCGGGTGAGAGCTTGTCCTTGTACTGGTCGGCATTCTGCGCGGTGATGGTGAACAGGGGTTTTTCGCTGCCGTAAGGGTCAGCAAGGAAACCTTTGCCGTCGACGCTGCCGGCGGTTTTGGCCAGCGGCTGCCAGGGGCCGATGGAACCATCGGCATTGCCGGCTTTTTCCGCGCCCATTGGCGTCAGGGTGCTGCCCAGCTTCGCCGCCTCGTCCGCAGACACCGCTGCCATTACGCTGGTCGCCAGCAGGGACAGGCCCAGCACACCGGCTTGCAGCAGACTTCTGGTCTTGTTCATGTCGTGTCGTCCTGGATCTGTTTGCTTAGAAGTTCACGCCGAAGCTGAGGGCGACGAAGTCGCGATCATCCACGGTGGTGTACTTGCCGTCGAAGAAGTTGGTGTACGAGAGGCTGGCGGTGTAGGTGTTCTGGTACTCGGCGTCCAGCCCCAGGCTGACTGCCTTGCGACCTTCCTCGAAGTTGCCGCCCGGGCCTGGCGAGTAACCGGACACATCATGGGACCAGGCCACGCTGGGCTTGAGGTTGACCCCGGCGAACACGTCCGGGTAATCCCAGATCACGCGGGCGCGGTAACCCCAGGAAGTGCTGGTGGTATAGCCGTCGTTTTCACACTTGCGGTTCAGGTTGGCCGTGGAGCTGCCCGGCCCGGCACCGGCGATGGTGCTGGCGTTGAGTGCCTGGCAGGTATTGGCGCCACCGGTAGAAGGCAGTGGGCCTGGGCCGTAAACCGGGTCGCGGCCATAGCGGGTGTCGTAGGCGCTCTCCAGGCCACCGACGTGGGTCACGCCCACCTCACCTACCACGGTCATGCGGCTGGCGCCCATCACCTGGTCGAAGAAGTGCGTGAGGGTAGTCTGGAACTGGGTGACTTCCTTGCGGCGATAGCCATGCAGGTCCTGGCCCGGGGTGCCGGTCAGCAGCGAAGCATTGCTGAGTGCGCCGCCCAGCGGGCGTACGCCAGCAAACAGAATATCGGTGGTGTTCAACTGCACCGGTGCGTTGGGGCGGTAACTGAGTTCACCACTCCACGCTGTACCGGTGGGCAGTGTGGTGGAGAAGCTAAGGCCATACAGGCGGATGTCTTCGGGGTATTCCACGAAGTACTGCGAGTTGCCGGCAACGATCAGCGGCGCCAGGGCCCGCAGTTGCGCTGGCAGGGTCGGGATGGCGGCGAACACCGAGGGGGATGCGCCGGTGGCGCTGAAGATCGGCGCGCGGCTGTGGTAGTTCATGAAGTAGGCACCGAACTCGGTGTCCAGCGGCTCGAACATGTAGCGCATGGCCACGCCGAACTGCCCGCTGTCACGGGCATCGCGGTCGCCGCCCCGGCGCACCATCACCCCTTCTTCGTTGATGTTCACACCCCGCGTGGCCAGGAACTGGCGGGCTGCTGCCGGCACGGTGCGGCTGCTGTTGAGCACGCGCAGGTTGTTGTTGCAGCCGTCGGCAATGATGTCTGGCTGGGAGAAGAAGGTGCCGCAGTTGTCGACAACCGTCTGGTCCCACTCAAGCTGGTAGAACGCCTCGGCTGACAGGTTGTCGGTGAGGCTCTGGGAGATATAGAACATGTTGACCGGGATCAGGCCTTCCTTGATCTCGGCCCCGGGCCGGCGAAACGCCGACACGTCGATGGGGTTGATGGCGTTGATGCCGCTGCCGATGAAGGTGCTTTCGCCCCAGCTCACCACTTGCTTGCCCAGGCGCACCGAGCCCGGTTGGTCGCCGATGGAGTAGTTGTGGTAGACGAAGGCGTCGAGCAGTTCGGCACCGGACGACTTGGCGCCCTCCTTGCGGTTGGAATCACTGATGTCTTTGAACTGGCGGTGCTCGTCTTTGAGTTCAAAGTCGTACCAGTACTTGCCGCGCACAAAGATGCCGGTGTCGCCGTACTTGAGCTCCAGGTCGTGAATACCCTTGAAGATCTTGGAGAAGGTTTCGCCCTTCTTGAAGTTCAGGTGGCCATCGTCAGAGGTTTGCGACAGGCCCTTGCCGCCGTTGTTGACCCCGATGAGGTTGCGGTTGGGGTTGGCGGTCGACCAGCTGGCGCCTATGGAGAGCGACGAGTCGAACTGGCCTTCGATTTCACCAATGTTGAAGCTGACTGCGAATGCTGGGCCGGCGAGCGTGGAAGCAAGGCTGACGGCCATGGGCAACCTGGCCCTGCGCCAGAACGGGTTTGCAGATTTCATCGACGCTACTCCATGTACTTTTTTGTTATGGCAGTGAGTCCCTTCAGGAATGGCCTGAACGACCGGCATGCAAGCGTGCGCCTGCGTACCCTCCCCTCCCGAAAAGCCCCTGACCCCGACTATAGCCAGCAAGGCACAGGCGCTTGATCCCTCTAAAGTGTGATTTGCGCTCCATGCCGCCAACCCGCTGGTGTTTGCTCCGCGTGCAGGCTGGCAGTGCTCAAGGATGGCGCATTTGCGCCGTTTGGCAAGACGCCGGGCCGCTCTGCCACGTGGGTTACCCCCGGGCAGATTGCCGCAGACACCCCGGTTACCGCCCTGTTACAAGGTGGAAAGAAACGCACTGTTGCTGGCTTGCCACTGGACGATGTCCTGGCGGATACGTTTCTTGTCGAGCTTGCCGACACTGGTCTTGGGAATTTCAGTAACAACGGCGATCTGGCTTGGAATCGCCCACTTGTTGATCTGCCCTTGCTCCACGAACGGCTTCAAATGGTCTTTAAGTGCCTTGGCATCGACCGCCTGGCCTTCCCTGAGTACCAGCAGGGCGAATGGCCGTTCCCCCCATTGTGGGTCGGCCACGCCGACCACAGCGACTTCGCGAACCGCCGCGTGCCGGCTGATCAGGTCTTCGAGGTCCAGCGAAGATACCCACTCGCCGCCGGTCTTGATCACATCCTTGATGCGGTCGCGGATATCGATGAAACCCATGCTGTCGAGGGTGGCGACGTCACCTGTGTGCAGCCAGCCGCCTTGCCACAGGGCCTCGCTCTTCTCGGGTTCGTTCAGGTAGCCCTGGGTCAGCCAGGGTGCGCGCAGCACCAGCTCCCCCTGGGTTTCGCCATCGGCAGGCAGGAAGTTGCCTTCGGCGTCGACAATGGCAGCTTCCACCAGGGGCACCGGCACGCCGGCCTTGATGCGATAGCTGACCCGTTCATCTTCGCTGCCGGCACGCAGTTCATCATTGAGGTGGGCCGCAGAAATCAGCGGGCAGGTTTCGGACATGCCATACGCCGCCGTGAGCTGGATGCCGCGGGCCAGGGCAGCCTGGTACAACGAGCGGTTCAAGGCACTGCCGCCGATGATGATCTTCCAGCCACCGAAGTGCTGCCCCTGGGCGCTTGGGCAGTTCAGCAGCATCTGCAAGATGGTAGGCACGCAGTGAGAGAACGTGACCCGTTCTTCACGCCACAGCCTGACCAGCATTTCTGGCTCGTAGCGGCCGGGGTACACCTGCTTCATGCCCAGCATGGTGGCGGCATAAGGGATACCCCAGGCATGCACATGGAACATGGGGGTTATCGGCATGTACACGTCATCGCTGCCGATCAGGCGCACGCTGTCGATACTGCCGGTCACCGACGTTTCGGCCAGCGTGTGCAGCACCAGTTGCCGGTGGGTGAAATACACCCCCTTGGGGTTGCCCGTGGTACCGGTGGTGTAGAACGTAGTGGCCACCGAGTTTTCGTCGAAATCGGGGAAGTCGTAGTGCGGGCTGGCAGCGGCCAGCAGTTGTTCGTATTCGCCCTCCATGCCTGGCAACGTGGCCTGGCTGGCCGCATCGTCGGTCAGCAGTACCGTGCGCTCGACCGTGGTCAATTGCCCGGCAATGGACTGGTACAGGCCTGCAAAATCACTGTTGACCAACACCAGGCGGTCTTCGGCGTGGTTCATGGTGTAGAGGATCTGCTCGGGCGACAGGCGCACGTTGATGGTGTGCACCACCGCCCCGATCATGGGAATGGCGAACATGCACTCCAGGTAACGGTGGCTGTCCCAGTCCATCACCGCCACGGTATCACCGGCCTTCACGCCGGCGGCAGTCAGCACGTTGGCCAGCCGTGCAATACGTTCGTTAAGCTGCGGGTAGGTCAGGCGCAGCGTGTCCCGGTAGACGATTTCGCGGGTTTTCTCGTAGCGGCTTGCAGACATCAGCAGGCGCTTGATCAGCAGCGGGTACGCATAGGCGCCCTCGGCGGGCTTGATGATGCGGGTCTGCAACATAAATATCCCTTTCATTGAGCAGCAGGCTGGAAACGTGTGGCCGTTACTGTAGTTCGCCGATATGACAGCCAAATCAGCCGAAGGAATGATTTGCCAGGCGCAGGTGTTGAGGGGTGGGCGTTGACGGGCGGTTGCAAGGGGCTGGACACTGGGTTGAAGCCTGCGATCAGCCACCGGAGAACTCCATGCCCAGCCCGCGTCACGCCGTGTTTCTCGACCACCACTCCCTGGACCTTGGCGACCTTGACCTCTCGCCCCTGAAGCAGCAGTTCGACACCTTCGAACTGTTCGCGGCCACCCGCCCGGAGCAGGTGGCAGAGCGCCTGCAAGGGGCAACCGCGGTCATCAGCAACAAGGTGGTACTGGATGCCGCAACCCTGGCTGCCAACCCGCAGCTAAAGCTGATTCTGGTGGCTGCCACTGGCACCAACAACGTCGACTTGGCCGCTGCGCATGCGCAAGGCATCACCGTTTGCAACTGCCAGGGCTACGGCACCCCTTCAGTGGCCCAGCATACCCTGGCCCTGTTGCTGGCACTGGCCACCCGCCTGTGCGACTACCAGCAGGCCGTGCGTGAAGGCCGCTGGGCACAGGCCAGCCAGTTTTGCCTGCTGGACTTCCCCATCGTCGAACTGGAGGGTAAAACCCTCGGCCTGCTGGGCCATGGGGAACTGGGTGGCGCGGTGGCGCGGCTGGCCGAGGCGTTTGGCATGCGCGTGCTGAGCGGGCAGATACCCGGGCGACCCAGCCGCAACGACCGCCTGCCGCTCGATGAGCTGCTGCCTCAGGTCGATGCCCTGACCTTGCACTGCCCGCTCAACGACCAGACCCGGCACATGATCGGTGCCCGCGAGCTGGCGCTGCTCAAGCCCGGCGCCCTGGTGGTGAACACTGCCCGAGGCGGTTTGATCGACGAGCAGGCGCTGGCCGATGCCCTGCGCAGTGGCCACCTGGGCGGTGCGGCTACCGACGTGCTCAGCGTCGAGCCGCCGGTTCACGGCAACCCACTGCTCGAGCCCAGCATCCCACGCTTGATCGTCACGCCCCACAGCGCCTGGGGCGCGGTGGAGGCCCGCCAGCGCATCGTCGGGCAGCTGGCCGAAAACGCTCAGGCCTTCTTCGCCGGGCAGGCGCAGCGAGTGGTCAGCTGAGCCAACGTGGCGCCTCTGGTACACTGCGCCACTTTTTCCGGAGGCCTCGTCCATGGACCCGCGTAGTCAAGTGTTGCTCCGCCAGGCAGAGCTGTTCCAAGGCCCGCTGCTGATAGCCGGAGCACCGGCTGACGACCTGCTCGGCCAGTTGCCTGAAGCCCATGCCTGGACCTGGCACGCCGGCGACCATGCAGCCTTGGCCAACCGTTACGCAATGCGCAGCCACTGCGGGGTGGAACCACCGGCCGTGGCGTTCACTGCGGCCGTGCTGTTCCTGCCCAAATCACGCGAACTGGCTGCCTACCTGCTCAATGCGCTGGCTGCACCGTTGGCGGGCGGCGAACTGTACGTGGTGGGGGAAAAACGCGGGGGTATCGAGGCCGTAGCCAGGCAGTTGCAGGCCTTTGGCAAACCTCGCAAGCTCGACAGCGCCCGGCACTGCCAGCTCTGGCAGGTCACCGTCGAACAGGCGCCCCAGGCGCAGCCGCTTGAAAGCCTGGCGCAACGTTTCGAGCTGGCCCTGCCAGACGGCCCCTTGCGCGTCACCAGCCTGCCGGGCGTGTTCAGCCATGGCCGCCTGGACCGGGGCACCGCCCTGTTGCTCAAGCACCTCGATGGGCTGCCGGACGGCCATGTACTGGACTTCGGTTGTGGTGCGGGCGTGCTGGGTGCTGCAGTGAAACGGCGCTATCCACAAAGCCGCCTTACACTGCTGGACGTGGACGCCTTTGCCGTTGCCGCCAGCCGCCTGACCCTGGCTGACAATGGCCTTGAGGGCGAGGTCATTCACGGTGACGGGATCGACGCAGCGCCTTTTGACCTGAGCCTGGTGCTGAGCAATCCACCGTTCCATACCGGCGTACACACCGACTACCACGCCTCGGAAACCATGCTGAAAAAATCCGCCGAACACCTGCGAAAAGGTGGCGAACTTCGCCTGGTTGCCAACAGTTTTCTGCGCTACCAACCCCTTATCGAAGGGGCGTTGGGCAATTGCCGGGTACGCGACGAAGCGGATGGGTTTCGGATTTATCAGGCGACACGTGGCTGAAAACAACGCTTGCCGAAACCGTTTCGCCTAGGCAGAATCCGCTCCGTCCTAGGGGAGTAGTCTCCCGCGAGCCACCCGCTCGCCCGGTACGCGTCAACATACTTGGTCCACAGACCATGGCGCGTGCGACCCACCATGCACCCTTGCATGGCCAGATCTGCGCAGACAGATCCAGGGTTTGACAAGACCTATGACACGCACACCTTACCCGGGGCGGGAAGGCTGTACGTGTCATAGCCGTGTCGACCCGCCCCCGTAGGAATCCTGATGCTGGAATCTCTGTTGGTCCCCACCGCCATCGTTGCGCTTGCCGAAATCGGCGACAAGACGCAATTGCTTGCGCTCATTCTTGCCGCGCGTTTTCGTAAACCGTGGCCGATCATTGCCGGTATCGTTGCCGCCACGCTGGCCAACCATGCTGCCGCCGGCGCAGTAGGTGCGTGGTTTGGCAGTTTCTTCAGCGACGCCGCCCTGCACTGGATCCTTGCCGCAAGTTTCACCGCCACCGCACTGTGGACGCTGGTACCGGACAAGATGGACGACGACGAAAACCCGGCGCGCCGCTTCGGCCCGTTCCTCACCACCCTCATCGCCTTCTTCCTGGCCGAAATCGGTGACAAGACCCAAGTGGCCACGGTGATGCTGGCCGCACAATACCCGCACCTGATCATGGTGATCGTCGGCACCACGCTGGGCATGCTGATCGCCAACGTACCCGTGGTGCTGGCGGGCAACTTCGCTGCAGACAAACTGCCGTTGACGCTGATCCGCCGCCTGGCAGCGGCTGCGTTCTTCGTGCTGGCCATCGTCGCGGTGTATTCGGCCATGAAGGCCAGCGGCTGGGTGGGCTGAAGGGGCTGCAAGCCGCCGGCATCTGCGGGCGGCTTGCACGGTTTTTATGGCTTGGCAGCAGCCTGGTACAGCGGCATCACCTTCGGAATGGCGGCCTGCAGCGACGCAATGCGGCTGGCCGATGCGGGGTGAGTGCTCATGAACTCAGGCGGCGCCCCTTCCGAAGCCTTGCTCATCTTGTTCCACAAGGTGATGGCTGCGTTAGGGTCGTAGCCGGCGCGGGCCGACAACTCAAGGCCGATCAGGTCGGCTTCGTTCTCGTTGGCACGGCTGTTGGGCAGGGTCATGGCGTAGTTCACCACGGTGTCGGCCAGGGCCATGCTGTCCTGGCCGAGGCCCAGGAGCGCACCGGCGCCGGAACGGGCCATTTGCACGCCGTAGGCTTTGGACATGGCCTCGCGGCTGTGTTCACGCAGGGCGTGGGCGATCTCGTGGCCTACCACGGCGGCAATCTCGGCGTCGTTGAGGTTGAGCTGATCGATCAGGCCGGTGTAGACGATGATCTTGCCGCCCGGGCCGCAGTTGGCGTTGAGTTCGTCACTCTTGATCACGTTGACTTCCCAGTTCCACTGGGCGGCATCGGGCCGGAACTTGGGGGCCTGGGCGATCAAGCGGTTGGCAATGGCCTGTACGCGCCGGGCATCGGCGCTGGACTTGTCCAGCAGCCCTTTGCTGGAGGCCTCGCCCAGGGTCTGCTGATAAGACTGGGCGTACATCTTGTTCACTTCATCGGGCGACAGCATGCTGAACATGTACTGCTTGCGCTCTACACCCACAGAGCCGCCACTGGTAGTGTTCACCGCCTGGCAACCAGCTAGCAGGATGCCAGCACTCAGCAGGCTGACGACTAAACCTTTACGCATGAAATCACTCCCTTTCGACATGCGCCGTATCCTAGGATGACTCAAGGGTTGCCCGCCATAGCCGCAGGTAAGAATTTACCCACGTAGACGCGGCCGCAGGTATCGGTGGGTGTAAACCAGCCCACCTGATCGTGCACCTTTGGATCGCATCAGGCCGGGGTCAAGCACTCCGGGGCATCCAGCTTCGGGTCGTTGACGAAATGGGCCAGGGCGCACTCGCGCAGGGGCGCAGGCGGGCTCGCCAGCAACTCCTGCAGGCGGCTCAGTGGTGTCAGCGGGTCCAGCCAGGCTTCGCGCCCCGCTTCGTCCAGTATCAGGGGCCGGCGCTGGTTCACCGCGGCCTGCGTCACCACCGCGCAACTCAACCACACCTGGTCCTGCACCGGGTATGCCTCCCAGATGGCCGCGAAGTACAACGACGCCCCCTCGCCCGGCGTTAGCCAGTAGGGCCGTTTGCGCACGCTGCCACGCCATTCGTAAAAGCCGTTGGCCGGCATCAGGCAGCGGCGCTGGCGAAAGGCTTCGCGGAACATCGGCTGCTCGGCCAGGGTTTCGGCCCGGGCATGGGCAGGGGTACGTGACAGGTCGGTCAGCCAGGCGGGCGTCAAGCCCCAGCGCACCCTCGCCACCTCCGGCCCACCCTCGAGCTGGCGCTGGATGAGCACCGAGGCACCGGGCGAAATGTTCCATTGGGCGGGGTGACCGACCGGGAAGCCTGGCAGGCTGGCCAGTGCCTGAGGCCAGCGAAACAGGGCATAACGTCCACACATGGGGGAATTCTGAACCTAGCAGATCAAGGTGCCGGGGAAACTCTCCGGTTCGTCGCCAACCATCGGCTGGGCGTCATTGTACGCATCGATCAACTGCCGTGCGTACTCGGCGTGCTCGTCGTCCACCGCCAGGCCCAGCAGACCGTGAATCGGCAACTCACCGGCTGCGCCCACCAGGTCACGGCCCACCAGATGCGCGCGCACGCCTTCGCTGGCCAGCATACCGGCCAGCATTTCCGCCTCAAGCAGGTTTTCGGGTTCGTAGATACGCCGCATCACGCATCGTCCTCACGTCTGACCTCGAGCATCCATTCGTCATCGTGCACCTGCAAGCTGAAGATCACCGGCTGGCAGCACACCTGGCAGTCCTCAGTGTAAACCTGATCACCCGCCGAGAGGTCGACGGTGGTTTCCACCCGCTCGCCACAATACGGGCAATCATAGAAGTCGGTTTCCAGCATCGGGGCCTCCGCAGTGAGTTATGCGTATAATTGCCGGTCTGTTTACAGGGCCCGTGTGCGTCCGAGCCGTTTTTCGGAGCCCGCCCCTACCTTATTACCCTAGCCGTTTCTAACAAGAGAGCATGATGGGCGAATTCGATGCCATCCGACCCTACGACGACGCTGAGGTCCCTGCCGTGCTGGCAAGGCTGTTCAGCGACCCGGCATTTCTCGATATTCTCACGCACTTCCGTTTCCCCCGTGCGGCCGGCGCTTTCGGCTGGTTGCTCAAACCGCTGATCGCCCGGCGCCTGCGCAAGGAATTCGCCGGTGTGACCTGCGTTTCCACCTTGCAGGACAAGGTGGAGTACTACGTCGACCAGACTATCGACCGTGCCACCGATGGCGTCACCTATACCGGGGTCGAGCATCTCAAGGCTGGCACTGCCTATCTGTTTCTGGCCAACCATCGCGACATCGTCATGGACCCCGCCTTCGTCAATTACGCGGTGTACCACGCCGGCCTGCCGACCCCGCGCATTGCCATCGGCGACAATTTGCTGCAGAAGCCGTTCGTCAGCGACATGATGCGCCTGAACAAAAGCTTCATCGTGCACCGGTCCATCACCGGGCGCCGCGAGAAGCTGGCGGCCTACCAGTTGCTCTCGGCCTACATCAACCACTCCATCCGCAACGATGCCACCTCGATCTGGATCGCCCAGGCCGAAGGCCGGGCCAAGGACGGTGATGATCGCACCGACTCGGCCATCCTCAAGATGTTCCACATGAGCCGCAAGGACGAGGCCTTCGGTGCGGTCATCCAGAGCCTGAACCTGACGCCTGTTTCGATCAGCTACGAATACGACCCCTGCGACCAGGCCAAGGCCCGCGAACTGTATATCCGGGCCACCACCGGCACCTACAAGAAGGCGCCAGGCGAGGACGACCAGAGCATCGCCAAGGGCATCACCGGCTACAAGGGCCGGGTGCACATCAACTTTGCCGCGCCGGTCACCGAGTACCACGAAGACGCCAAGCAACTGGCTGCAGCAGTCGACCGGCAGATTCTGGCCGGCTACCGGTTGTTCCCGGTGCACTACCTGGCCTACGCGATGTGGGCAGACAAGGACGATACCCTGCAGGTGCCCGGCGCCGACAAGGTGTTCCCGGCCGACGAGCTGGCCAAGGCCAAAGAGGAATGGCAGCGTCGCCTGGATGCCTGCCCGCCCGAGCAGCAGCCTTACCTGGTGCTGCAGTATGCGACCCCGGTGCGCAACCAGTATCAGGTCAAGCAGCAGGCACCTGTAGCCTGATCCCCTGCATGGGGCGCAGCACGCGCCCCTTCCCCATTTAATTTCACCTGTCACGCGTTCGTCATCAGAACAGGCCACCCTGTCGGCCTTTCAACGAACCGGAGCCCGTTCATGCTGCACGCCGAAAACCAGGACCGCCTCTATCTGGTCGCTCAGAGCGATGAGCAACAGGCATTGATCGACGGTTTCGCCATCAACGTGCAAGACCGCCAGTGGCTGGTTTACTGCGCCCTCGGCGGGCACGTGCATGACCACTGGCCAGAGGTGGACACCGGCACCGGTATCAGCGTGCTGGACTTTCACATCGACGCGGCCTGAGCCTCGCAAAGGCGTAAAAAAACCGCTGCCCTGTGTGGGGGCAGCGGTTGGGGGCCTGCAAAGCCGGTAATTACCGCGCCAGCGTCTGGCCGATGCTTGGGTCCTTGAACAGCCGGGTCAGCGCATCGCTCAGTACATCGCCCACCAGCTGGGTGTTGGTGTCCTGGTTGGGGGCCATGCCAAACCGCTGGTCCAGCGAAGCACCATAGCGGCCACTGTAGCGGCGGCCGTTGTTGGTGACATCGGCACGGAAGGTGGCGCCAATGGTGGCTTCGGTCACGTACAGGTTGTCTTTGGGCGACTGGTACTTGAGCTCAGCCAGGGTCACGGTCAGCTGCGGCGCACTGCCTGCACCGGAAGTGGGGGTAAAGCCCAGCAGGCGCACGGCGGCTTCGGCTTGGGCCTGCAGCTTGGGCACCACGTCATTGGCGTTGACGCTGATGGTGCTGGTTTCCGGGTACATGCCACCGCGCGTCCCCAGGGACGGCGACGGCCGGCCATCGACCACACGCACCACCACTGGCTGGCCGTTGCCCACCGGGGCAAGCGGCGCGGTCAGTTTGGGTTGCGGGCTGAGTTGTTGCGGACTGTGGGCACAGCCGACCAGGCTGAGGCTGGCTACGGCGATCAAACCGAACAACAGACGTTGCAACATGCGCGTTTCTCCAGAAAGTGCGGCGAAGGAGCACAGTATACCTAGCGGCGGGGCCTGGCCTGCAAGCGGCATGCGCGGCCAGTGCGCGCTGTCACAATCGTTTAACCGGCTGCCCCTTATGCTTGCGCCAGGCCTCACTGCACAGGACACCTGCCATGGCTTCGCTCTGGAACCTGCTACTGCAACGTAAACCCGGCAACGCCTATGCCCGGCTCGACGGCACGGGCAAATGCCTGGCCTTCATGCAATGCCGGCAGCTACCCAGCGGCGGCGGCTGGGTACAGGTTCACGATATCCACCTCGCCTGGCTGGGCCGCGAACTGCCGGCCAGCGCCCGGGTTTGCAACCGTGCAAGCCGCCCCTGGCACCAGCGCATCCTCGCCGCTTGAAAAACGCTGCAATAAAACCACGAATTGACGACATTTCTCCCCGCGACATCGCTATAATCTCCCCCCGATTATAAGGACGTCTCCTGATCGGGCCCCGCACTCGCCGTCTGACCCCGGCAACTTCACCCGCCTCGCCCACAGAGAGCCTTCCACTCAGGTCTTGCATCGGCTGTCGTGCCTGCTTTTCCGGCCCTTCACACTGCATGAACCTGCGGGTTGCCATCGCGCAGTCCCCTTTTGAGGTTCACGTCTCCAAAAGAGCGTGGAAAAAACGGTTTTCACTACTTCACAAGAGTGTGGCGAGCAAATGAACAATCTGGCATGTGCAAAAGCAGCAGATGTGTCCCGAACAGCCCTGAACAGGCGGCAAGAACCTTCATCCCGGATGCGTGTCTGAGCCGTTCCATATCGCACGCACGACACCTTGACCATAAGTCGAATTGCCGCACCCATGGCAAACAGGGTTCAATGTAGCAACCCCAAGACTGACTGGCGGTGTCCGCGAACGCTTCAAGAACTGCGAAAAGTCGGACATGGCGATCCTGGCGAACCCGGTATGCCGTGCTGTCAATTAGGTAGCTGTAGAGTGTGGAGACGCGGTAAATGGCGCAGAACGAATCGGTTGATGTAGTACTGGTAGGCGCGGGCATCATGAGTGCCACCCTGGCCGTACTGCTCAAGGAGCTTGACCCGGGCCTCAAGCTCGAGGTCGTCGAGGCGATGGACTCTGGAGCCGCAGAGAGTTCCAACCCGTGGAACAACGCAGGCACCGGCCATGCTGGCCTGTGCGAGCTCAACTATACGCCCCAGGCCGCCGATGGCAGCATCGACATCAAGAAGGCGGTGCACATCAATACCCAGTTCGAGGTGTCCCGCCAGTTCTGGGCCTACTTGAGCAAAAAGGGCAACTTCGGGCCGGCACGCGCATTCGTCAACCCGGTCCCGCACCTGAGCTACGTCGAAGGTGACAAGGGTGTCGCATTCCTCAAGAAGCGTTACGAGCTGCTCAAGCAGCACCACGCCTTCGCCGACATGGAATACACCGAAGACAAGGCCGTGATGAACGAGTGGATGCCGCTGATGATGCCGGGGCGCCCAGCCGACCAGCACATCGCCGCCACCCGTGTGCTCAAGGGCACCGACGTGAACTTCGGCGCATTGACCAACAAGTTGCTCAAGCTGCTGGGTGATGCGCCCGACGCGCAGGTCAAGTACTGCAAGAAGGTGGTGGGCCTGCGCCGTAACGGCGACGGCTGGACCGTGAGCATCAAGGACGTCAACAGCGGTGGTAGCCGCGAAGTGGATGCGCGCTTCGTCTTCCTCGGCGCAGGTGGCGCTGCCCTGCCCCTGCTGCAGGCTTCCGGCATTCCAGAGAGCAAAGGCTTCGGCGGCTTCCCCGTGAGTGGCCAGTGGCTGCGCTGCGACAACCCGGAGATCGTCAGCCAGCACCAGGCCAAGGTCTACAGCCAGGCTGCCGTGGGCGCACCGCCCATGTCGGTGCCGCACCTCGACACCCGGGTGGTCGATGGCAAGAAATCCCTGCTGTTCGGCCCCTATGCAGGCTTTACCACCAAGTTCCTGAAGCACGGTTCGCTGATGGACCTGCCCCTGTCGGTGCGCCTGGGCAACATCGGCCCGATGCTGGCGGTGGCCCGCGACAACATGGACCTGACCAAGTACCTGGTCAGCGAAGTGATGCAGTCGATGGAGCAGCGCCTGGAGTCATTGCGCCGCTTCTACCCACACGCCAAGGCCGAAGACTGGCGCCTGGAAGTGGCCGGCCAACGGGTGCAGATCATCAAGAAAGACCCGAAAAAAGGCGGCGTGCTGCAGTTCGGCACCGAGCTGGTGGCAGCCCAGGACGGCAGCCTCGCCGCGCTGCTGGGCGCATCGCCTGGCGCTTCGGTGACGGTGTCGATCATGCTTGAGCTGATCGAGCGCTGCTTCCCGGAGCAGGCCAAGGGTGCATGGGCTGCCAAGCTCAAGGAAATCTTCCCGGCACGGGAAAAGACCCTGGCAACCGACGCGGCGCTGTATCACAAGATCAGCGCGGACAACGACGCAGCGTTGGACCTGGCTGAAGACAGCCCGGCGGCCAAGCACTACGCGTGATTGCAGACTGGGGCTGCGTTGCAGCCCCAGCCCTTCCGCTTACGCACGTGCGTTGTCGATAATCTCGATGTATTCGGGCGCGTTACGCTGGTCGGCGATCTGCTCGACGAAGGTCTTGCCGTGCTCGTCCTTGCCGTCCAGGTCCAGGCCGGCTGCCACAAAGAAGCCCACAAAACGCTGGAAATCATCGACGCGCAGGCCACGGTAGGCTTTGACCAGCTTGTGCAGCGACGGCGAAGTCACACCATCTGCCGGCTCAAACTGAAGAAACGACTTGATGTAGTCGTCGCTGATTTCGTCACCGATTACCTGTTTCTTGTCTTTACGCATTGCCGACTCCAACTGGACCATCACGGGATTTCGAAGGCCGGCAGTGTACCCCCCGCAGCCAGCGCGCCTCAACGCGTACGTACGGTACCTGTGTGCAGGTCAGCCCAGATATGGCCGTTGCCGTAGGTCAGAAACTGCACATACACCGTCTCGTTGCGCAGCAGGTCCATGATCACCCGGTAGTCGCTGACGGGGTAGTTCAGGCCAAGGGTCTTGGTTTTCTCGTTGTACACCGGCTTTTTCAGGCTTTTGGCGGCCTCTCCATCGAAGGTCAACAGCACCTGGGTGATGGTGGCACCCTTGCTCAATGGCTTGCCTTTCAGGCGCACCTGCAAGGTGGAGGTGATGGGGATGGGCTGTTGGTCGGACTGGCGCTGGGCACCCACCACCACGGCGTAGTCGGTCACCTGAAGCAATTGCTGGCCGGTGGGCGCCTGCTGGCGCAAGGCCTGGTCGTCAGGCGGAAGGAACTGGCTGTGCATCGGTGCGGCGGCCAGGGGCAGGCTGACCGCCAGCAGGAACGGGAGAATCGCACGCATGTAAGGCTCCTTGGCATGAAGGAGCACTCTAGCACGCTGTACCGGGGCTGTAAGACTGGCGCGGTGTTACATGCCTTTGACGGCAAAAATGCCGTTGGCGTTGCGCCAGTAACCTTTGTAGTCCATGCCATAACCGAAGATGTATCGGTCGATGCAAGGCAGCCCGACATAGTTGGCTTTGAGGTCGGGGCTGGCCTTGCGGTCGTGTTCCTTGTCGATCAGTACCGCGGTGTGCACCGTGCGCGCTCCTGCGTGCTTGCAGAACTCGATGATGGCGCTGAGGGTGTGACCTTCGTCGAGGATGTCATCGACGATGAGCACGTCGCGATCGATGAACGATACCTCTGGCTTGGCCTTCCAGAACAGCTCGCCGCCGCTGGTCTGGTTGCGGTAACGGGTGGCATGCAGGTATGAGGCTTCGAGCGGGAACTGCAGGTGCGTCAGCAGCTTGCCGGAGAAGATCAGGCCACCGTTCATCACGCAGAACACCACCGGGTTCTTGTCGTGCAGGTCCTTGCAGATCTGCTCGCCGACCTTGGCGATCGCCGCCTCGACTTCGGCTTCGGTATACAGGCAGTCGGCTTCACGCATCACTTGGCGAATATGCTCGAGATCGGCGGACATTGCGCTCTCCAGGGGGGCATTTTGGAAAAGCGGGCAAAGGTACGCATCCGCTCGCCACAGATCAAGCGTTTATGGACTAACGTGCAGAATGATCAGACGACAGCACAGGCTGAATAGATTAATCTAGCGCGGTTTTTTTGCCCGCCTTTCGGAGCCCCCTATGCCCACCCGTGAGATCCGCCACCCGCTGATCCGCCACAAGCTCGGCCTCATGCGCCGTGCCGATATCAGCACCAAGAACTTTCGCGAACTCGCCCAGGAAGTCGGCGCGCTTCTGACCTATGAAGCCACCCAGGACCTGCCCCTCGAAACCTACGAGATCGACGGCTGGTGTGGCAAAGTTGCGGTAGAGAAAATCGCCGGCAAGAAAATTACCGTCGTGCCGATTCTGCGTGCAGGTATCGGCATGCTCGACGGCGTGCTCAGCCTGGTACCGGGTGCCAAGGTCAGCGCCGTCGGCGTGGCCCGCAACGAAGAAACCCTCGAAGCACACACTTACCTGGAAAAACTCGCGCCCGATATCAACCAGCGCCTGGCACTGATCATTGACCCGATGCTGGCAACTGGCGGCTCCATGGTCGCGACTATCGACCTGCTGAAAAAGGCCGGTTGCCGGGAAATCCGCGCCATGGTCCTGGTCGCCGCCCCCGAGGGCATCCAGGTGGTCGAGAAAGCCCACCCGGACGTACAGATCTTCACCGCATCCATCGACGAGCGCCTGAACGAGCACGGCTACATCGTGCCGGGCCTGGGTGATGCCGGTGACAAGATTTTCGGCACCAAGCAGAAGGACGCCTGACCATGCAGGACGGCTTCAACGACCCGCTCTGGCGCCAGGTCGTTTCGGGCGCGCAGATGCTCTTCGTGGCATTCGGCGCGCTGGTGCTGATGCCCTTGATCACCGGCCTGGACCCGAACGTCGCACTGTTCACCGCTGGCATCGGCACGCTGCTGTTCCAGCTGGTCACCGGCCGCCAGGTACCTGTGTTCCTGGCCTCGAGCTTTGCCTTCATCACCCCCATCATCCTCGCCAAAGGCCAGTTTGGCCTGGCCGAAACCATGGGCGGCGTGATGGCCGCGGGTTTCGTATACACCTTCATGGGGCTGATGGTAAAAATCAAAGGCACCGGCTTCATTGACCGCACGCTACCGCCCGTGGTGATCGGCCCGGTGATCATCTCCATCGGCCTGGCCATGGCACCGATCGCGGCCAACATGGCGATGGGCAAGGCTGGCGATGGCAGCGTACTGCTGCCTTATAAAACCGCCATGCTTATCTCCATGCCAGCGTTGCTCACCACCCTGATCGTGGCGGTATTCGGCAAAGGCATCTTCCGCCTGGTGCCGATCATTGCGGGTGTGCTGGTGGGGTTTGCCCTGTCGTTTGCCTTTGGCGTGGTCGATACCGCCAAGATCGCCGCTGCACCCTGGCTGGAGCTCCCCAACTTCACCGCCCCGGCGTTCAACTGGCAGGCCATCCTGTTCATCGTCCCGGTCGCCCTGGCGCCGGCAATCGAACACATTGGTGGGGTTATCGCGGTGGGCAGCGTGACCGGCCGTGACTACCTGAAAACGCCCGGGCTGCACCGCACGCTGCTCGGTGACGGCCTGGCCACCACAGCAGCCGGCCTGTTTGGCGGGCCGCCCAACACCACCTACGCCGAGGTGACTGGCGCGGTGATGCTGACCAAGAACTACAACCCGAAGATCATGACCTGGGCTGCGCTGTTCGCTATCACCCTGGCCTTCATCGGCAAGTTCGGCGCCCTGCTGCAAAGCATCCCGATCCCTGTGATGGGGGGCATTCTGTGCCTGCTGTTCGGCTCCATTGCTGCCGTGGGTTTGAACACCATGATCCGCCACAAGGTCGACCTGGCCGAGGCGCGCAACCTGGTGATCGTTTCGGTGACGCTGGTGTTCGGTATCGGCGGCGTGCTGGTGGGCACGGGTGACGGGCCGGATGACTGGGGCCTGAAGGGCATCGCCCTGTGCGCCATCGTGGCTATTGCACTGAACCTGATCCTGCCGGGCAACGACGCCTGGAAGCACAAGAAACTGGATGACCAGTTGCCTTGAGGCAACACTAAACCCACAGGCCCTGCGGCGCGCTCAGCGGCAACAGGGCCTGCCATACCCCGACTGTCAGGCCTTGTCACACAGGTCTGCCAGCACCCTCGCCCACTCCGGGTGGTCGTTCATGCAGGGCACCAGCACCAGTTCACGCCCGCCTGCCTCGATGAACTGCTCGCTGCCACGGATGCCGATTTCCTCCAGCGTCTCGATGCAGTCGGCGACGAAGGCCGGGCACATCACCAGCAGCTTTTTCACCCCGGCCTTGGCCAGTTCGTCCAGGCGCGTTTCCGTGTACGGTTCAATCCATTTGTCCCGGCCCAACCGCGACTGGAACGACACCGACCACTTGCCATCGGGTATGCCCATCTTGCGCGCAAAGGCTTTGGCAGTAGCCAGGCACTGGCCGCGATAGCACACCGCCTGCACCTCAGCACTGGCCCCCTCGCAACAGTCAGCTGCCCGCAAGTCATGCCGGGTGCCCTTGGGGTAGCGTTTTTTCAGGTGCCGCTCTGGCAGGCCATGGAAGCTGAGCAGCACGTGGTCGTAGTCCTGCTGCAGATACGGCCGTGCGCTGGCCACCAGCGCATCGATGTAGTCCGGCTTATCATAGAACGGCTGCAGCACGCGCATCTGCAGGGGCAGGTGGCGCTCGGTGATGGTGTCCTTGGCAAGCTCAACCACCGTAGTGACGGTGCTGTCGGCGAACTGTGGATACAGCGGCGCCAGGGTCACCTTGCGCACGCCTTGCGCCGCCAGCCGTTCCAGCACGTCTGGCAGGGCCGGCTGGCCATAGCGCATGGCAATCTCTACCGGGCCGTGGGGCCAGTGCTCGACCATCGCCGCCTGCAAGCGGCGGGTCAGCTCCACCAGTGGCGAGCCTTCATCCCACCAGATAGAGGCGTAGGCATGGGCAGACTGCTCGGGCCGCTTGATCAGGATCAGCGATACCAGCAGACGGCGGATAGGCCAGGGCAGGTCGACCACATACGGGTCCATCAGAAACTGGTTCAGGTAGCGGCGCACGTCGGCTACCGAGGTGGAGGCCGGTGAACCCAGGTTGACCAGCAACAGGGCGTGATCAGTCATGCAACATCCTTAGTCAGAGGCGGCTGGACAGGTTGCCCAGCGCCGATTGCAGATCGTCGAAGCGAAAGCTGAAGCCTGCAGCCAGCAAGCGCGCCGGGCGTGCCCGCTGGCCGCCCAGCAGCAGGCTGGACATTTCACCTAGCCCAGCCTTGAGCAACAGTGCAGGTACCGGCAGCACCGCGGGGCGGTGCAACGCCTTGCCCAGCGCCCGGGCAAAGTCACGGTTGCGCACCGGCTCAGGGGCGCAGGCATTATAAGGACCGCTGGCTTCGCCATGCTGCAACAGAAAATCAATCAGGGCGACCTGGTCGTCTATATGGATCCACGGCATCCACTGTCTGCCGTTACCCAACGGGCCACCTAGGCCCAGCTTGAACGGCAAGCGCAGACGTGACAGGAACCCGCCATCGCTGGCCAGCACCAGCCCGGTGCGCACCAGTACCACACGAATACCCTGGGCCTGGGAACGTTGGGCGGCTTCTTCCCAGGCAATGCACAGCTGGCTGGCAAAGTCTTCCCGTACTGGCGGGTATTCCTCGGTCAGCTCACGTTCGCCGCCATCGCCATACCAACCCACCGCGGAACCGGAAATCAATACCTGCGGCCGTTGTTCACGGCTACCCAGCCACGCCAGCAACTGTTCGGTCAGGGTGATACGGCTGGCCCACAGCACGCTGCGCCGGGACGCTGTCCAGGGCCGATCAGCGATGGGCGCACCGGCAAGGTTGACCACGGCGTCCAGCGGTTCATCGGCGGGTAACTGCTCCAGCCGAGCGATACCCCGTACCCCCTTGCCGCACAGCGCAGGCACCTGGTCCGGGCGGCGGCTCCATACCGTCAGCCGATGGCCCTGCGCAAGCCAGTGACGGCACAGATGCCGCCCAATCAATCCGGTGCCGCCCGTCAGCAATATGTGCATGGCTGTGTCCTCGCAGAATATGGCGGTGGTCTATTTTTAACATCAAGGCACTTTTTGGACCCGACGCTCTCCGATAAACATAGGCCAACCTTTCCGTGGAAGCGGAATAACCTTATACAGATTTTCTGGATTGTACAGGTTTGCCTGACAGCGTAGTCTGCTCATAGCAAGGTTTGAGAGGCCATCATGACTGTACCTATTGCCATCATCGGGGCCGGTATCGCCGGCCTGTCCGCCGCTCAGGCGCTACACAAGGCCGGGCAGACCGTGCACCTGTTCGACAAGGGGCACGGCAGTGGCGGACGCATGGCCAGCAAACGCAGCGAGGCTGGCGCCCTTGATCTGGGCGCGCAGTACTTCACCGCCCGCGACCGTCGCTTCGTCGAACAGGTGCAGCAGTGGGTGGCGGCCGGCTGGGCCGCCCAGTGGAAACCCCAACTGTACAACTACCGCGATGGCCAACTGACGCCCTCGCCCGATGAGCAGACCCGCTGGGTGGGCGTACCGCGCATGAGTGCCATCACTCGCGGCCTGTTGACAGACATGACGGTGAATTTCAGTTGCCGCATCGCCGAGGTGTTTCGCGGCAAGCAGTATTGGCACCTGCAGGACACCGAAGGGTGCAGCCATGGGCCCTACAGCCGCGTGATCATCGCGGTGCCGGCCCCCCAGGCAACGCCTTTGCTGGCGGCCACGCCCAAGCTCGCCGCCGTCGCGGCAGGCGTGCAGATGGAGCCCACCTGGGCCGTTGCGCTTGGTTTCCAGGCAGCCCTGGAGACGCCTATGCAAGGGTGCTTCGTGCAGGACAACCCGCTCGACTGGCTGGCCCGCAACCGCAGCAAACCCGGCCGTGACGAGCAGCTGGACACCTGGGTGCTGCATGCCACCTCCACGTGGAGCCGGCAACATATCGACCTGGCCAAGGACGAGGTGGTAGAGCAGCTGTGGGGCGAATTCGCCGAGCTGGTAGGCTGTGTGGTGCCCGCCCCGACGTTCGCCCTCGCACACCGCTGGTTGTATGCACGCCCGGGTGGCAACCATGAATGGGGGGCCCTGGCCGACGCCGACCAAGGCTTGTACGCCTGCGGTGACTGGTGCCTGTCGGGGCGCGTGGAGGGCGCCTGGCTCAGTGGCCAGGAGGCTGCAAGACGCCTGCTCGAGCACCTGGAGTGAAGGCGTATATACAAAATACTGGTTTCAATGAAGCCAGCGATGTGCTGGAATAAACTTGTACAAGGTTAAATTTACGTACAGGTTTAACGGAGGCAGCCATGCACGACCCTGCAACCCACCACAAGCCACGCATTGCCATCAGCGCCTGCCTGACCGGGCACAGCGTTCGCTATAACGGTGGCCACAAGGCCTCCGACCTGTGCCGTGCTCAGTTGGAAGAGCATTTCGAATGGACCCCGGTATGCCCCGAGGTTGCCATCGGCCTGGGTGTGCCCAGGGACCCGATCCGCCTGGTCGGTAACCCGGATCACCCTGAAGTGGTGGGCACGCGCAACCCTGGCATGGACCTCACCGGCCCCCTGCGCACCTACGGCGAGCAGATGGCCAACGAGCTTGACGACATCTGCGGCTATATCTTCATGCAGAAGTCGCCCTCGTGTGGCCTGGAGCGGGTAAAGGTGTACCAGGACAACGGCCACCCCGCCTTCCACAGCGGGCGCGGTGCCTATGCTCAGGCATTTTGCGAACGCCGGCCTGACCTGCCCGTGGAAGAAGAAGGCCGCCTGCATGACCCCGTGCTGCGTGAAAACTTCATCAGCCGTGTGTATGCCTACGCCGACTGGCAGCGGGTACTGGCCGAAGGCCTGAACCGCGGGGCGCTGGTCAATTTCCATTCGCGCTACAAGTACCTGTTGATGGCCAATAACCCCCAGGCCTACCGAACCCTGGGGCGCATGCTGGGCACTCTGAGCAAGGACGATGATCCGCTGGTGGTGGGCCCGCAGTATTTCTCCGAGCTGATGCAGGCATTGCGTCGCTGCGCCAGCCGCGGCACGCACAGTAACGTGCTGCAGCACCTGAGCGGTTACTTCAAGGATGCCCTTACGCCTTCGGACAAAAGCGAGCTACAGGAACTGATCGGCCAATACCAGCAAGGGGTCGTACCCCTGGTCGTGCCGCTGACCCTGCTCAAGCACCACTTGCGTAACCACCCCGACCCGTATCTGCAGCAGCAGGCGTACCTGCAGCCCCACCCTGAAAGCCTGGGGCTGCGCAATGCGGTCTGAAGTACTGTTGCCTATCGGTGAGCTGGCCCGCCGCACTGGCGTCAACCCGGTTACCTTGCGTGCCTGGGAACGCCGCTACGGGCTGCTCAAGCCCCAACGTACGCCAAAGGGGCATCGCTTGTACCCGGTGGAACAGGTCGAGCGCGTCGAATCGATCCTGGCCTGGCTACAGCGCGGCGCGTCGGTCAGCCAGGTGGGCGAGCTGCTCGACAAACCGCTGGGTACGCCGCCCCAGAGCGACTGGCAAGCCAGGCAGGTGCAGATGCTGGAGGCCATTGCCAACCTGTCCCAGCGCACCCTTGACCATCAGCTCAACCAGGCGATGGCACTGTACCCGGCCGTGACCCTGTGCGAACAGCTGCTGCTCCCCTTGCTGAACCACCTGGAGCTTCGCTGGCGCACCTATTTCAACGCACGCCTGGAACAGGCGTTCTTCCATACCTGGTTGCGCAGCAAGCTGGGCGCGCGCGTCTACCATGACAATCAGTTACTGCAAGGCCCGGCGGTGCTGCTGGCCGAAGACAGCGATCGTGCATTCAACCCCGAGCTGTGGTTATGCGCCTGGCTGCTTACCAGCAATGGGTTTGCCGTGGAAGTGCTCGAACAGGCGCTGGCCGGCGCGCAGTTGCAAAGCGCAGTGGCGACGCTGCACCCACGTGCCGTATTACTGCATCTGGGGCCCCGCATCGATGCCAGGGCCCTGCAGCGTTCGCTGCATGGGCTGGGTGTGCCGACGCTCGCCGGCGGTAGCCTGGTGGCATTGCATCAAGCGCAACTGAGCCACCTCGACTTACCCAACCTTGCCCTGTTCGACACCCCGCAAGCTGCCTTGCGACTGCTTCAGAACCCATAGCCGCCAGCCCGGAGAATTCGTTAGCCCATGCACCTGACCTGGCTACGCAGCGACCTGCGCACCGATGACAACACCGCACTCAGCGCCGCCAGTGAGCGCGGCCCTACCCTCGCCCTCTGGCTTGTCAGCCCCGAACAATGGCTGGCCCACGACGACGCCCCGTGCAAGGTCGACTTCTGGCTGCGCAACCTGCGTGAGCTGCGCCAGTCGCTCGAAGCGTTGAATATTCCGTTGTTGATTCGCAAGGTCGACACCTGGGACCAGGCACCGGACGCCGTACTGCAGGTATGTCGCAAGCACCACGTGCAAAGCGTGCACTGGAACGAGGAATACGGCATCCACGAGCAGCGCCGCGATGACGCAACCAGGGCCTTGCTGGAGCGTTCCGATATTCAGGCCCACAGCCACCTGGACCAGTTGTTGTTCCGCCCGGGCACCGTACTGACGCGAAGCGGCGACTACTTTCAGGTGTTCAGCCAATTCAAGAAGAACTGCCTGGAGCACCTGCACCGTGGGCTCCCGTCACTGGCGCCACGGGTGAAACGCCAGGCGGCCCTGTCGATCAGCAGCGACCCCATCCCGCAGCATGTAGACGGCTTCGATAAGGCGGCCAAGTCCCTGCGAGACCTTTGGCCCGCCGGGGAAAGCGAAGCACAGGAACGGTTGTCACGGTTCGCTGACGAAACCATCGTGGATTATGAACACTTGCGTGACCTGCCGGCCAAGCCTGGTACCAGCCGCCTTTCGGCCTACCTGGCAGCTGGCGTGATTTCACCCCGCCAATGCCTGCACGGCGCCTTGGCCAGCAACCATGGCGAGTTCGACAGTGGCAACCCAGGTGTGCAAACCTGGATCAACGAGCTGATCTGGCGCGAGTTCTACAAACACATCCTGACCGGTTACCCACAGGTGTCGCGCCACCGTGCATTCCGCTCCCACACCGAGGCATTGCCCTGGCGCAACGCCCCGAAAGAGCTGAAGGCCTGGGAAGAAGGCCGCACGGGTTTCCCGATCATCGATGCGGCCATGCGCCAGTTGCTGGAAACCGGGTGGATGCACAACCGGCTGCGCATGGTCACTGCCATGTTTCTCAGCAAGAATTTGCTGATCGACTGGCGCCTTGGCGAACGGCACTTCATGCGCCACCTCATCGACGGCGACCTGGCGGCCAACAATGGTGGCTGGCAGTGGAGTGCCTCGACCGGTACCGATTCAGTGCCCTACTTCCGCATCTTCAACCCCGTCTCGCAATCGCAGCGGTTCGATCCCCAAGGGCGTTTCATTCGTGAGTGGGTGCCTGAACTGCGGGACCTTGATGACAAAAGTATTCATGACCCTAGCGGTTCTGCTGCCAAAATCAGTGCTAGTCTGTATCCACGTCCACTTGTAGATCTCCGTAGCAGTCGCCAGCGAGCACTGGAGGCGTTCAAAGCTCTCCCGCGCTAGCAGTCGTATAGAGGGCATCGATCTTGTCTAACTCACGTAGTTTCTGGGTTACAGGAGCATCAAACGGGCTAGGAATGGCGCTGGTAGAGCACCTGCTGCTGCAAGGGCACCGCGTTGCCGCCAGCGATTGCCCCGGTGCCGCTCCCCTTCATCATGACCGGTTTCTACAGCTTCCAGGGCTGTTGCAGGGGGCCCCGGAAGCGGCTGAAGCCGGGCAGTTGCTCGAGCAGGCCTGGGGGGCACTTGACTGCCTGATTATCAATGCCGGCACCAGTGATTACCTGGCCGGTGACATAGCCCGTGATGCGCTGTTCGAGCACCTTATCGAGTCCAACCACCTGGCCACGCAGCTGAGCCTGGCTGCGGCGGTGCCTTTGCTGGAGCGCGGTAGCGCGCCTCAGGTAATGGCCGTATTCAGCCGATACACGGCATTGCAGATGTACGCACCTACACAAGTCGCCGCCGGCTGGAACAACACGGTGCAATGGGTGCGTGAACAGCGCGTAGCGCTTCAGGCACAAGGGATTGATGTAACGGTGGTAGCGCCGCTTGCAGTCGATTCCCAGGTCACGGCTGCACCCGTCATACCTGAGGCGTGGACGGCTGAGACTGCGGCGCAGGAACTGCTCAAACGGTTGCCCGAGCGCCTCCCCGAGCTTGTGCTCGAGGTGCTGCACCCGGCCAGCCTCTGGCCGATGCCAGGCAAGTGACAAGCAACCGCATTGCAGCGTTTGCCGCGCTTACCTTCTACAACCCAAACCGTTCAACGCTACCCGGCTGCCCCCACAACACCGGCAGCACGCCCAGGAGCGCAGCCGGGTCGCCACTGGTCCACAGCTGCGTATCGCGTGCTGGCCCGGTAGCCAGCAGGTCTGCACTTTCCAGAAGCCTGTGCAGTTGACGCGCCACCGCAGCGCCGGTGTCGATGATTGCCACGTGAGCAGGCACCAGTTGCGCCAGCAACGGGCGCAGGAACGGGTAGTGGGTGCAGCCCAATATCAGCGTATCGCAACCGGCGCCCAGCAATGGCTCAACGTAACCCTGCAGCCGTTCACGCAATGCATGGCTTGCCAGGTCTCCGGTTTCAATCAACTCGACCAGCCCCGGGCACGGCTGGGTGATGACGCGGACGTCGCTGGCAAAGCGATCGAGCAAGGCAGCAAATTTGGCACTCTGCAGCGTACCGGTTGTGGCCAACACCCCGACTACCCCAGAGCGAGTCGCCGCTGCAGCGGGCTTTACCGCTGGCTCCATGCCCACCAATGGCCAACCGGGGTAATGCGCGCGAAGGTCGGCAACTGCCGCGACGGTAGCCGTGTTGCAGGCCAGCACCATGGCCTTGGCGCCCTGCTCGTGGAAGAACCCTGCGATACGACGGCAGCGGTTGCGGATGTAATCGGGGGATTTCTCGCCATAGGGCACATGGCCACAGTCGGCCACATACCACAGCGTTTCGTTGGGCAGCAGGCGACGGATCTCGGCCAGCACTGACAGGCCACCCACGCCCGAGTCCATGACGCCGATGGGCGCCGAGCGCTCAGCCATCGCGCTTGCCGCAGACCGGGCAGGCCGGGTCGCGCTTGACCCGCAGCTCGCGAATACGGGTACCCAGCGCATCGATCAGCAACAGCCTGCCCACCAGGGGTTCACCAAAGCCAGCCAGCAGCTTCATGGCCTCGAGCGCCTGCAGGCTGCCCACCAGCCCTACAAGCGGGCCGATCACGCCAGCTTCGCTGCAGGTCAGCTCAGCTTCGCTACCCTGCCCATACAGGCAGTGGTAGCACGGGCTGTAGTCACGGCGAGGGTCGAAAACCGACAGTTGCCCCTCAAGACGAATGGCCGCCCCACTGACCAGCGGCTTGCTGCCGGCAACGCAGGCGGCATTCACCGCCTCGCGGGTAGCGAAGTTGTCCGAGCAGTCCAGCACCAGGTCTACCGCCGCCACCGCGGCGGCCAACGACGTATCATCCAGCGCTTGCCGGTGGGCAACCAGGGTGATTTCGGGGTTGATCGCCTGCAAGCGTTGCATGGCCGAGTCGACCTTGGTCATGCCAACGCTGGCGCTGTCGTGGATCACCTGGCGTTGCAGGTTGGTCAGGTCGACAGTGTCGAAGTCCGCCAGGTGCAGCTCCCCAACCCCTGCCGCCGCCAGATACAGGGCCACAGGAGACCCCAGCCCCCCCAGGCCGACGATCAACGCCTTGCTCTGCTTGAGGCGCAACTGGCCCTCGATATCGATCTGCGACAGCAGTACCTGGCGGCTGTAGCGCAGCAGCTCCTGGTCGCTCAGCATGGCAGACGCCCCAGGGTGATGCGCTCATGGCCGCCAAGGTCGGTGCGGCTGTCTACATCAGCAAAACCGTGACTGGCCAGCAGCGCGCGAACCGCCGCGGCCTGATCATAACCGTGCTCCAGCAACAGCCAGCCACCGGGGGCCAGGTAAGCCGGGGCCTGGGCGGCGATGATGCGCAGGTCATCCAGGCCATCGGCGCCGGCCACCAGTGCACTGCTGGGCTCGAACCGCACATCGCCGGCGCCCAGGTGCGGGTCTGCAGCGCGAATGTAGGGTGGGTTGCTGACGATCAGGTCAAAGCGCTGGTCGCCGAGGCTGTCGAACCAGTGGCTCAACTGCACGCGGGCATTGGCCAGGCCAAGGCGCTGGCGGTTGCGCTCGGCCAGCGCTGCGGCCTCGGGTACCCGGTCGACCGCCGTCACCTGCCAGGCCGGGCGCTCGCTGGCCAGGGCCAGGGCGATGGCACCGGTGCCGGTACCCAGGTCAAGCACCCGGGCCGGCAGCGCGGGCTGCACCTCAAGCGCCGTTTCCACCAGCAGTTCGGTGTCTGGCCGCGGGATCAGCGTGTGCGGTGCCACTTCCAGGTCAATCTTCCAGAAGCCCTGCTGGCCAAGAATATAGGCAACCGGCTCGCCGCCACGGCGGCGTTGCAGGTAACCGGCGTAGGTCTGCGCGGCCTCGCTGCTGACAATGCGTTCGGGCCAGGTGTGCAGGTAGCTGCGCGACTTGCCGATGGCTGCAGCCAACAACAGCTCGGCATCCAGGCGCTCGGTGGGCGACTCGGGCAACTGCGCGTTGCGCAGCAGGCTGGCGATGATGGTCATCAGTCCCCCAGGGCGGCCAGTTGATCGGCCTGGTATTCGGCCAACAGCGGTTCAATCACGGCCTCGACACCGCCTGCCAGCACATCGTCCAGCGAGTACAGCGTGAGGTTGATACGGTGGTCGGTCACCCGGCCCTGTGGATAATTGTAGGTGCGGATACGCTCGGAGCGGTCACCGGACCCCACCAGCAGCTTGCGCTCGCTGGCAATGGCGTTCTGTGCGGCGCTGGTTTGCATGTCATTGAGCTTGGCCGACAGCCAGGACATGGCGCGGGCGCGGTTCTTGTGCTGCGAGCGCTCTTCCTGGCACTCGACCACGATGCCGGTAGGCAAGTGGGTAATACGGATGGCCGAGTCGGTTTTGTTGACGTGCTGCCCGCCCGCGCCGGAGGCGCGGTAAGTGTCTACGCGCAGGTCGGCAGGGTTGATCTCGATGGCAGCCTGTTCGTCGGGCTCAGGCAGTACCGCCACGGTGCAGGCCGAGGTATGGATACGGCCCTGGGACTCGGTCTCCGGCACACGCTGAACACGGTGCGCGCCGGACTCGAACTTGAGCTTGCCGTACACATTCTCGCCCTCGACGCGGGCGATGATTTCCTTGTAGCCGCCATGCTCGCCCTCATTCTCGGAGAGGATTTCCAGCCGCCAGCCGCGCTTTTCGGCATACCGCGAGTACATGCGGAACAGGTCGCCAGAGAAAATCGCCGCCTCGTCGCCCCCGGTACCGGCGCGGATCTCGAGGAACACGTTGCGCCCGTCGTTGGGGTCCTTGGGCAACAGCATGCGCTGCAGCTGGGACTCCAGCACCACCAGTTGTTCCTTGGCTTCGCGGACTTCTTCCACGGCCATTTCACGCATGTCCGGGTCACTGTCCTTGAGCAGCGCCTGGGCGCCCTCAAGGTCAGCCTGCACCTTGCGCCACTCCCTGTAGGCGGCGTACACCGGCTCAACTTCGGCGTATTCGCGGGAATAGGCACGAAAGCGAGTCTGGTCGGAGATAACTTCGGCATCACCGAGCAGTGCGGTGAGTTCTTCGAAGCGGTCCTGGAGAATGTCCAGTTTGTTCAGCAGCGACGCTTTCATTGCGGGGATTTGTCCGTGGAGCCCTCGTTGAGGGCAAACAGTTCCTGGGCCATGGCCAGCGCTTCAAGGCGGCCTTCGGCCGAGAGCCTTTTCATGTGCACGCTGGGTGCATGCAGCAGTTTGTTGGTAAGCCCCCGGGCCAACTGGGCCAACACCTCTTCGGGGTTGCCGCCATTGGCCAGCAGGCGCTGGGCTTTTTGCAGTTCTTCGTCGCGCAGGCGCTCGCTTTGCTGGCGGTAGGCCCGCAGCACATCCACCGCGGCCAGTTCACGCAGGCGCGCCATGAAGTCTTCAGCACCCACGGCAACCAGCTCTTCGGCGGCCTGAGCGGCGCCCTGGCGGCTCTTGAGGTTTTCGGCAACCACATCGTGCAGGTCGTCGACGGTGTAGAGGTACACGTCATCCAGCTCGCCCACTTCGGTTTCGATATCGCGGGGGACGGCGATGTCGACCATGAAGATGGGCTTGTGGCGGCGTTGCTTCAAGGCACTCTCCACCGCCCCCTTGCCCAGGATCGGCAACTGGCTGGCGGTGGAGCTGATGACGATGTCGCTGTTGGCGAGTTCCTGGGGGATGTCAGCCAGCAGCACAGCGTGGGCACCGAACTGCTCGGCCAGGATACTGGCGCGTTCCAGGGTACGGTTGGCCACGACAATGCGGCGTACACCTTGCTCGTGAAGGTGGCGGGCGACCAGGGTGATGGTTTCGCCAGCCCCGATGAGCAGGGCCTGGCTGCGTGCCAGGTCGCTGAAGATCTGTTTGGCCAGACTGACTGCGGCAAAGGCCACCGACACGGGGTTTTCGCCAATGGCCGTGTCGGTACGCACCTGCTTGGCAGCGCTGAAGGTGGCCTGGAACAGGCGCCCGAGCAACGGCCCGACGGTACCGGCCTCGCGGGCCACGGCATACGCGGATTTCATCTGGCCGAGAATCTGCGGCTCGCCAAGCACCAGCGAGTCAAGGCCGGAGGCCACGCGCATCATGTGCTTCACGGCGTCATGCTCTTCGTGCACGTAGGCGCTGGCACGCAGTTCGTCCAGGCTGAGGCGGTGATAGTCGGCCAGCCACAGCAGCACGTCCTCGGCGGACAGCTGATCCTGCGCCAGGTAAAGCTCGCTGCGGTTGCAGGTGGACAGGATCGCCGCTTCACGGCTTGAGGTGAGGCGGCAGAGCTGCTGCAGGGCGTCTACCAACTGCTCAGGGGTAAACGCCACGCGCTCGCGTACGTCTACCGAGGCAGTCTTATGGTTGATACCAAGTGCGAGAAAGGCCATGCAAAATCGCTGGTTGTGACGAGAAGCCGGTAATTGTCCTCCTTCGGCGGTTGCAGGACAAGCTTGACGCTGGAAACTTCAACCGGACGACGGCCGATAGTATGTAAGCGGCGATTAACGTTATTCATAAAATACGCAATAAAATATTAACGTTCATTCACAAAGCACGCTAAATAATTCCAATATCTTCCCCCACTTGCGCCACACACCGTCCACCTCCCCACACTAGCCAACGCATTGCCTTTTAATCAGGCAAAACCTAATTTAGCGCCTGTTATTACTCTCGCTTTTGACTGGGCTTTTGATCTGGCTTTTGATCTTGATCTTGATCTTCG
>NZ_BCAV01000064.1:0-42406 GCF_001320125.1 Pseudomonas sp. NBRC 111119
CGCACTTCAACTTGAGGTACATGCCCAGCAGCGCCGGCACGGCGATGCCGATGTAGCGTTGGAAGAAGTCCAGCATGCCGGTACTGTCGTCACACCCTGTGGTCAGCAGCACCCACTGACGCAGCAGTGGCCTGCCTGCTTCGTCGGTGGCGAAGAGGCTGCCCACCGGGATGGCGATTTCCCCTTCAGCCAGACGGCTGGCAGGGTTGTCCCGGTACAGGACACCCAGGTGGCGCGCGCGATCATCGTTGCGAGGTACGGGCGTGTAATGCACGCCAATACGCTCGGGCACGATGTCCAGCAGGGTGGCAATGGCGGGTTCACGCTCAAGCATCTGCAGCAGCAGCTGGCTTACCCTCGGCCCCATGCGCGCCGACCGGGGCGAAACAGTGCGCTGTACGCTGGTCAAGCGCAGCGACACCGGCAGCTTCACCATCGGCGCCGTGAGGCTTGCTTCGGGCAGCACGGTGCGGAATGACATGGTGGGCGCGGCGTTGAAGGCAGTGATGTCGGTCGGCACGAGCAGCCGGTCCGATATCTCCCCGGCAAATGCCTGGTACAGCGATCGTTCAGCCTGCCAGGGGTGCACTGGCAGCGGAACGTAGTCGGCGGCGTTAAGGCCGTTGTCCAGCAAGTGGTCCTGCAACTGGCTGGCTGCCTGTGGGAAGCGCTGCTGCCACCACTGCCAGTAGTCATCGGTGTCGGGCAACCGCTCGATGTGGGCATACTGGCGATGCAGCGCATACAGACGTACGCCAACGTTTGCGCAGAACTCCGGTGAATACTGCACGACCTGCTGCGTGGTCAGGCCAAGTTTGGTCTTGTAGTTGGGGTGCCATGGGTGGCCCAGTGTGCCCCATTGCTCGAGCAGAATGCACGGGTTGGCAGGCGCCTCCATGCGCCTCAGGCCCTGAAGCAAACCGCAACTCGCCATGCTACGGGAGAGGTCATGCGACCATCGGTTGTGGTAAGCCAGGCACAACGTGTCATTGATCAGGCTGTCGTCAAGTTCGGCGGCCAGCCTGGCAATGATGGCGTCTTCGGGGGCCTGTTCAAAAGTGCCGCTCAATGCGGTGAGCAGTTCGGAAGGCCAGGCGATGCGGTAACTGGCCTGGCCGTCTACTTGATAATTAATGTGGCCGCGAACATCCCAACTGTTCATGCGCCCCGGCCGTAAGTAATCGAAGCGGAGTGTTGCGTTGGCGCGTGGCACTTCAATAAAGGGCTGGGCTGCGAATACGGTATCTGTGGCGGCGACCAGACCCTCTCTCAACAAGGCCTGGACCAGGCGCTGGAAACTCCGCGTCTGGGCCGGCTCGAGTGCTGAGTACAAGTCTGAGAGGGTGACGGACCTGGCGGAAAAGTGCGGTGTCGTGAGGGCTTCTGCCCAACGCGCCAATAGAAGTTGCTCGGCGGATTGCGTGAAGGGAAACATGCGAGATCCTTATCGCGGGGTGTCCTGAAGGTGGCAGAGCGTACAAACACGTAAGTGTAAATGCAAGCCAATATCAATAGCATTTGTGTCTGGCGCTCTGTCGCAACTTTCCTGGGTCGCTTCCAGCTCTTTCAACTCGCGCTGTCCGACACTGAAACCTGACGTGATGATCAACTTCAAAGTTGCGTGCCATGCGCAATTGCAAGTTCAGCAAAACTTGCAATGCGGGCAGTGTGCCGGCACTGAGGTATAGTCAGGCCTTCACGCGCGGAACCCGAGTTACCAGTGATTGACCTCAACGACCTGTTCATCTTCGTCAAGGTAGTGGAGCACGGCGGCTTTGCGGCGGCCTCCAGGAAAATCGACGTGCCCAAGTCCAGGCTCAGCCGCAGGGTGTTGGCGCTGGAAGAACGCCTCGGCGTGCAACTGATCCACCGCTCCACACGGCGTTTTGCCGTGACCGAGATCGGTATGGACTACTACCGCCATTGCCAGGCCATGGTCGAAGAGGCCGAGGCGGCGGAGGCCAGGGTGCTGTCGGCCAAGCGCGAGCCCCAGGGCATCATCAGGATTACCTGCCCACCGGGGCTGGGGGCCCTCGGCGCCAACGCCATGATTGCCGACTTCATTGCCTTGTACCCCAAGGTGCTCGTGCACCTTGAAAGCACCAACCGTGTGGTGGACCCGTTGAGCGACGGGGTCGACATTGCGTTGCGGGTTCGTTTTCCGCCGTTGGCCGATGATGGCCTGGTAGTGAAGCGCCTGGGGGACAGTTGCCAGCGCCTGGTCGCGAGCCCTGGCCTGGCTGCGAGGTACGATCACGGCGACCCGCTGCAGGCGTTGGCGAAACTGCCGACCATGGCGCTCTGGCCTGCCAGGCCGACCCATGAGTGGGTATTGTTCGACGAACTGCGCAATGCCTTGAGGGTGCAGCACGTACCCAGGCTGGTGACTTCGGACCTGAGCGCGCTGCATCATGCTGCGCTGATCGGCGTGGGTGCAGTGCAACTGCCGGAGATCATGGTGCGGGGCGACCTGGCAGCGGGCCGGCTGGTGGAGCTATCGCCGCACTATCGCCCGCAGAGCGGTTTGATTCATGCGGTGTTCACCTCGCGCAAGGCATTGCTGCCAGCGGTGCGTGCCCTGCTGGATATGCTCGGGGAGCGATTTGCGCTGCTTGAAACCTAGGCGCGCAAGCAGGGTTTTTCACGGTCAATCCGCTGGCATTGTCCCACCCATGGAACGAACTGGCACAATTTCACCGCCTTAACAGCGTTTGTTGTTCCACGTAGGATTCTCCCATCCTGGCCGCGCTACATCGCGGTTCTCATTCCAAGGAGCGTCCCATGAAACTGTTGCACATCGATTCCAGCATCCTCGGCGACAACTCTGCCTCCCGTCAGCTCAGCCGCGAAGTGGTCCAGGCCTGGCAAGCCGCTGACCCGAGCGTCGAGGTGGTGTACCGCGACCTGGCAGCAGACGCCATCGCCCATTTTTCTGCAGCTACGCTGATGGCGGCCGGCACCGCCGAAGATATGCGGGACGCCGCTCAGGCGTTCGAAGCCAAGCTCAGCGCCGAAACCCTGGAAGAATTCCTGGCTGCCGATGCGGTGGTGATTGGTGCGCCTATGTACAACTTCAGCGTACCTACCCAATTGAAAGCCTGGATCGACCGCATCGCGGTTGCCGGCAAGACATTCCGCTACACCGAGGCCGGCCCGCAGGGCCTGTGTGGCGACAAGAAGGTAGTGTTGGTATCCACGGCAGGCGGCTTGCACGCCGAGCAGCCGACTGCCGTTGGCCATGAAGAGTTCTTGAAGGTGCTGCTGGGCTTCATTGGTATCACTGACTTGCAAATCGTGCGCGCCCATGGGCTGGCGTATGGGCCTGAGCAGCGTACCCAGGCAATTGACGCCGCCCAGGCGCAGATTGCCAATGGGTTGTTTGCTGTGGCTTGAGGGGCAGCGCTTGGCGGGTGAACCCGCTGCCACTGTGGGCATGGCGTACTGGCTGTGGCAGTTCTCTGCGCGACAGGTTGCAGCCTCATGGTGGTCGGTGGAATAGGAATACCGTTATGCTGTAACGAAATATGTCTAATTCGTTCGCATAAGGAAAACCCACAATGCCGCTCAAGGACCTGCTCATCGCGCTGGTGGTAATCGTCGCGTGGGGCGTCAACTTCGTGGTGATCAAGGTGGGCCTGGACGGCCTGCCACCCATGCTGTTGGGGGCGTTGCGTTTTCTGTTGGTAGCCTTCCCGGCCGTGTTGGTGATCAAACGGCCGAAATTGCCCTGGCGCTGGCTCATCGCCTACGGCGCGACGATTTCCCTGGGGCAGTTTGCCTTCCTGTTTCAGGCCATGTACAGCGGCATGCCGCCTGGCCTGGCATCGCTGATTCTGCAGTCGCAAGCGTTTTTCACCCTGGGTTTTGCTGCGCTGTTTCTGGGTGAGCGCTTGCGCGTGGCCAGTGTGCTCGGCCTGCTGGTGGCCGCCAGCGGCCTGGCGCTGATCGGTAGCGAAGATGGCAGCCATGTGCCCGTGCTGGCGCTGGTGCTGACCCTGTGCGGCGGGGCGATGTGGGGGTTGGGCAACATCATCACCCGGCGGTTCGGCTCGGTGAACCTGGTGGCCCTGGTGATCTGGGGCGGGCTGATCCCACCGTTGCCGTTTCTGTTGCTGTCGTGGTGGCTGGAAGGGCCGCAGCGCATCGGCCATGCCTTGGCCAACATCGGCTGGAGTTCGGTATTTGCCCTGGCTTATCTGGCTTTCGTCGCCACTATCATCGGGTACAGCCTATGGAGCACGCTGCTGTCGCGGCACCCGGCGGGCAAGGTAGCACCGTTTTCGCTGCTGGTGCCGGTAATTGGCCTGAGCTCCTCCGCGTTGCTGCTGGGCGAACGCCTGACCACGGTGCAGGGGTGGGGCGCGTTACTGGTGATGGCTGGGCTGCTGGTCAACGTGTTCGGCGCACGCATCGGGCAACGGCTATTGGCCGCCCGCGGCTGAGCTGGCCCGGCGGTGCTGAGCCTTGAAGCGCTGAGCGGCCGACGGCGCCCCCGCCCAACGGCGGGGTTTTCTGGCGATTCATTGACACGCCTCAGGGCATTGCCCGGTAGTGCTCGCGTCTTCGGGTGGGCTATGTTCTTCTGACGCAGTCATTGCGTAACGGAGGATTGGACGCTCATGCGAGTCAGGGAACAGACGTATTGGCAATGGGCAGATGCCCATCTTCATAGCCGCTGTCACGATGAGGCGCTTAGTGACGGCACGACGCTGGACGTTCAGGTTCGCCTGTCGCGTCTTGGGGCAACACAGCTGTTTATAGGGTTGTACGCCCGCGATGGGCGCGCGTTGGTGGAGGAGTATTACCCGGCGCGCCCTGGTGAAACCATGACCCGCGCCTTGGTGTGGGGGGTTGACCGCGCTCGGGCAATGGCCACTGGCGCGTTGCCTGTGCCTACCCCGCGCAAGCGCCGGGCATGAAAAAGCCCGGCACCTGTGGCCGGGCTCTCTGTAGCAAGCCCTCAGTTCAGCGGTTCGATGACCTTGACTGCTTGCTGCTGGCGAGCAGCGGGCCATTCTTGCTGCAAGGTCTGCAGTACCCGGCCGACAAACTCCGTGTCGGCGGCAGCCTTCTTGCCGACATAACCCTGACCGCGGCGGTACACCTTGAAGCGGGCACGCATGCTGGGCAAGTGTTCTTCGAATTCGTCTTCGATGGTATTAGGTGGCAGGCGGTCAAGCCGCACTTCGCCGCTCTGGCTGACCCACAGCAAATGGTCATCGAGGCTGTCCTTGCGCAGGGCGAACAGCTCAGCCAATTGATCGATGGTTGGGTTGTCATTCAAGTTCATCATAAAGCCCCCATTACCTATTCTCAGGTGATTTTCACAGTTGGCGCCAACTCGATGTAGCGCATTGACAAGGCTGCTACCGCAGCATCGCAACAGGGGCTTTCTCACGCTGCCTTTTGGACAGATCCCTCTCCACGAACGGCCTGCGTTACCGCGCAGGCCGTCTGGAATACCCTTGCCACCGCTCCCGATCAGGGAGACGGCTCAATCATGCACAAGGCGGATGAACGGCGTCAACCGTTTTGTAGTGATTATTTTAAGGCACTACATTTTTGTCGATTTGTCTGACAAAGGGGATCTGCCGGCCCTCACCAGGCGTGCTACAGGCACTTCAGGTGACCAGGTTTACTCATGGCCAGTACAGCTTTGAATGCGTTCGAATCCAAACGCCGATCCGGGTTGTCCGTTGCGCGACACTGCCAGGGGTTCCGGCGTTAGCAGGGCAGGTCGCAAACCCCTATCCTTCGGCGTTGCACAATGACAAGACGGGAATGTGATGAAGTACCTGCGTATGCTCTTCGACAATTTCACCCTGGCTTTGCTTGGGGTGGTGTTCATTGCCACCGTGCTGCCGTGTTCCGGTGAGGGCGCCGTGTATTTCGGCTGGCTGACCAACCTGGCCATCGGGCTGCTGTTTTTCCTGCACGGCGCCAAGCTGTCACGTGAGGCGATCATTGCTGGCGCCGGGCACTGGCGCCTGCACTTGCTGGTGTTTTCCTGCACGTTCGTGCTGTTCCCGCTGTTGGGGCTGGCGTTCAAGCCGTTGTTCCTGCCGCTGGTTGGCAATGAACTGTACCTGGGCGTGCTCTACCTGTGCGCACTGCCGGCGACGGTACAGTCGGCCATTGCCTTCACCTCCCTGGCCCGCGGCAATGTGCCGGCAGCGATCTGCAGCGCGGCCGCTTCAAGCCTGCTGGGTATCTTCCTGACCCCGTTGCTGGTGATGCTGCTCCTGGGGGCCAGTGGTGACACCGGTTCGGGCCTTGATGCGGTGTTGAAGATCACCCTGCAGCTATTGGTGCCGTTCGTGGCAGGGCAGATTGCGCGGCGCTGGATTGGCGCGTGGGTCAAGCGCAACGCTCGCTGGTTGAAGGTGGTGGACCAAGGTTCGATCCTGCTGGTGGTGTATACCGCCTTCAGCGAGGCGGTGGTCACGGGCCTGTGGCACACCGTGTCGCCGCAGCACCTGGCCGGCCTGTTTGCGGTCTGCGGCATCTTGCTGGCGGTGGTGTTGCTGGGTACCCACGTGTTGGGCAAGCTGCTGGGCTTCAACTTGGAGGACCGGATCACCATCCTGTTCGCAGGCTCGAAAAAAAGCCTGGCCACCGGTGTGCCCATGGCCCAGGTGTTGTTCGTGGGCAGCGGGATTGGTGCGATGATCCTGCCGTTGATGCTGTTCCATCAGATTCAGCTGATGGTGTGCGCGGTGCTGGCGCAACGTTACGCCAGCAGGGCCCATGAGCCACAGGATGTGCAGGCTGCGTCCTGACGAGGCGTGCGGCCCTCGCTCGAGGGCCGCTGGGCGTGCTTAGAAGTTGGCGGGTGTATTGGCGCTGATGATCTCGGCCTCGTCCGGGCCGATATTCTTGAAACTGTGGGGCAGGGTGGTGGGAATGTAATAACCATCGCCCGAGCTGAGTACACTCACCTGGCCATCGACCCACAGTTCCACGGTACCCCGGGTAACCAGGCCACACTCTTCGCCTTCGGCATGCACGATCGGTTCGCCCGAATCGGCACCGGGGGCATACAGCTCGCGCAGCATGCGCATCTGCCGGCCCTCGACACTGGCCCCTACCAGCAACATACGCAGCCCGTTGCGCCCCAGGTCTGGCTGCTCACCCGCCCGGAACACATAGCGCTCCTCGCGCACGGGTTCATCGAAGCTGAAGAACTCTGCCAGGCTCATGGGGATGCCTTCCAGCAGCTTCTTCAACGAGCTGACCGAGGGGCTCACACGATTTTGCTCGATTTGCGAAATGGTCGAGTTGGTCAGCCCGCTGCGGCGCGCCAGCTCACGCTGGGAGAGGTTGTTGCGTTCACGCACCAGTTTGAGTCGTGTCCCCGTGTCCATAGCCGCCTTGTAATCAGAGGTGTCAAGAATAATGAGCGACGCGCATTAAAACACACTCTGAGGGCGCACGCGCTGTGCATCTAGGCATGCCTGGCCCTAGGCATCGGCCACAGCCCCACCAGCAGCAGCAACAGCGCCACCATCACAAAAGGCAGCCGTGGGTCCAGTGCGTACACCAGCGTACCTGCCAGTGGGCCAAGCACTGCCCCCATGCCCTGTGCAGCGCCCACCGAGCCTGCCGTAGCGCCTTGCTCCGAGGCCTGCATGGCATTGGCCGCCAACGCTGAAAATGCCGGGAATACAAAGCCCATGCCAGCAGCGGCCACGAAGTAGCAAGCCCACAGCCAAGGCGCTGTGGTCGCCAGCGCGCCGGCCGCAAAACCAAGGGCCGAAACGGTTGCACCCACCTGGATCATTTTCAGTGGCGGCCATTGCAGCTGTCGCAACAGGACCTGGGCCAGTATCAGTGCCACACCCACCGTGGTCAGTGCGATACCTGCCGCCTGGGCGGCTTCAGCTGCTGCCAGGTGCAAGCGATCCAGCGCAAAAAAGCCAACCACGATCTGTGACACGGTAACGCTGAACATCGCGCTGAACGCTACCAGCAGCGGGCGCCGCAGGCGCCGGTCGCTCAACTTGACCAGGCTGGGCGCGTGGCCCTGGGCCGGTGCATGGGGCTTGAGGTTGAACAACAGCACCAGAAACGCCAATGCCGGCAGCACCGACATGACGTGCAGTGGCAGGCTCAGGCTGTGACGGGCCAGCAGCGCCGCGAGTGCCGGGCCTACCACCAGGCCAACGGCATTGGCCGCCCCCAGCGATGCCATAGCCCGTGCCCGGCGTTGGGGTTCGATATGGTCAGCGATCAGTGCGTTGCAACCCACCGGGATCGCGGCGTAGAACGCCCCGATGCAGCCGCGGGCAAGCATGAGGCCGATGAACGCCAGTGTCGGGCCTGGCAACCAGCGCAAGGCCCCCTCGACGAACAGGCACAACACCCAGTACGCCAGGGTAAAGCCTGCGCTGCCCAGCAACAGCACACGCCAACGGCCCAGGCGGTCTGCTGCGCGCCCCCACGGCCGCGCCAGCAGCACCCAGACAACGCCCGCCACCGTCACCGCGGCGCCCGCCTGCCAGGTGGCGAGCCCCAACTGGCGTGCCAGAGGGCCTACCAGCACGACGAAGGCCATCATCGACATGGTGCAGGCCAGGTTGGCCAGTAGCAGTGGGCGGAGGTCCAGGGTGCTTGCGGCAGCTGGGGAGGCAGTATCCTTTGCAGCGATCATGGCGAAGTCCAGACAGTGCAGATAAGAGGCCGACGATATTAGTAAGAACCATTATCGGCTGTCGAACCCTTTGCAGCGCCCCCTGGGCCCCGGCGGCGCAGAGGCCCGGGCCACATGCTGCGCATCACGCCATCGCGGCGTACCCATGCGTGCATCAGCGCGGCACCCACATGCACCAGCACCGTGGCGAACAGCAGGTAACCTGCCCAGCCGTGGGCCTGGCGCAACACCGCATACAGTTGCAGGTCATGCGGGGCGATTGCGGGCAGGCCCAGCGGGCGCGGGTAGCCCCCGGCGGACAACATGGCCCAGCCCAGCAGCGGCATGGCCAGCATCAACCCGTACAGCACCCAATGCGATGCCGCGGCTGCCCAGCGCTGCAGCAGCGGCAGGTCACGAGGCAGTGGCGGGTGCGGCAGGCTCAGCCGCACGATGATACGCACGATCACCAGCACCAGCAGCGCAAGGCCTGTCGCCTTGTGCAGGCTGACCAGCACAGGGTGGCGTACGGACAGGTCCCCGACCATGCTGACACCGATGAACAACATCACCAGGATCATCACGGCCATCATCCAGTGCAGCAGGCGAGCAAGCGGGTGGAAGGCGGTGGGTTTCATGGCTGGGCTCCGGTGTTGAGGGACTCGCGGCTGCGGCGGTTGAACGACTCCGAATAGGCCGCCGAGCGTGCCGCAAGAATCGGGTCCGCGCTCGGTTTTATGCCTTGCGGCAGAATCAACGGGTCAAAGTTGAGGTCACGGCAGGCCCCCTGCTCGGGGGCGTCCACGCCCTGCAGCACCAGGGTGCCAGCATTCACGCTGGGCCTGTCGGCAGGCCAGGGTTTGGCAGGGTCGTCCACAGCATCACCGGGCTCTGCCAATACCAGGCGCAGCGTCCAGCGCAACGGGCCTTTGGCCAGGCGTGCCTGCAAGTCGTGCTGCAGGAACAGCTTGTCATCCACCTGGGGCGGCAGTGCCGCGAAACGGCTCTGGGGTTCGAGCTGCCAGCGCACCGGGTGCTCACCCCCTTTGGCGTCAATCAGGCGAAAGGCATTGATGCTGTGGTACGCGGTGCTGGCAAAACTGTCGCTAGGTTTGTACCCCGCAGCCCACTGGCGAAACGGCGCACTTTCGGGGTGTGCGGCGAAGAACGCCTGGACCTTGGCCGGGTCTGGCTTGCCGGTTGCAGGGTCCGGTGTGTTGGCCAGCACCTGCTCGTAGAACGCTTCGGCTGTGCTCACTGCGAGCACTGGCGGGTTGTTCATGCCGGTGCGCCAGACCTGGCCATCGTCGGTGGATAGCTGGATCGCCAGGCTGCGCACGGGGATGGCGGTGTCGGGTGCAAACGGGTTTGCACCGCCAATGGCGAAGCGGCCGATCACCGGTACCTGGGGCTGCGTGAACGCGCGGGCGGTGGACAGGCTTGCAGCCTGCCCGCTGGGTTCGAAGTAGCCGCTCACGCAAAGGCCCTTGGCGTGGTTCTTGCGGTAGCCAGCATAGTGCCCAGCTTGTGCTTCGAAGGTGTCGATGATGCGCTGGGGCGTCAGCGCTGGTGTGCCGAGCCAGCCGGCCGCGTAGGCGAAGCCTGCGCCTGCGGCCAGCATCACGGCGCCAATGGCGGCGAAGCGCAAGGCTTTTGCCGGTCCGTGCAAAGGTGGGTTCATGGGGGCATCCGGTTCAGTGAAGATGCCGGTACGACGGTGATGGCAAAAATTTATTCCCTGATCAGGAATAGTTTTTTCCGCCAGGCGTCTGTTCTCTACACTCACAGCCTTTAGGGCCGGACCATAGCCATGCAGGACCTGGACGACCATCAGTGGCGCGAACTGCTTGCCCGCCTGCGGCGCTTTGCCGTATGGCTGACGCGCGACCCCGGCAGCGCCGACGACCTGGTCCAGGCCACCGTCGAGCGCGCCCTCAGCCGTCGCCAGCAACAACGCGACGGCGCAGCCCTGCGCGCCTGGCTGTTCACCATCCTTTATCGGCTGTTCCTCGACGGCAAGCGCCGGGATCGCCTGCATGCGCGCTGGCTGGCCTGGTTCGGGCGCGCTGAGCCGGACGCCGAGCCTGTGGGTGACAATCTGGAGGACATCGTCCTGGCCCAGGCCGACCTGCAGGCCTTCGCCCAGCTCAAAGACGAGCAGCGCGCGCTGTTGCTGCTGGTCAGCATTGAAGGGTTGAGCTACAAGGAAGCCGCCCAGGCCCTGGGCATCCCCATTGGAACCGTGATGTCGCGCCTGTCGCGCGCGCGCACCGCCTTGCGTGAACTTACCGAAGGCGCCCCCCAGCCACCGGCATTGCGGAGACTGAAATGACCCGCCTGATTCCCAGCGAAGACGAACTGCACGCTTATGTCGACGACCGGCTTGACGCTGTGCGCAGGGCCGAAGTGCAAGCCTGGCTGGCCAGCAACCCGCAGGCTGCCGAACGCGTGGAAGGTTGGCGCGCCGATGCCCGTCGCCTGCGGGCAGCACTGGCCGGCTACGCCGAGCCTAACGCGGGCACCCGCGTAAACCGGCAGCACCTGCTGCGCCAGGCGCGGCAACGCCGGCAGCGGCGCTGGGCCGCTGCTGCAATGGTGGTGGTGGCGCTTGGCGTTGGCGGCCTGGGCGGCTGGCACGTGCGTGACGTGTCGCTCGCCCGCGCAGATTTGCCCATGGCCGACGCCGTTCAGGCCCACCGGTTGTTTGCAGGCAGCCAGGTGCTGGACGTTCAGGCCCGCGACGCTGAACAGCTGAGTGGCTGGTTGCAGCGGCACTTCAGCCAGGTAGGCCAGTTGCCAGACCTGAGCGGCTATGGTTTCACCCCGGTCGGCGCCCGTTTGCTCAGCAATGAGCAGGGGCCAGCTGCACTGCTGGTGTTCGAGGACGGCAGCGGCCGACGCATCAGCCTGTTTCTGCGTTCACCCGGCGAGCATTATCGCCGCATGCCGACCGGGCAACGGGTCGACGGCCCACTGGAGGCCCGCTACTGGTCGCACGGGGCGTACAACTTTGCGTTGGTCAGCCAGGCAGACGACAGGCGCGGGGCCGGGGTAGGAGAGGCCCTGCGCCTGGGCTTGTAGCAGCGCCCGGCCAGGGCACGGGCTGATCAGCTGAGCTCAAGCCAGATCGGCGCATGGTCCGACGGCTTTTCCATCCCGCGCAGGTCATAGTCCACACCCGCCGCCTTCAGCCGTGGCACCAGCTGCTGCGAGGCCATGATCAGGTCGATGCGCAAGCCGCGCTTGGGCTCGTCCTCAAACCCACGGCTGCGGTAGTCGAACCAGCTGAAACGGTCGTTCACCTCAGGGTGCAGGTGGCGGAAGCTGTCCACCAGCCCCCAGCCTTTCAGGCGTTCCATCCACTCGCGCTCTTCTGGCAGGAAGCTGCACTTGCCGGTCTTTAGCCAGCGCTTGGCGTTGTCCGGGCCGATGCCAATGTCGCAGTCCTGGGGCGAGATGTTCATGTCGCCCATCACCAGCACCGGCTGGTCCTGCTGGAACTGGCTTTCAAGCAGCGCCTGCAGGTCTGCATAGAAGCGCTGCTTGGCTGGGAACTTGGTCGGGTGGTCGCGGCTTTCACCCTGCGGGAAGTAGCCGTTCATGATGGTGATCGGGTTGCCTTGGGCGTCGGCGAAGGTACCCCAGATAAAGCGGCGCTGGGCATCTTCTTCATCGGTGGCGAAACCCTTGTGCAGGCTCAGTGGCGCCTGGCGCGACAGCAGCGCCACGCCGTAATGACCCTTCTGCCCATGGTAGTGCACGTGATAGCCCAGGGCCTGCACGTCTGCGAGCGGGAACTGCTCGTCGCTGACTTTGGTTTCTTGCAGGCCGATTACATCCGGCTGATGCTTTTCGATGAGTGCGGCAAGCTGGTGTGGGCGTGCGCGCAGGCCGTTGATGTTGAAACAGACGATCTTCATGGCAAGACGATCCCGGTAAAACGCGCGATGCTAGCGGACATCGCTGTGCATCACCAGCGTGGCGGCTTCGGGGTGTGGCTGCTAACGTGCGTTGCCAGGTGAACGATGCCCGGCGTAGCGCCTCCAAGGCACAGTACGCCCATTCCAGGAGGTCTGCCCGCAATGCCCCACACTACTGCCGCCCCGGCCCGTGTCTGTGTTCTAGATGGTGGTTATCGCCGTGAGGCGCGCGCGCTGCTGTACAACGTGTACCGCAACGACCCTACTTTTGCCTATCTGTTCGATGCCCAGCGCCCAGGCTTTGAGCGGCGCCTGCGTACGCTGATTCGCGAGTGGGTGCGCCAGCATTTCTACCTGCAGTTGCCGGCCGTCGGTCTGCTGCTCGAAGACCGCCTGATCGGCGTGGCGCTGATCGTGCCGCCCCTGCGGCGCCTGGGCGTAGCCGACAGCTGGGCCTGGCGGCTGCGCATGATGCTGGGCGCTGGTGTGCGCTGCACCCGCCGGTTCATGGACTATCAGGCAGCCATCGCCACCTGCATGCCCAGTGACCAGTTGCACGTGTTGCCGCTTCTGGGCGTGCAGGCACAGCATCAGGGCACTCACTACCCCGCGCAATTGTTACAAGCTGTTCAAGAGTGGTGCGCGCAAGACACCGTCACCGAGGGTGTAGTGGTCGATACCGGAAACGAGCACCACCTTGCCTTCTACCAGAGCCAAGGCTATGCGCAGATCGGCGAAGTTGCCGTTGGGCCGATCCGCCAGCGCGTGTTCCTGCACGCCAACCCGACCGCTGCCCGCGCCGCTTCGCTGTAAGCAGTGCACGGGGCGGCTCCCTTGAACGTTTTGGTCTGGTAGCATGCGCCGCATGACTTATTCAGGAAGATTACGCTGGGGCCTGGTGTTCTGGGCTGCCAGTTTTGCTGCATGGGGCCAGAGTGAGCTGTTGGTCAAGGTAAAACCCGCCAACAAGGCGCTCAAGGCCAATGTCGAAGGCTATATCGGCACCTTGGGTAACCGCGACGAAGAGGCGCTTTTGCGTTTCAGTCGCGGGGCAGAGGAGCAGGCGCGCAAAGCCGCTCAGGCACTGGGTTACTACCAGGCCCAGATCAACACCGAGGTCAAGCCCACCAGTGGTGCAGATGGCTCCCCGCAACTGATCATCAGCATTGTCCCCGGCGAGCCGATCCGGCTGCGCAACGTCAACGTGCGCATCGAAGGCCCTGCCAGCGAAATGGCGGCCTTCCGGGTGCCAGACAGCAGGGCCCTGCGCCCGGGGGAGCAGCTCAACCATGGCCTGTACGAAGACGCCAAGCGGCTGATCCAGAACCAGGCATCGCGCTACGGTTTCTTTGCCGGGCGCTTCAGCGAGCAGCGCCTGGCGGTCGACCCCCGGGCCGGAGTGGCGGACATCAGCCTGGTGTACCAGAGCGGCCCGCGCTATCGCCTCGGGGCTGTGTCGTTCAGCGGTGATACCCCGCTGGACGACGACCTGCTGCAGCGCATGGTCGCGTTCAAGCCCGGTACCCCCTACGATTCCGAGCTGATTGCTGAGCTGAACAACGACCTGCAGTCGAGCGGTTATTTCGAGGGTGTGCGCGTCGATGCCGCACCTACCGCCGCAGTGGGTGAAAACATCCCGGTGGACGTGCGCCTCGAAACCCGCAAACCCCGCACCCTGGGGCTTGGCCTGGGCTACTCGACCGACGTTGGCCCACGCGGCAAGGCCAACTGGACCCGGCATTGGGTCAACGCCCAGGGCCACAGCTATGGTTGGGAAACCGAGCTCTCGGCGCCGCGCCAGAACGTAGGGCTGTGGTACGACATTCCGCTTGATCCCCCACTCACCGACAAGCTGCGTTTTGCTGGCGGCTACCAGAATGAGGAACTGGCAGGCACAGACACCCTCAGCAAGCTGCTCACCGTTGGCCCCGAATGGCACAGCAAGTTGCCCAGTGGCTGGCAACGGGTGATATCGCTCAAGTACCAGCGCGAGGAATACCGCCTGGGTGACGATTCCGGCTTGAGCAACCTGCTGATGCCCGGCATCAGCTATTCATTCCTGCGCAGCGACAACCGCATCGATCCCCACAATGGTTACCGATTGCAGTTCGACGCGCAGGTAGCCAAGGAGGGGCTGGGCTCGGACACCAACCTGGTGCACGGTAACGTTGTGCTCAAGGGCCTGACCACCCTAGGCCAGAACCACCGGCTGCTTGGGCGCGTTCAGTTCGGGGGCAGCGCCAGCAACGGCTTCAAGAACAGCATCCCGCCCTCGCTGCGCTTCTTTGCAGGGGGGGACCAGAGCGTACGTGGGTACGACTACCAGACCCTGTCGCCCAAGAACAGTGATGGCGACCGTATTGGCGGGCGCTATCTGGTAGCGGGCAGTGTCGAGTACCAGTATTCGCTGACCGAAAAATGGCGCCTGGCGACCTTCGTCGACCAGGGTAATGCCTTCAACAACCTGGAACTGCCCAGCCTGAAGACCGGTGTCGGGTTCGGCGTGCGTTGGGTGTCGCCAGTTGGGCCGCTGCGCCTTGATCTGGCCAAGGCACTGGACGAAGACGGTGGCATCCGCCTGCACTTTTCCATGGGGCCTGAGCTGTGAAGCGTGTAATGACGTATGGGGTGCTGGGCCTGCTTGGCCTGGTCGTGACAGTGACGCTGGTGGTGAGTGTGCTGGCAGGCACGCAAGCGGGCAGCCGCTGGGTGCTGGGTAAAGTGCCGGGCCTTGAAGTGGTGGGCTTTCAGGGGCGGCTGGGTGGCACCTGGCAAGCGAGCCAGTTGAGCTTCGTCGATGGGCAGACTCGGGTAGAGGTGCAGGCGCCGCTGCTGGCCTGGTCGCCTGCCTGTCTGCTGCGTGCCACGCTGTGCATCGGCCGCCTGCATGCGCAGCGCATCGACATGGCCTTTGCGCCTGCAACCGAACCCAGCGAAGCAGGCCCGTTGCAGTTGCCAGCCTTGCGCTTGCCACTGGCCATCGAACTGGGCGAGGTGAAGGTGGGGCAACTGCGCCTGGATGGCAGTGATCTGTTGGGTGACCTGCAATTGGCGGCCCACTGGGCCCGCGATGGGCTGCGCATCGACAGCCTGCACCTGCAGCGCGATGACCTGCAACTGAGCCTGCAAGGGGACCTCAAGCCGGAAGGTGACTGGCCGGTGCAGCTCGAAGGCCAAGTGCAGTTGCCTGCGATAGAGGGCAAGCCCTGGCAAGTGGCGTTGAATGCCACAGGTGAACTGCAGAAAACCCTGAACCTGACCGGCACCAGCAGCGGTTACCTGGACGCCACCCTCACCGGTCAGTTGCAGGCGCTAGCAGAGCATTTGCCCGCGACCCTGCAGATCCGCTCCGCGGCGTTCAAACCGGCTGACACGTTGCCAGACACCTTGCAGCTCGATCAACTGGTGCTGGATGCACAGGGCAACCTGAACGACGGTTACGCGCTTTCTGGCTCCGCCAGCCTGCCGGCCAGGCAGGGTCCCATCCCGTTGGCTTTATCGGGCATCGTCGACAGCAAAGGGGCGAAGCTCAATGGCCTGGACCTGACGGCCAGCGACACGCAGCGGGTCAAGCTGCAAGCTTCGGTCGACTGGCAAAATGGCCTGGCCGCCGACGCCCAGCTGGCCTGGCAGGATTTCCCGTGGTTGCGCCTGTACCCGCTGGACGCACCGCCACAGGTAAGCCTGAAGCGCCTGGATGCGGTGGTGAACTATCGCGATGGCCGTTACCAGGGCACCTTCAAGGGTGACCTGGATGGCCCGGCCGGTGCGTTCAGCCTGGCGAGCCCGTTCGAGGGCGACCTTGGCCAGGTGTCGTTGCCCAAGCTCGCCCTCAGCGCCGGGCAAGGCAAGGCGGCAGGCAGTGTCGCGGTACGCTTCGCTGAAGGCGTTGCCTGGGATGTCGACCTGCAGTTATCAGCCCTGAACCCTGCCTATTGGGTGGCCGAGTTGCCAGGCACCTTGGCAGGGCCGCTGCGCAGTAAAGGGGAGATGAAAGGCGAGGCGCTCAACCTCGATGCGCAGCTGGACCTGAAGGGCCGGCTACGGGGGCAGCCTGCCACGCTGAAAGTGCTGGCCGATGGCGCTGGGCAACACTGGACCTTGGGCACCTTGGCCGTGCAACTGGGTGACAACCGCATCAACGGCAGCGGTAGCCTGCAACAACGGCTGGCCGGCAGGGTGGACATCGACCTGCCACGCCTGGGGCAGTTGTGGCCAGAACTGCAGGGGCAGGTCAAAGGGCGCCTTGACGTCGCCGGTACCCTGCAAGCGCCGCAGGGTGTGCTGACGCTTCAGGGCCAGCGGCTGGCGCAGGCGGATAACAGGCTGCAGCAGCTCAACCTCGATGCCCGCCTGGACAACCAGCAGCGCGGTGTCATCGACCTCAAGGCGAGTGGCATACAGGCAGGCGATACCGCACTGGGCACCTTGCAGGCCAATGGCAAGGGCGATGCCCGTCGGCAGGCCCTTACACTGGCCCTGAACGGGCCGCAGCTCAAGCTCGACCTGGGCCTGGATGGCCAGCTGGACAAGGAGGACTGGCGTGGACGCCTGGCAAGCGGGCGCATCCAGGCCGGTGGCCAGGACTGGCAACTGCAAGCGCCAGCGCGGCTACAGCGCCTGGCCAGCGGGCAGGTGGATTTTGGCGCCCACTGCTGGCGTTCCGGCCAGGCCAGCCTGTGCGGTGATGACCAGCGGCTGGCGCCGGAGCCACGCCTGCGCTACCACCTCAAACGCTTCCCACTGGAAAGCCTGGCGCAATGGATGCCCAAGGATTTTGCCTGGCAGGGCTTGCTGAACGCCGACATCAACCTGGATCTGCCAGCCAGTGGCCCGAAAGGTACGGTTGCTGTGGATGCCAGCGGTGGCACGCTGCGCGTGCGTGACAACGAGCGCTGGGTGGACTTCCCCTACCAGGCCTTGCGCCTGGACAGCACACTGGCACCGCGGCGTATCGACACACGCCTGGCCTTTCGCGGTGAGCGCCTTGGCCAACTGACTGTAAATGCCCGTATAGACCCATTGGGCCAGAACAAACCGTTGTCGGGCGACTTCAACCTGGCCGGCCTCGACTTGTCCATCGCTCGCCCGTTCGTGCCCATGGTCGAACGCCTGGCCGGGCAGTTGAAGGGCAGTGGCCAGCTGTCTGGCACACTGCTCACACCCCAGGTCAACGGTAACCTGATGCTCAGCGGGGGTGAGGTGAGCGGTGCCGAACTGCCCACCAGCTTCGAGGACCTCAACCTGCAGGCGCAGATTGCCGGCGAGCAGGTGAAGCTTGATGGCAGCTGGCGCAGCGGTGCGGCAGGGCGCGGCCAGGTGGGTGGCAGCCTGACCTGGGGGCAGGCGCTGGGTATGCAGGTACGCATTCAGGGCCAGCAATTGCCGGTCACGGTGGAGCCCTATGCCACGCTCGAAGTCGCCCCCGACCTGACGCTGCAACTGATCGATGACAAGTTGGCGGTGACGGGCAAAGTGCAGGTGCCCAAGGGCAAGATCACCGTGCGTGAGCTGCCGCCTTCTACAGTCAAGGTGTCGGACGACACCGTGATCGTTGGCAACCAGACCGAAGAAGGCAAGCCGCCGATGGCCATGGCCATGGACATCGATGTGGAGGTGGGCCGGGATAAATTGTCGTTCAGCGGGTTCGGCCTCACGGCCAACCTGCTGGGCCATGTGCATATCGGCGACAACCTCGATACCCGTGGTGAACTCAGCCTGGCCGATGGCCGCTACCGCGCCTATGGCCAGCGGTTGACCATTCGCCGGGCACGGCTGTTGTTTGCAGGCCCTATCGATCAGCCCTATCTGGATATCGAGGCGATCCGCCAGGTGGATGACGTGGTGGCGGGCATTCGCTTGAGCGGCAATGCCGAGCAGCCCACCTCCACGGTGTTCTCGGAACCTGCCATGAGCCAGGAGCAGGCACTGTCCTACCTGGTGCTGGGCCGGCCGCTGGGGGCGTCTGGCGAAGACAACAACATGCTGGCCGAGGCAGCACTGGGCCTGGGCCTGGCGGGGAGTGCCGGGTTTACCGGCGGCGTTGCGTCCCGGCTCGGTATCGATGACTTCCAGCTCGACACCGAGGGGTCGGGCAACACCACCAGCGTGGTGGCCAGCGGTAACCTCACGGAGAAACTCAGCCTGCGTTACGGGGTGGGCGTGTTCGAGCCGGCCAACACCATTGCGCTGCGCTACAAACTCAGCAAGAAAGTATATGTGGAGGCGGCCAGCGGGCTGGCCAGCTCCCTCGACATCTTCTACAAGCGGGACTTCTAGCGGCACCTGGGCGCTGTTCAGCGCACAGTGGCTGCCTCGATGAACTCGTTGCTGTCAGGGGCGGGAGGGGCAGCCGGGGCCCGAACCGGGATGATCAGGCTGGTGTATTCCTCGATCAACCGGTTGAGCGCCTCGGGTGGCTCGCTGGCCTGGAACTGCATGCGAATCTGTACCTCGTCAGGGTCGCGGTTGTCCCCTTGGCGGCCCTGGCCGCCGATGGTGACCTTGAAGCTTGCTGTCTTGTCATCTCCGGCGCTGCGCAGGGCCTGGCGGGCTTCGGTACCCTTCACCCGCACCGACAAGTCCACTTGCATGCGCTCCAGCGCCAGGCCTTTGGGCGATACCAGAGCGAACAAGGGCACCCGCATGATGTGATGGCCGTCCATGGCCACCTCCACCATCTTGGCTTTCATGGGGGCGCCCAGTGCATCGGTGTCGCATTCGAAGAACTGATCGAACAGGTTGATGTACTGCTGTGCGATCAGGCTATTGGCCGCGCTGGCCGCTTCCTGCAGGCCGCGGGTGATCTCGCGCAGGTCGATGGAGGTCATGGGGGCAGGGGGCTTGTTCAAGGGGTCGACTCTTCAGGCCTTGGGGCCCCCGATGCACGGGGGCTGTGGGCGCGATCAAGGGTGGGGTTCAGGTGATTGCTCCGCCCGGAGCGGGCGTGGTGCTGGGAGGTGTCGGGTTGGTTTCAGGGGCCTTGAGCCTGTCTGCCTGCGAAATATGTTCCTGGCTTTCCAGGGCGGCATTCTTGACCACGGTGGGTTTGGTGGCAGCGTCGGTCAGAAAATCGATCACCCTCATCATCGCCTCGGGCGGCTCCTGGCGTTTGAGCGTGGTGTTGAACGCATAGCGGGCGCGGGTATCGGTCTTGCGGGTTTGCGTGGACTTATGGCTCACGCTGCCTTTGACGTTCAGCTTGAATGGCCCCCAGCCCAGGGACGCAGCGCCCTCGGCGTTGAGGTCCTTGCCCGAGGTTTCTTCGGACACCTGGTTGATGACCAGTTCGAACTCGACAGTGCCTTGTTCGATGGCGATGTTTGGATGAGTGATGGCCGCCACCAGGGGCACCTTCATGGTCTTGCTGACCACACCCTTGTATTCGCCCTGTTCGTCAACGATGGTTTCGTCGTAGTCGAACTGGATGGCTACCGCCTTGCCATCCTGCACACACACCTGCATCAGGAAGTCTGCATAGGATTTGCTGGCGGTAACCTGGGCCTGGACCATGGCTTGCAGTGGGCCTGCGATCATTCGGTCCATGGGCAAGGCGTTGATGACCGATCCAATTAAGCTGTTGTCTATCGACATGCTGGATTCTCTTTTTAGTGGGGGTAGGGGTGAAATGGCGCTTGACGGTCACGCTGTCATGCTCAGCGTGCAGGCAAGTCCTGGCGGCGGATGTTGCCAATCTGGCGCAGACTAAGGCCGTACTTGTTGGCCAGCAGGCTGCGCGACAGGCCTTTGGCGCTCTCTTCCTGGATTTGCTGATTGCGCAGCTGGCGCAGGAAGTGGTCGGCCTTGGGAATTTCCAGCGCGACGCCAGCGAAACGCTTGATCAGAGCGTCCAATGCTGCTGGCGGCAGTACGTCGGCAAGCTTGGTGCGTTCGCGGTGCTTGGGGATGTACTTGGGCCTGCCGCCGTAGGCACAGGTGAGCTGGTAGGCGTTGTCGATGCCGATGCAGTCGATCAGGGCCTGCAGTGAGTGGGGCAGTTGGCTGATATCGATATGGCTGAGGTCTGGCATTTCCATATGACGCTCCTTCGGGATGGATGGAATGTGCTACCCGATCACCCGCGGCGTTATGTCGAAGGTGTGACCGGATTCTCAGCGACAGCCCAAGCTGCTCGCTAGGCGGTATATAGGCTGGGGGTTGTAGCCTCGATGATTAGCTTTTGCAGGCAGTGATATCTGCCGATGTAGGAAATAAACGCCCGATACCGCCGCAGCGGGCTATTTACGTTGGCCGCGCGCTGGCTGCTGCGCGGTGGGTACCACTACCCTCAATCGCAGGGGTAGCTACTGACCAGCCCTGCACTTTTGAGGTAGGCGTCAGGGGCATCCCGCATGCGCTCCGGCAAGGTGCGCCAGTCCACCAGCAGGCACAGTGCATGCAGTGGCTGGCCATCGCGCTGGCCAATCACCTGGTCTGCGAAGCTGCGGCGGTACACCACCTGAGTGGCATGTAGCGGGCTTGCCTGGTCGGCATCGGCCAAGGTCTGGCGGGCCAACGCCGGCAGCTGTGCAGCGGGTAGGGTAAAGCGCAGCGAAGACCCGCCAGGGTGCAGGTAGCCAGCTTGACGCACACGTCGCCACAACTGCTGCCACTGGCTGCTACCCGCCTGAGCGCTCAGCCTGCTCCCCAACTCAAGCAATTGTTCGGCCGGGAGCTTTTCGGTATCGAGGGCATGGAGGGAGGGTGAGGTCAGGTACAACGATACTAACAACAGGGGCTTGTACATAGAGGCTCCGCATGGGCTGTGAAACCCCATGCTTTCAGCCCGTTGCAGGCCAAACCAGCAGGAAATACAGCGCCAGGGCCGGTGCGCGTTGTATCATTGCCGCGGCTCGCAGCGAGCCATTTGCCCATGATGTTGCAAGGAACCTCTGATGACACACGTGCAGCGCCTCAAATACTCCCTTCTGATCATTCTGGTGGTGCTTGGCCTGATGCTCGGCCTTTCCCATCTGCAGAAGGCGGGCACCATCAGCGAACAGACCTTCCAGCTGCTGGCCATCGCCATTGCTGTCGTGGTCGTGGTAATCAACGGGATTCTGCGGCGCAAGGTCAGGCGCTGACCCGTGCCGGCCGGCCTGCCGGGCCGGCCACGCCCTCAGCGTGATGCCGTTTGTTCCAGCATCGCCCGCGCCTGGGGGTTGAGGCTATAGCATTTGTCGCTGCCCAGTTCGATAACGCCTTCTGAGCACAGCCGTTTCAGCACTTCGCGCACGCTGAGAAACGACAGCGGTATGTCCAGTTGCTCCAGCTGCGCATGGACCCCGCGCACGCCTATGCTGCGGCCGTTGCGGTCGGCGGCATGCAGCGCATCGATCACCTTCAGCCGGATCAGGCTGGTGCGCAGGCCAAAGCTGCGCAACAGTTCGCGAATCTGCTCGTTGCCTACACGTTCGTCGGCAAACGCGTCCTGTCCCTTGGACGCTTTGCCTGGGGGGCTCCCCGCGTGAACCGGGGTTTGCGGGTTGTACATGTGAATGCTCCTTTTCGTGGACGAACCCGAAAGTTGGGTGCCTCACTTATTAGGACGAATGAGCCACAAAAATCTGCAACCAAACCGGTTAAAAAAATGCTGAATTTTGTTTCACAATTGCCTGCGGGGCGATTTGGCTAAAAATCCGGCACATCCGCTCGTCTGAACGGGATGACCCCGAACCCGAGGAGTGCCCGTGCTTTCACTTACCCGCCCCATCCATTTCGCAGGCTTGGCCTGCGCGCTGCTCGCGGTGAGCGTTGGCGCGCAGGCGCAGGCCGTGGTGGCCGATGCCAGTGCGCAGATCCGTCGCACCAGTTACGGCGTGCCCCATATCGTTGCCCAGGATGAGCGCGGGTTGGGGTACGGCGTGGGGTATGCCTACGCCCAGGACAACCTGTGCCTGCTGGGCAACGAGGTGCTGACGGTGAGCGGCGAGCGGTCCCGCCATTTCGGTGCTGACGGCAAGACCCTGGAGCAACGGGAGAACCTTGCCAGCGATGTGTTCTTCAGTTGGTTGAATCGCCCGGAGGCGGTTGATGCGTTTCTTCAGGCCCAGCCTGCGGCGGTTCAGGCGCTGCTTGCCGGGTATGCCAGCGGCTACAACCGGGCGCTGGCGGAGCGCCGCAGCCAGGGCCTGCCGGCCGAGTGTGGCGACGGCACGTGGCTGCGCCCCATCACCAGCCAAGACTTGGTCAAACTCACTCGGCGCCTGCTGGCCGAAGGCGGTGCAGGGCAATTCGTCGAGGCCCTGGCGGGGGCGCAGCCACCAGGCCAGGCCCGACAGCAGGCGCAGGCGACTACCGATTACGCTCAGGCGCTGGCCCAGCAGGCACGCTTTGCCAGCGAGCGCGGGAGCAACGCCGTGGCGGTGGGGGCGCAGCGCTCGGCCAATGGGCGCGGGCTGCTGCTGGCCAACCCGCATTTCCCCTGGATGGGGGGCATGCGTTTTTACCAGATGCAGCTGACCATCCCCGGCAAACTCGACGTGATGGGTGCTGCGCTACCAGGGCTGCCAGTGATCAACATCGGCTTCAATCATCGCCTGGCCTGGACCCACACGGTCGACACGTCCAGGCACTTCACCCTCTATCGCCTGCAGCTGGACCCCAAGGACCCGACCCACTACCTGCTCGATGGCAAGTCGATACCGCTTGCCAAGCACACCGTCTCTGTCACCGTCAAAGCCAAGGATGGCAGCCTGGGCGAAGTGCAACACGTGGTCTACAGCTCACAGTTCGGGCCCGTCGTGCAATGGCCGGGGCGCCTCGATTGGGACTCGCATATAGCGTACAGCCTGCGTGACGCCAACGCCGACAACACCCGGGTGCTGCAGCAGTGGTACCAGATCAACCGCGCCGACAGCCTGAAAGGGCTGAAGCGCTCGGTGGAGCAGCTGCAGGGTATCCCATGGGTCAACACCTTGGCGGTGGACGCTGCCGGTAGCACACTGTACCTGAACCAGTCGGTTGTACCCTATGTCGACCAAGCCATGCTGGCGACCTGCGGCGATACCCGGGCTCAGGGGCTCCTGGTCATCCTGGACGGCTCGCGCAGCGCTTGCCAGTGGACGGTCGACCCGCAGGCGGCTCAGGCCGGCATCTTCCCGGCGCGTCTACTGCCGAGCCTGGAGCGTGATGACTACGTACAAAACTCCAACGATCCGGCCTGGATGACGAACCCGGCGCAGCCACTGACAGGCTACTCGCCGTTGGTCAGCCGCAATGACCAGCCGCTGAGCATGCGTGGGCGCTATGCGTTGCAGCGCTTGCAGGGCAAGGGGCGGCTGGGTGTGGACGACCTGCAGCACATGGTGCTGGATGACGAGGTGTACCTCGCGCGCCTGGTGTTGCCTGACCTGCTGCAGTGGTGCAAGGCAGCGGGCGCGGACGTGCAATCGGTTTGTGAAAGCCTCGTGGCTTGGAATGGCAAGGCCGACCTTGACAGTGGCATGGGCCTGGTGCACTTCGAAAACCTGCTCGACAGCCTGGCAGAGCACCCGGAGGTCTGGCGAGTGGCGTTCGACGCCAAGGACCCACAACACACGCCGCGCGGATTGGCAGTGGAGCAGGCAGCGGTGAGCAAGCGGGTGCACGAAGCTGCACTGGCGTCACTGGCGCAATTGAGCGAAAGCGGTACCCCGGGGCAGGCGAAGTGGGGGCAGGTGCAGCAGGCCCTCGATGGCACGCCGGTGCCGGGCGGCCCACAGGCCTTGGGCATCTACAACGCGATGTACAGCGTACCCCACGGGGCGGGCAAGCGCCTGGTGGTCAGTGGCACCAGCTACCTGCAACTGGTCAGCTTCACCGACAAGGGGCCTGAGGCGCGGGGGCTGTTGGCGTTCTCGCAATCCAGCGAAGCGGCATCCCCCCACGCCAGCGATCAGACCAAGGCCTTCGCTGCCAAGCAACTGGCGGCGATTCCGTTTACCGAGGCGCAGATCAAGGCCGACCCCGCGTACACAGAGGTGGTGATCAGCGAGCGCGCTGCTGTCAGGTAAATTCGAACGGCGCGAGCTGGAAGCCTTGTTCGTCCACCTGCAAGGCCCAGCCCCGGCGGTCCCAGTCACCCAGCACGATACGCCGCGCCGGCTGGCCGTCGACCACCAGCTTGTGGATCGCCGGGCGGTGGGTGTGACCATGCACCAGGGTGAGCACACCCTGGGCAGCCATCACCCTGGGCACTTCCTCGGGCGTGACATCGACGATGTCGGTCGCCTTCATCTGCGTCTGTGCGCGGCTTTCACTGCGCAATTTGCGCGCCAGGCGTCGGCGCATCGACAGTGGCAGGTGCGTCAGAACCCACAGGCTGAGGCGGTTGCGCAGCAAGCGGCGCATCTTCATGTAGCCCAGGTCGCGGGTGCACAGGGTGTCGCCATGCATCAGCAATACCCGCTCACCCCCCAGCTCGATCACGCTCGGGTCGCTGAGCAGCGTACACCCGGCAGCGTCGCAGAAAGCCTGGCCTATGAGGAAGTCCCGGTTGCCATGCATCAGGTAGACGGCGGTGCCGCTGTCGCTTAGCCGCCGCAGGGCCTGGCAGATCTGCTGTTGGAACGGGGTCATGGCGTCATCGCCGATCCAGGCTTCGAAGAAGTCGCCCAGGATGTACAACGCCCTGGCGTGGCGCGCCCGGCCATCGAGCAGATCAAGAAACGCCCGGGTGATGTCCGGGCGTTCTTCTTGCAGGTGCAGATCGGAGATCAGCAGAATCACTCAATGATCTCGGCTTTCTCGATGATCACGTCGTCTTTGGGCACGTCCTGATGGCCGGCGTTGGAGCCGGTGGCGACTTTCTCGATGGCATCGACGACTTCGCGGCCTTCGGTGACTTCGCCGAACACGGCGTAGCCCCAGCCCTGCACGTTCTTGCCACTGTGGTTGAGGAAGTCGTTATCGGAGGCGTTGATGAAGAACTGGGCGGAGGCGGAGTGCGGCTCCATGGTACGGGCCATGGCAATGCTGTACTTCTTGTTCTTCAGGCCGTTGTCGGCTTCGTTCTGGATGGTGGCACGGGTTTTCTTCTGGTTCATGCCCGCTTCGAAGCCGCCGCCCTGGATCATGAAGCCCTTGATCACGCGGTGGAACACGGTGCCATCATAGTGGCCGTCCTTGACGTACTGAACGAAGTTTTCAGTGGTCGCTGGCGCTTTTTCAGCGTCCAGTTGCAGGACGATTACGCCGTGGTTGGTGGTCAGTTTGACTTTGGACATGCTGAAACTCGCTTTTTCAAGGCAATCGAAAATTGGGGTGCGCAGGGCGCACGTTACTACCTGACGCTGGTTCGGGCGGTTACGACACATGGCGCGCACCGGCCATTTTGCCCGGCCGCGGCAAAAAAGCGGTGATAAATCACGCGAGTTTGCCCGGGCCCGACTGTCAGCAGCTTGACTGCTTCGGCTATGATAGGCCCTTTGATTCAATCGGCCTACCCAGGCCGGCTACGTGCATTCAAGGATCCTATGAGCAAGCCCACTGCCGACAACGCGCCCAACGCCGCTGCCAAAGGCGCCCCCGCTGTCCCTGCGAACTTCCTGCGGCCGATCATCCAGGCCGACCTGGACTCGGGCAAGCACACCCAGATCGTCACCCGCTTCCCGCCGGAGCCCAACGGCTACCTGCACATCGGCCACGCCAAGTCGATCTGTGTGAACTTCGGCCTGGCCAAGGAGTTCGGCGGCGTCTGCCACCTGCGCTTCGACGACACCAACCCGGCCAAGGAAGACCAGGAGTACATCGACGCCATCCAGCGCGATGTGAAGTGGCTGGGCTTCGACTGGGCGGGGGAGGTGCGCTACGCCTCCAGCTACTTCGACCAGTTGCACGACTGGGCCGTTGCGCTGATCAAGTCGGGCAACGCCTATGTCTGCGACCTCACCCCGGAGCAGGCCAAGGAATACCGCGGCAACCTCAAGGAACCGGGCAAGAACAGCCCGTTCCGCGAGCGCAGCGTGGACGAGAACCTGGACCTGTTCGCACGCATGAAGGCCGGCGAGTTCAAGGACGGTGAGCGCGTGCTGCGGGCCAAGATCGACATGGCGTCGCCCAACATGAACCTGCGCGACCCTATCCTGTACCGCATCCGCCACGCCCATCATCACCAGACGGGCGACACCTGGTGCATCTACCCCAACTACGACTTCACCCACGGCCAGTCGGACGCCATCGAGGGTATCACGCACTCCATCTGCACCCTGGAGTTCGAAGGCCATCGGCCGCTGTACGAATGGTTCCTCGAGCACCTGCCGGTGCCAGCGCACCCGCGCCAGTACGAGTTCAGCCGCCTGAACCTGAACTACACCATCACCTCCAAGCGCAAGCTCAAGCAACTGGTTGACGAGCAGCACGTCCAGGGCTGGGACGACCCGCGCATGTCCACGCTGTCGGGCTTCCGCCGCCGTGGCTATACCCCGGCGTCCATCCGCAATTTCTGCGAGATGATCGGCACCAACCGCTCCGACGGCGTGGTGGACATGTCCATGCTCGAGTTCAGCATCCGTGACGACCTGGACCGTACCGCCCCACGCGCCATGTGCGTGCTGCGCCCGCTGAAAGTGGTCATCACCAACTACCCCGAGGGGCAGGTCGAACAGCTGGAGCTGCCGCGTCATCCGAAAGAAGACATGGGCGTGCGGGTATTGCCGTTTGCCCGTGAACTGTACATCGACCGCGACGACTTCATGGAAGAACCGCCAAAGGGCTACAAGCGCCTTGAGCCCAATGGCGAGGTACGACTGCGCGGCAGCTACGTGATCCGTGCCGACGAAGCCGTGAAGGACGCAGAGGGCAACATCGTCGAGCTGCGCTGCTCGTACGACCCGGACACCCTGGGCAAGAACCCCGAGGGCCGCAAGGTCAAAGGCGTGATCCACTGGGTACCGGCCGAAGGCAGCGTGGAGTGCGAAGTGCGCCTGTACGACCGCCTGTTTCGCTCGTCCAACCCGGAAAAAACCGAAGAGGGCGGTACCTTCCTCGACAATATCAACCCTGAGTCGCTGCACGTGCTGAGCGGTTGCCGTGCCGAGCCCTCCCTGGCCCAGGCCCAGCCGGAGGACCGTTTCCAGTTCGAGCGCGAGGGGTATTTCTGCGCAGACCTGAAGGACAGCCAGCCGGGCCGCCCGGTGTTCAACCGCACTGTCACCCTGCGTGACTCCTGGGGCAGCTGAGGAACCGCCGTGCTTACCATCTACAACACCCTGAGCAAAGCGAAGGAAACCTTCAAGCCGCTGGATGGCAACAAGGTGCGCATGTACGTGTGCGGCATGACCGTCTACGACTATTGCCACCTGGGCCATGGTCGCAGCATGGTGGCTTTCGACCTGGTTACCCGTTGGCTGCGCAAAAGCGGCTACGACCTGACCTACGTGCGCAACATCACCGACATCGATGACAAAATCATCAACCGTGCCAACGAGAACGGCGAAACCTTCGATGCCCTCACGGCGCGCATGATCGACGCCATGCACGAAGACGAGCGCCGTCTGAACATCCTGCCGCCCGACCAGGAGCCCCGTGCGACCGACCACATTGCCGGTATGCACGACATGATCCAGACCCTGATCGACAAAGGCTACGCCTACGCGCCTGGCAACGGCGACGTCTATTACCGCGTGGGCAAGTTCGTCGGTTACGGCAAGCTGTCGCGCAAGAAAATCGAAGACCTGCGCATCGGTGCGCGCATCGAGGTGGATGAAGCCAAGCAGGACCCGTTGGACTTCGTGCTGTGGAAAGGCGTGAAACCCGGCGAGCCGAGCTGGGCATCGCCTTGGGGCCCGGGACGCCCCGGTTGGCACATCGAGTGCTCGGTGATGTCCACCTGCTGCCTGGGCGACAGCTTCGACATTCACGGCGGCGGCAGCGACCTGGAGTTCCCGCACCACGAGAACGAGATCGCCCAGAGCGAGGCGGCCACCGGCAAGCAGTACGCCAACGCCTGGATGCACTGCGGCATGATCCGCATCAACGGCGAAAAGATGTCCAAGTCGTTGAACAACTTCTTCACCATCCGCGATGTGCTGGAGAAGTACCACCCGGAGGTCGTGCGGTATCTGCTGGTGGCCAGCCACTATCGCAGTGCGATCAATTACTCCGAAGACAGCCTGCGTGATGCCAAGGGTGCGCTCGAGCGGTTCTACCACGCCCTGCGCGGTTTGCCGCGTGTGGCAGCCAGTGGCGGTGAGGCGTACGTCGAGCGTTTCAGCGTGGCCATGAACGACGACTTCGGTACGCCAGAAGCCTGCGCTGTGCTGTTCGACCTGGTGCGCGAGATAAACCGCCTGCGCGAAAGCGACCCGCAAGCCGCCGCTGGCCTGGCCGGGCGCCTGCGTGAACTGGGTGATGTGCTGGGGGTGTTGCAACTGGAGGCGGATGACTTCCTGCGCGCCGGCGCCGAAGGCAAGGTGGATGCAACTGAGGTCGAAGCTCTTATCCAGGCCCGCCTGCAGGCGCGTACGGACAAGAACTGGGCAGAGTCGGACCGCATTCGCGACCAGCTGACTGCCATGGGTGTGGTGCTGGAAGACAGCAAGGGCACCACCACCTGGCGCCTGGCTGACTGACAGGGGCGTGGGGGCCGCCGTGTGGCGGCCCTCCGTTTACTGGGTTACCCCGGGTAGCGGGCAGTGCAGCACCAGCTTGGCACCGCCCAACTCGCTTTCGCCGATTTCCAGCCCAAAGCCATGCAAGTCGACGATTGCCGCAACGATCGACAACCCCAGCCCGAAGCCTGCGTGGCGATGGCCTTCATCGCTGCGGTAGAAGCGCTTCAGCACGGCCGCACGCTCTTCCTCCGGGATGCCCGGCCCGCTGTCCTCAACCCCCAGGTGAACACCCTCGTCGTCGTGCCTGGCGTAGAGGCGTACGTGGCCGCCTTCGGGGGTGAACTTGATGGCATTGCCCACCAGGTTGGCCAGCGCCTCGAACAACAGCTCGCGGTCCCCGTGCAGCGCCGGCAATCGCGCCGGCTGCTGCAGCTCCAGGCGAATGCCGCCGTCTTCGGCAAGCGGCAGGTAGAAGTCGTGCAACTCCACCAGCAGGTCGTGGGGCGCGAGTTCGACGAAGCCGGCACGGCGTTGGCGGTCCTCCAGCTCACTGATGCGCAGCAGCCCCCGAAAGCGCGCCATCAGGGTATCGGTTTCGCCAATGGCCTGGTCCAGGGCCTCGGCTTGCGCCGGGTCGTGGCTGCTCTGCTGGCGGATGCGGTACAGCTGGGCGCGCAGGCGGGTGAGGGGGGTGCGCAGGTCATGGGCGATGTTGTCGCACACGCCCTTCACCTCATGCATCAGCCGTTCGATGCGGTCGAGCATGGCATTGACGATGGCGGCCAGCATATCCAGCTCGTCGCGCCTGGCTGACAGGGGCAGGCGATGGGTAAGGTCGCCGGCCACGATCAGTTCGGCCTGTGCCTGAATGGCGCGGATGCGCTTGAGTGGCCGGCGCCTGAGCAGGTACCAGCCAGCAAAACCTGGTATCAGCGTTAACGAGATGCCCCACAGCAACGCGTGAAGGATGATGCGGGTGACGACGAACAGCGAGCCGTTGTCGCGAACCAGTACCAGCCAGCGGCCATCCTGCACCTTGATGGCCACGGCATCGCAGCTGTCGCGGGGCATGCGTGGGTCATCGGCATCCAGGCAGCGCTTGAGTTCGTGGATTCTGCCGTCAAGCCCAAGCTCCGGCGGCAGGTTGCGAAGGGTGCCGCCCAGTGGGTTGAGCTGGGTGTCGAACAGGCCGTAGGCATCGAAACTGCGCTCTTCGAAGGCCTGGCTGGCGACCAAGGCGTCGTCGAGCTGCTTGCCGCTCATGTGGGCGAACAGGTGCTGGCGCTGCAGCATCGAGTGGCGGGTGAGCTTGTTCAGGTAGCTGGATACCTCGAAATACAGCACCCCCATGAGGATGCTGCTCCAGGCTACGAACAGGAAGCTGTACAGCGCCAGCAGGCGGCTGGTGGACGAGCTCCAGCCTTTAGACGGGTTCAGCAATGGCATAGCCGGAGCCCCGTACGGTCCGGATCAGTGGCGATTGGCCTGGCATGTCGATTTTCTTGCGCAAGCGGCCGATGTGCACGTCGATCAGGTTGGTGCCGGGGTCGAAGTGATAGCCCCATACCTCTTCGAAGATCATCATGCGGGTAATCACCTGGCCGCTATGGCGCATGAGGTATTCCAGCAGCTTGTACTCGGTCGGCAGCAGGTTGAGCGCCTGCTCGCCACGGCGGGCTTCATGGCTGATCAGGTCAAGCTGCAGGTCGGCAACCTGCAGGCGGGTCTCGGTCAGGGGCACGCTGTTGCGGCGCAGCAGCACCTCGACCCGTGCTGCCATTTCGTCGGAGGCGAACGGCTTGGTCAGGTAGTCGTCCCCACCTGCGCGCAGCCCGCGCACCCGTTCGTCCACATCGGACAGGGCGCTGATCATCAGAATGGGCGTGGTGATCTTGAGGTTGCGCAAGGTGGTGACGATGGTCAGGCCGTCCACTTCTGGCAACATGCGATCCAGGGTGATCAGGTCATAGCCGCCGGCAATGGCCTTGGCCAGCCCTTCACGGCCATTGTCGGCCCAATCCACCTCCAGGCCGTGGCTGTTGAGTTCTGCGACGATTTCCTGGCCGGTGACGGCGTCGTCTTCGATGGTGAGTACGCGAGGCATGCGGGTTCCCGGGCATCCAGATAGAGACATGATTGTGCCAAATAATAGCTGGCCGGCGATTTAAGAATAATTCATCTAGCGCCATTGGCACGCTCAGGTGCACGCTGCCTCTCGTGAACACAGGCAAGCATCTGGAATCTGGCTGTGAGAGGATGTACGGCAATACAGCCAGGACCCGAACACAGCCTGATGAAGACCCCTAAAAGAATCGAACCCCTGATCGAAGATGGCCTGGTCGACGAGGTACTCAGGCCGTTGATGAGTGGCAAGGAAGCGGCCGTGTACGTGGTGCGCTGTGGCAACCAGGTGCGCTGTGCCAAGGTTTATAAAGAAGCCAACAAGCGCAGCTTCCGCCAGGCCGCCGAGTACCAGGAAGGCCGCAAGGTGCGTAACAGCCGCCAGGCCCGGGCGATGGCCAAGGGCAGCAAGTACGGGCGCAAGGAGGCGGAAGATGCCTGGCAGAACGCTGAAGTGGCCGCGTTGTTCCGCCTGGCGGGCGCCGGGGTAAGGGTGCCCAAGCCTTACGACTTCCAGGACGGCGTCCTGTTGATGGAGCTGGTGACCGATGCCGATGGCGATGCGGCTCCGCGCCTGAACGATGTGCACCTCGAGGCAGACCAGGCGCGCGACTACCATGGGTTCGTTATCCGTCAGATCGTGCTGATGCTGTGTGCAGGCTTGGTGCACGGTGACCTGTCGGAATTCAATGTGCTGCTGGGCCCCGACGGCCCGGTGATCATTGACCTGCCCCAGGCGGTAGATGCGGCGGCCAACAACCACGCGTTCAGCATGCTGGAGCGGGACGTGACCAACATGGCCCATTACTTCGGCCGTTTCGCCCCGGAACTCAAGGCCACCCGCTATGCGCAGGAAATGTGGGCCTTGTTCGAAGCCGGCGAACTGCGCCCGGACAGCCTGCTGACCGGGGTATTTGAAGATGAGGAACACGCGGCAGACGTTGCAGGTGTGATGCGCGAGATCGACGCCGCGCGGCTGGACGACGCACGCCGCCGCGAGGCGCGTGCCGAGGCCGAGCAGGGCGCGCCCAAGGCCGAAGAGCTAACCCCACCCTGGATGCGTTGAAACTGCGCCCTGCGATCATTGCCTTTGACGTAGGGCAATAACTCGTCATTTGGCCTTTTCACTGCGCCGCCGCAGGCATAAGGTATACGCCGTTCAAATTCCCTGGAGCTGTCATGTCCAACCGTTTTCCGTCCGTTCGCCCCCGTCGTCTGCGTCAGAGCGAGTCGCTGCGCACTGTATTCCAGGAAACCGAGTTTCGTCTCGAAGACCTGATTCTGCCGATCTTCGTTGAAGAAGGTATCGATGACTTCGTGCCGATCAGCACGATGCCAGGGGTTAACCGTATCCCTGAAAAACGGCTGGCCCAGGAAATCGAGCGTTATGCCCGCGCCGGCATCCGCTCGGTGATGACCTTTGGCGTGTCCCACCACCTGGACGAGGTTGGCAGCGACACCTGGAACGAGAACGGCCTGGTGGCCCGTATGTCGCGCATCTGCAAGGACACCGTGCCGGAAATGGTGGTGATGTCCGACACCTGCTTCTGCGAATACACCAGCCATGGCCACTGTGGTGTGCTGCACGACCATGGCGTGGACAACGATGCCACCATTGCAAACCTGGGCAGGCAGGCCGTCATCGCTGCCGCGGCGGGCGCCGACTTCATTGCACCTTCCGCTGCAATGGACGGGCAGGTCCAGGCGATCCGCAGCGCCCTGGACGGGGCCGGGTTCCATGACACCGGGATCATGGCCTACTCCACCAAGTTCGCCTCTTCGCTGTACGGGCCGTTTCGCGAGGCAGGCGGCACGGCGCTGAAGGGCGACCGCAAGAGCTACCAGATGAACCCGATGAACCGCCGTGAGGCGGTGCGCGAATCGCTGCTGGACGAGCAGGAAGGGGCGGATGTGCTGATGGTCAAGCCAGCCGGTGCCTACCTTGACGTTATCGCCGACATCCGTGCGGCGTCACGCTTGCCGTTGGCCGCCTACCAGGTGAGCGGGGAGTACGCCATGATCAAGTTCGGTGGCCTGGCTGGGGCGATCGATGAAGGCCGGGTGGTGCGCGAGAGCATCGGCGCCATCAAACGCGCGGGTGCGGATGTGATCCTTACGTATTTTGCGATGGATTTGGCGTTGCAAGGTATTTGATCCAAGCGTCGTCCATGCGGTTTGGCTGGGAGGTGTTCTTCTTGACGGGGGCGGCGCGTGGGAGACCGAGCGCCGCCCCCTGCACAAAAAATCACTAAGCGCTGAATTATTTAGTGTCCCTTTGTATCTGATGGCATAGAGCAGTCACCGTCAGGGATACACAAATGAAGTCTCGCAAGAAAAAAGTCCAGCCAATCGGCCTCAAGGACATCACCATCGTCGACGACGCCAAGATGCGCAAGGCCATCACGGCCGCAGCACTCGGCAACGCGATGGAGTGGTTCGATTTCGGGGTCTATGGCTTTGTCGCCTATGCACTGGGCAAGGTGTTTTTCCCCAACGCCGACCCCAGCGTGCAAATGATCGCAGCACTGGCCACCTTCTCGGTCCCGTTCCTGATCCGCCCGCTGGGCGGGCTGTTCTTCGGCGCCCTGGGGGACCGGCTTGGCAGGCAGAAAGTGCTGGCAGCCACCATCGTCATCATGTCGCTCAGCACCTTTGCCATCGGCCTCATACCGTCATACGCCAGTATTGGCATATGGGCGCCGATACTGTTGCTGCTGGCCAAGATGGCCCAAGGCTTCTCGGTAGGCGGTGAGTACACCGGCGCGTCGATCTTCGTTGCCGAGTACGCACCCGACCGCAAGCGCGGCTTCCTCGGCAGCTGGCTGGACTTCGGTTCCATCGCCGGCTTTGTACTGGGTGCCGGTGTGGTCGTGATGATCTCCGCAGTACTGGGAGAAGAGAAGTTCCTTGAGTGGGGCTGGCGCCTGCCGTTCTTCCTGGCACTGCCGCTGGGCATTATCGGCCTCTATCTGCGCCATGCGCTGGAAGAGACCCCGGCGTTCCAGCAACACGTGGAAAAACTGGAGCAAGGTGACCGTGAAGGCCTGGCCTCGGGGCCGAAGGTGTCGTTCAAGGAGGTGGCCACCAAGCACTGGCGTAGCCTGATCACCTGCATCGGGGTAGTGATCGCGACCAACGTGACCTACTACATGCTGCTTACCTACATGCCCAGCTACCTGTCCCACAACCTGCATTACAGCGAAGACCACGGTGTGCTGATCATTATCGCGATCATGGTGGGTATGCTGTTCGTGCAGCCGATCATCGGGCTGCTCAGCGACAAAGTCGGCCGCCGTCCCTTCATCATCGTGGGTAGCATCGGCCTGTTCGTGTTGGCCATCCCGGCCTTCATGCTGATTACCAGTGGCGTGCTTGGCCTGATCTTCGCAGGCCTGCTGCTGATCGCGGTATTGCTGAACTTCTTCATCGGCGTAATGGCGTCGACATTGCCGGCGATGTTCCCCACGCACATCCGTTACAGCGCCCTGGCCAGCGCCTTCAACATTTCGGTGCTGATTGCGGGCGTGACGCCCACCCTCGCGGCCTGGCTGGTGGAAACCACCGGTAACCTGTACATGCCGGCTTATTACCTGATGGTCATCGCGGTGATCGGCCTGGTAACCGGCATCACCATGAAGGAAACCGCCAACAAGCCTCTGCGTGGCGCCGCACCCGCGGCATCGGATATTGGTGAAGCCCGTGAGCTGCTGCAGGAGCACCACGACAATATCGAGCAGAAGATCGAGGACATCGACACCCAGATCGCCGAGCTGGAAGCCAAGCGCAAGCTGCTGGTGCAGCAACACCCGCGCATCGATTGATCAGTGGGGCATATAGCCCCGCTGCCATGAACGCGGTATGAACAGCGACACCAGGGCCAGCAGGCAGGTCAAGGCACAACTGCCTGCCAGGGCCTGCAGGCCCAGGTGTTTCTGCAGCCATGCCCCCAATGCCGCGCCCAGCAACATCCCCGCCCACGGCACCAGTTGCACCCGCCAGCCGTTCCGACGCTCCCCAAGCAGCCAGCGCCCCAATCCACGGCCAAAGCGTGACAGCGCCCCGGTCACATACGTCAGGCCGATGGGCAGCCCGTTCACCTGTTCCACGACCGCGTTGATCATGCCCATGGCCACGGTGGCCGCGAGCAGAGCAGGGAATGTAGCCGGCCACGGCCAGGCTGCGGCGAACGCTAGTAACCCGGCGACCACCACCAATACCGGCCAGGCACGGCGCCGGCATCCGCGCGCCAGCATCACGCCAACGGCGTTCCCGGCCACGAACCCCAGCACCGCGCCACTTAGGCGCAGCACCATGCCCGCGTCTGCCTCGCTGATGGCGACGGCAAGGCGGGTCGTGTTACCGCTCATGAACGACACGAAGTCGCCCAACGCCAGCAGGCCGATCGCATCGGTCATGCCCGCCAGCACCGAAAGGCCAGCCACCAGGCCAAGGCCTACGCGGCCACGCAAGACTTGCAAGCGCAGGCGCCTGGCGGTGCGTGCGGTTGGAGCGTAAGGCAGCATGGGCAGGCCTCAGGGCAGCAGGTTTTCGCGGGCGAGGGTGCTTTTGATGGTGCGTTCAACCACATCCACCAGCACCATGGTGTGGTGATCCACCTCGATGTTCAGCAGGTCGCCGGGCATGTAGCGGGCGAATGTGGTTTGCCGCAGCGTCTCCGGGATCAGATTGATCGTGACTACGTTGTCGTCGATATCGGCCACCGTCAGGCTGCAACCATTCACGCCGATGAAGCCCCGGGCGAACACGTATTTCCCCCACTCGGCCGGCATGCGGAAGCGCACGAAGGCACCGCTCTCGGCAATACAGAGCTCGACCACTTCGGCAGTGGTGGCGATATGGCCCGCCATCAAGTGGCCGCCGACCTCCGCGTTCATTTTCGCCGAACGCTCGATATTGACCTGTTGCCCTGAAACGAAGGTGCGCAGGTTGGTGCGTTCGAGGGTGGCGGTCATGGCATCGAAACGGACCAGGGTGCCGTCGATTTCGGTGACGGAAAGGCAGGTGCCCTCGACGCTCACGCTGGCGCCGACCTTGAGGTCGTCCAGCAGCGCAGGGGTGAGGTCGATGGTGAACTGGTTGTGGCCTGGGTGACGGGTCACATCAAGCAAAGGGCGCACGGCCTGGACGATGCCGGTGTACATGGGGGCTCCTGGGCACGGATGGGAACCCCCGCACGCTATGCCTGTAGCGTCGCAAAAGCAAGTTGCCCGGGGTTCAGACGTGCCCGGTGCTGTTGACGATACGCAGGCAGAGCGCCTCGTACGGGTCCAGGTTCACCATCAGGCGGCCGTCTTCGGTGAGGTCGCCCTCGACGGTCTCATTGATCATGTCCACCACGGGCCCCGGTGTGAAACCGGCCAGCTGAAGTTCTTCGGCGATTACCTGCTGGCTGAAGTTCAAGGCGCTTATCTGGATACCCCGGCCGGCGGGCAGCTCGTGCACCATGACCAACAGCCCGGGCGTGGTGACGTCGGGTACCAGCACTTGGCGGCTGGTGGCGATGCCATAGGCCTGGCGCACCGCCAACAGTTTCTTGACCTTGCTGGCAAAGGAGTCGTCGCGTGCAAGTTGCTCATCCAGGCTGCCATACAGGGCACGGGCACGCGGCATGCCCCGCACCGATGCCTGGGCCTCTGGGTCAAGCCCCGCCAGGTCGTAGGCGCCCCTGTGAATCCAGCGCGTGTCCCCATCGGTCATGCGTTCAGCAACAGCTTCTGCCGGCAGTGGCAGGGCACCCACCAGGTCCCAGCCGGAAATCGCTACCACGCCTGGCTGCATGGCGTTGTACATCACCAGCAGCAAGTGCACCTTTTGCACCCACTCCAGCTGATCGGCACTCAGGTCGTCGAGGTCGCGAATGCCCAGAGCTGCCGTGATCAGGCTGGCGGTGGTGCAGGAAATTCCGTTGGTGACAAAGCGCAGGTTGTAGGGCGCATGTTCGCCAGACAGCCGCTCGTAGATCTCTTCGCGTATATGTTCGCGCAGGATGCTGCCAGGCAACGTCTGGCCTTTGTACAGGTACATGTCGTGAGCATGCAGTGTCCAGAAATGCACCAGCTCCACCGTCAATTCGTCGTGGTTCTGCAGGGCGTGTATCAGCGAGGCCGGGTCGATGCCGAAGCTGTGCATTTCCTTGAGCATCAGGCGCAGGAACTCGGTGTCGCCGGTCAGCAGGGCGTGCTGGTAGGCGGGCCGGGTGATGAAGTCGTAGGACAGGTCGGCCCCGCCGCTGGACATCTGCGCGATGTCGTCGAGGGTCAGGTTGAGTTCCTGGAAGCTGAAGCCGCCCGCCTTGCGGATCATGCCGCCGATCAGCTGGTTGCCGACGATCGACAGGGGGTGGCTTTCTGACCAGGCGGTGCCGGTGGCGCGGGTTTCAACGCCGAGAAAACCATTGGCATCCAGGCGCAAACCCCGTGCGCCCAGGCAGTCCAGTGCGTGCAAGGCATCGCCGATGATCATCTGCTGGGCGGTGAAGGTTGGGTCCAGCCAGTTCAACGAGGGCTGGCCGTCCTTGAAGTAATGCAGGTAGACCCAGCGGCGGGTCTTGCCGTCGACACCGGTAATGGGTGGGGTAGCACTCCAGTCGGTCTCCTTGACGCCGGGTTCGAAGAAGATCACCCGCTGCAGTTGCCCGACGATGTAGTGACGAGCCTTGAGCTCGTCGCATTGCGCTGGCAGCAGGTTGACCGAGTCGCGCCCCGCGGGTACTTCCGGCAGCAGGTCCCAATCTTCCTCGCGCACCTCGACCATATGGTAGAGGCCGGGGTAGGGCGCCAGGCCCAGCTCGGCCAGGCGGAAGTCCGCGCCCTTGCCGGTGTGCGAGGGGATCAGATCGTCGATGGTCACCGCATTGTGGGCGGCGGCCATGCGGCTCATCTGCACCACTTCCTGCTCGCTGCCATAGAGCGGGTCGATATCAAAGCTGATGCGGTCGAAGTTGCCGTCGATGCTCGGCGTGACTTCGTGGCCGGTAATGCCCCCCGAGCGCTTGATGGGGCCGGTATGCACACCCTGGATGCCGATTTCAGACAGGCGCTTCCACAGCGCCTCGTGGGCCAGTGCGCCCAGTACCGAACAACCTTCAGGCGCGATGATCGCGTCCGGGTACACGGTCAGCCACACCGAGGCGATCTCGGTAGCGCGGCGGGGCTGCGCTTCGGCATAGGGTTGCTGCCAAAGCCGCGACTGCCCGGAATACAGGCTGGCACGTTCCTGGGAAGCCTTGAGCATGGAACGCTCTTCAAGCCATTTGACGTATGACGGGTCGGGTTGGGTCATGTCGCGTCCTCTTTGCGTGTCGGCACCGGCTCAGGTTATGACGACGACGCACGCGGAACGTTCGGCCTGTATGCGCGTTTGCCCTCAGCGCCGCGTTGCCAACTGCTGTGGCGCCAGGAAGGCGTCGCGGAAGTAATTACGCACAGCCTGCATGGCCGGGCTGAAGGCGCGCTCGCGGTGCCAGGCCAGGCCCACGCTCATGGGTGGCACCGGGTTGCTGATGGTCAACGTCTCGATGCGCTTGCCTTCCAGTGACCAGGGGCGGTGCACCAGGTCCGACAAAATCGCCACGCCGCTGCCATTGGCAACCATGCTGCGCACGGCCTCTACCGAGCTGGTTCGCACCCGTACGTTGGGCCGCTGGCCGGCTTGCTTCCAGTAACGCATGGCGCTGTGCTCGGCTTCATCGACCGTCAGCAGAATGAAGGGCTCGCCTGCCACGTCTTCCAGGCTGACCGCCGAGCGCTCGCACAAGGGGTGTTGCCCGGGCAACCACAGCCTGCGCTCGGAGTTGAACAGGGTTTCAGAAACGATGTCCGGGTGGGTGAGGTTGGCCGTGAGTACGACGGCCATGTCGAAGCGGCCATCGAGCAGGCCGTGCTCGATGGCGCTGCGCTCCTGTTCGTAGAGTTCAAGGGTGACGTCGGGGTGCCAGTGCTCAAGGCGCTGCAAGTGATGGGGCAAAAAGTAGCCGATGACGGTGTAGCTGGCCGCCAGGCGTAGCAAGCCGCAGGCGCGCCCGTCCGGCAGCGGGCTGTTCAATGCATCGTCGACGCTGCGCAGAATCACGTAGGCACGGTTGAGAAAGTGCCGCCCGGCCTCGGTCAGGCTCATGCCCTGGGCAGAGCGCTGAAAGAGCAGGGCACCCAGTAGCGCCTCCAGTTCCTTGATGGCAGTGGTGATGGCGGACTGCGAGATATTCAGGTGGATGGCAGCCTGAGAGATCTGGCCGATTTCGGCGGTGGCCACAAAATAGCGAACCTGACGCAAGGTAAGGGACAAGCCTACAGCTCCACGGGTATCTGATTTTCCGAAGATACCCCCTCTGTTTATAGATCTTCCCAAGGGGGTGGTAGGAATCTACCGTGGCAGGCATGCAGTCACAAGTGCCGGGAGGCAGGCTTATGCAGGTGGTGGACTTCAATTCCGACATGGGTGAAGGGTTCGGGCCCTGGACTATCGGCGACGGCGTGGACAACGAACTGATGACGCATATCAGCTCGGCCAATATCGCGACCGGCTTCCATGCCGGAGATCCAGGCACCATGCGCCGCACTGTTGCCCGGGCCAAGGCGCTTGGGGTGGCGGTTGGGGCGCACCCGGGGTTTCGCGACCTGGTTGGCTTTGGGCGCCGCCATATCAACGCCACGGCTCAGGAACTGGTGGACGACATCCTTTACCAATTAGGGGCACTGCGTGAGATCGCCCGCGCCCAGGGCGTAAGCCTGCAGCACGTCAAGCCCCATGGGGCGCTGTACATGCACCTGGCACGGGACGAAGAAGCCGCGCGGTTACTGGTGCAGAACCTGCAGGCGGTCGAGCCAGCCCTGCTGCTGTACTGCATGCCGGGCTCGGCAATCTGCCGTATCGCTCAACAGCTCGGCCAGCCTGTGATTCGCGAGTTTTATGCCGACCGCGAGTACGATGCGAGCGGCTCGATCGTGTTCACACGCCATGTTCGCGCATTGCAACCTGCAGCCGTGGCCGAGCGCGTGGTGCGGGCCTGCCAGCAGGGTATTGTGCGAACTGTTGAAGGACAGGACCTGGCAATCGCATTCGATTCCATCTGCCTGCACAGCGACACGCCTGGGGCGTTGGACCTGGTTGAAGCTACCCGTGAAGCGTTGAGGGTCGCAGGCATCGAAGTGCGTGCGCCACGCTAGAAAACACGGCCAGCCGGCGCGCACAAGCCGGAGCCTGCCACAGTTGCTTTTGCCTGCCTTTCTACAAAGACTCCAAAAAAGGAACAGCCATGGCCGAATCGCTCGCTTCAACCCCCGTCCGTTACAGCTTCGGCGCTGACGAGCACCTGTTCGCCGAAGTGAGCGACAGCATGTCGCTTGAGGCCTTTTTCAAGGGCATGGCCATCACCCGTGCGGTGGAGCGCCTTGCCCTTGACGGTGTGCTGGACATCTGCCTGGCCAACGCCTCGTTCCAGATTCGCTTCGACCCGGACCGCATTGCACCGCAGGCCTTGCTGCACGCCGTACAGGGTGCCGAGGCCGAGGCGGTTGCCGAACGCTCCCTGCACACCCGCATCATCGAAATTCCCGTGCTGTACAACGACCCCTGGACCCACGAAACCCTGATGCGCTTTCGCGACCGCCATCAAGACCCAGACAGCACTGACCTCGAATACGCTGCCCGGATCAATGGCCTGCAGGGGGTGGATGCGTTTATAGAGGCCCACAGCGGTGCGCCCTGGTTCGTGTCCATGGTCGGTTTTGTGGCGGGCCTGCCGTTCATGTTCCAGATGGTGGAGCGCGAGCGGCAATTACAGGTGCCGAAGTACCTGCGCCCGCGCACCGACACCCCCAGGCTTACCCTGGGCCACGGTGGCTGCTTCGGTTGCATCTATTCGGTGCGTGGGGCAGGGGGTTATCAGATGTTCGGCGTCACGCCCGCGCCCATCTATGACCCTCAGCAAGCGCTTGGCTATTTGAAGGAACACATGGTGTTTTTCCGCCCCGGTGACATCGTGCAGTTCAAACCCATGGACCGTGCCGCGTACGACCAGGCGGTGGCGGAGGTGGAGCAAGGGACTTTCGATCTGCGCATCCGCCCGGTGGCGTTTTCCCTGGATGCCTTCCTGGCAGACCCTGCGGGGTACCCCAAGTCGCTGCAGGAGGCACTGGCATGATCAAGGTTCTCAAACCCGGCCTGGCCAGCTCTGTGCAAGATCTGGGGCGCGAGGGGTTCTATCACCTGGGCATTCCGCCGTCGGGTGCGCTGGACCAGTACGCCTTGCGGGCTGCCAATCACCTGGTGGGCAACCCGGCTGGCGCCGCCTGCATCGAATGCGCGTTGGTGGGGCCTGAACTTGAGTTTGTACAGGATGCTTTGGTGGCAGTGTGTGGTGCGCAGATGGCCGTGCTGGTCGACGGCCGTGAGCAGCGCCCCGATACCTCGTTCGCCGTGCGTGCCGGGCAGGTGCTGCGGTTTGGCTTCCCTACGGCGGGCGCCCGGGCGTACCTGGCAGTGGCTGGGGGCATCGATGTACCCGAAGTGCTGGGCAGCCGCTCCACTTACGCGTTGGGTGGCCTGGGCGGTTTTCAGGGACGCAAGCTGATGGCCGGGGACGGCCTTGCGGTGGGCGTACCCAGCGGCAAGGGCCGCGTCAATGCCAGCCTGCCCATGGCCCTGCGCCAGGCGTTGGGGGGCGAGGTGGTGCTGCGGGTGGTGCCGGGGCTGTACTATCACCGCTTGACCGAGGCAGCGGCCCGTCGTTTTTTCACGGACGCCTGGACGGTAGGCTCTGAGGCTGACCGTATTGGCTACCGCTACAAAGGGGGCGGCGCTTTGAGCTTCGAGCCGCGGGAGCAGCCCTTCGGGGCAGGGTCTGACCCGTCCAATATCGTCGACAGCTGTTACCCCATCGGTTCGATCCAGGTGCCGGCAGGGCTGGAGCCGATCATTCTGCACCGCGACGCGGTGTCTGGCGGGGGCTATGCCATGATCGGCACGGTGATCAGTGCTGACCTGGACCTGGTGGGGCAGATGCAACCCAACCAACAGGCACGGTTTCTGGCTGTGACCATGGACCAGGCACTGGAGGCGCGCCGCGTGTACAAGAAACGTATTGGCTGCCTGGAGCGGTTGTTTGGTTGAGGCTGGCGGGCCGCGCTGCACTGCATTACCTGCAAGCCGGCTTTATTTGTTGAGTCAGCAGCGGGGCAACCTGT
>NZ_BCAV01000065.1:0-30751 GCF_001320125.1 Pseudomonas sp. NBRC 111119
TTTGCGGCCAACAGCTCACGCTTCATGGGGCTGATCGTTTTCCCGCCCTGGGCCGCCACTTCCTGAGCCTGCCCATCCCGCTGTTTACCTTGCCGCGCCAGGCCTTCGAGCTGGGGAATGAGCATGCCCTCCGGCAGATGCCGCCAGAACCGGCCTGGCATGTGCAAGCGCAGGGCATCTGGGTTGAGCCTGGCCGGGTTGAACGTGTGGCGATAATACGTACGCCACAGTTCGGCGCCTGGGTCTTCAGCATTGCGCGCCCACTGCTGCCATAGCGCAGGGCACTGCCTTTGATAGTCGAACGCCTGCCCATCGAACCGAATGCCGTCCCGGGGTGTTGCGATCAACCAGCGCAAGCGCCCCAGCCGGTCTGCAAAATGCCCACTGGCGCTTTGCAGAATATCGTGTGCCGGCTCATGGAAGGCCACCAGGTCCAGTTGCAAAGGGCCCACCAACGATTCTGGCAGGGGTACGAAGCGCAGAAACGCATGCAGATGGTGCGCCTCGCGGCTCACCTGCTTGATGCGCCGGTGTAGTTCACTGCCCAGGCGATCACCCGCCAGCATCGCGGTCCGGTCGCCGTGGGCCACGCGCCACAGCACTTCGTACAGAAAATTCCAGCGTTGTTCCCCGTGATAACGGGAGGCCTGCTCCAGCTGGCCAAGCAAGGCAGCGGGGATGGATGCGCGGAACGGCCCTTGAACTTCAGGTAGCGCTACTGCCTCTGCCAGCAGATCAGCCACCGGGCCTTGGGACCAGGTGACCTGCGAAGGATCGACGCCGTGGCTCAACAGCATCCGCGCCTGCGAACGCCAGGTGCTGAACAGGTTGTCGCAATCCAGCGCTATCACCCCCACAGCCCCATTTGCACAGGTGCCTGCGGCTCACGAAGGCGGGCGCGCAACAGCCCGCTGCGCAATTCGGCCTGGGCTGGGCGGTAATCGCTGGTGACGATGAAGGGCCTGGCCTTGTCCAGCACACAGCGCAGCTGAATGAGGTCGTCGTAACGAATGCGCCGCTCTCGCCGCAGCGCCACCAAGCGTTGCACGCTGCGCAGGCCAATCCCCGGGATGCGTGCCAGCAGGGCGGGTTCGGCACGGTTCACGTCCAACGGGAATACCTCCCGGTTGGCCAGGGCCCACGCCAGCTTGGGGTCGATATCAAGGGCCAGGTTCCCGGCCTGGCCCAGCAGTTCCCCTGCCTTGTAACCATAACCGCGCAACAGAAAGTCGGCCTGGTACAGCCGATGCTCACGCAGCAATGGCGGCGCCGCCAGCGGTACGCTGCCCGGGCTGTCGGGGATGGGGCTGAAGGCGGAATAATACACACGCTTGAGCCCATAGCCTTGGTACAGCGATTCGGCATTGCGCAGCAAGGTGCTGTCATCGGTGCTGTCTGCGCCCACGATCACCTGGGTGCTTTGACCGGCTGGCGTAAAGCGTGGCGCTTTCGGCTCGTTCGCCACCGCCTGCTGCCCTTGGTGGATCACCCCCATGGCCTGGCGAATGGTGTGCGCATGCTTTTCTGGCGCCAGGCGCTGGAGGCTTTCGTCCGTTGGCAGCTCGATATTCACACTCAGGCGGTCCGCCAGGCGGCCGGCTTCTTCAATCAGCAGCGGGTCCGCGTCGGGGATGGTCTTGAGGTGGATATAGCCGCGAAAGTTGTGTTCCTCGCGCAGCAGCCGCGCAACCCGTATCAGCTGTTCCATGGTGTAGTCTGCCGAGCGAATGATGCCGGAACTCAGGAACAAGCCGCTGATGCAGTTGCGCCGGTAAAAATCCAGCGTCAGGCGTACCACTTCCTCGGGGCTGAAGCGTGCGCGGGGCACGTTGCTGGAGCGGCGGTTCACGCAGTATTGGCAGTCGTACAGGCAAAAATTGGTCAGCAATATTTTCAGCAGCGATACGCAGCGGCCGTCGGGCGTATAGCTGTGGCAGATGCCCATGCCATTGGTTGCCCCAAGGCCGTCACCACCCCGCGAATTTCGCTTGGGCGCACCGCTGCTGGCGCAGGACGCATCGTATTTGGCGGCATCGGCAAGAATGCCGAGTTTGGCAATGAGTTGCATGGCGCTGACCCTTTATACTGACTATTCATACAGTATTTAGGGCCGAGGCGGATTGCAAGCATCCCGAGAGCCGCCTGTAAGAAATCCGACAAAATTAGTCAGAAACGGACGCTTTTCATCAAGGGCCGAATGCAGGCACCCGTTCTCCACGCCCAATGCCGTAGTACGTCAAGCCGGCGCCGGCCATGTGTTCGGGCTCGTACAGGTTGCGACCATCGAATACCACTCGATCGGCCAGTTGCCCGGGTACTGTTTCAAGGTTGAGGACCCGATAGTCCTGCCACTCGGTGACGATCACCAACGCATCAGCGCCTGTTAACGCCTGCTCCTTGCTGGCTGCCAAGGTGAGATGGGTTTGAGCGCCATACAACCGCTGGATCTCATCCATGGCCTGCGGGTCGTGCGCTTGTACACGGGCGCCTGCGGCCCACAGTGCCTCCAGCAGCACGCGGCTAGGTGCTTCGCGGATGTCATTGGTATTGGGTTTGAACGCCAGCCCCCATACCGCAAACACCTTGCCGCCAATACCTGCCGGATAATGTTGCTGAATCTTGGCGAAGAGCAGGCCTTTCTGCCGTTCATTCACCTGCTCAACCGCTTGCAGGATCTGCGGTTGCAAGCCTGCCTGCTCTGCACTGTGGCGCAAGGCCTGCAGGTCTTTAGGGAAACAAGAACCGCCAAACCCGCAGCCCGCATAGATGAAGTCGTAGCCGATACGCGAGTCAGAGCCTATGCCCCGCCGTACCATCTCGATGTCGGCACCCAGGTGCTCGGCCAGGTTGGCCATTTCGTTCATGAACGAAATTTTCGTGGCCAGCATGCAATTCGCCGCGTATTTGCTCATTTCGGCACTGCGTGCGTCCATCACCATCAGTTTTTCCCGGTTGCGGCTGAACGGCTGGTACAACTCGCGCAGCAGTGCAAGCGCGTTTGGCCCTGCACCGCCGATGATGATGCGCTCTGGGCGCATGCAGTCGTCTACCGCAGAGCCTTCCTTCAGGAACTCGGGGTTGCTGATCACCTGAAAGCGACCTGCATCGCTCACGGCTTGCCCAATGCGCGCTTTGATGAGGTCTACCGTCCCGACCGGTACGGTGGATTTGTTGACGATCACCTTAGGCCCGACGGCGTGCTCGACGATGTTATCGACAACGCTGAGTACCTGGGCCAAATCTGCGCTGCCGTCGGCCAGGGCAGGGGTGCCGACCGCAATGAACAGAACAGCAGCGTGGTGGGTGGCTTGGCCAGCATCGGCAGTAAACTGCAAGCGCCCGCATGACAGGTTGTGCTGGAGCATGGCCGGCAGGCCTGGCTCGAACAGCGGGCAATTGCCTTGGCCGAGGGCTTGAACACGGTCCGTATCCACATCCATGCACATGACCGTATGCCCAACCTGAGCAAGGCACACGGCCTGGGTAAGGCCAACGTATCCGGTACCGAACACCGACACTTTCATCTGACAGCCCCATGGCGAGAACACCGTCAGAACATGGCACAGCGTTATTTACTTTATATGACTTGGGTGAGGCGGGTGCGAGGGGGCGCACTGATGGCGGCCAAAAGAAAGGGGCGCCTTATTGGCGCCCCCTGGGTGTTGCTCAGGCTTCAGCGTCCCATGGACGGTCGCCTTTTTCATCCTTGACGCGGGTTGGCAAACCCATCACGTCCAGCGCCTTGAGGAACGGCTCTGCTGGTAGCTCTTCGACGTTGACCATGCGCTTGGCATCCCACTCCCCACGGGCCACCAACAAGGCAGCTGCCACCGGCGGTACGCCTGCGGTGTAGGAAATGCCTTGGCTGTCGGTTTCGGCGTAGGCTTCTTCGTGGTCGGCCACGTTGTAGATGAAGACTTCCCGCGGCTGGCCGTCCTTGGTGCCTTTGACCAGGTCACCGATGCAGGTCTTGCCGGTGTAGCCCGGGGCGAGCGAGGCCGGGTCTGGCAGCACGGCCTTGACCACCTTGAGCGGCACCACTTCGAGCCCTTCGGCGGTTTTGACGGGTTGCTCGCTGAGCAAGCCAAGGTTTTTCAGCACCGTGAACACATTGATGTAGTGCTCACCGAAGCTCATCCAGAAACGCACGTTCGGCACGTCGAGGTTCTTCGAGATCGAGTGCACTTCGTCATGACCGGTCAGGTACAGGTTCTGCGAACCTACCACCGGCAGGTCGTCAGTGCGCTTGACTTCAAACATGGTGTTGCTGGTCCACTGGCTGTTCTGCCAGCTCCACACTTGCCCGGTGAACTCGCGGAAGTTGATTTCCGGGTCGAAGTTGGTGGCGAAGTACTTGCCATGCGAACCGGCATTGACGTCGAGAATGTCGATCGAGTCGATGCGGTCGAAGTATTGCTGCTGCGCCAGCTTGGCGTAGCTGTTCACCACACCCGGGTCGAAACCGACGCCGAGAATGGCAGTAATGTTCTTGGCCTGGCACTCTTCGAGGTGTTTCCACTCGTAGTTGCCGTACCACGGCGGGGTCTCGCAGATCTTGCCCGGCTCTTCGTGGATGGCGGTGTCCAGATAGGCCACACCCGTATCGATACAGGCACGCAGCACCGACATGTTGAGGAAGGCTGAGCCTACGTTGATCACGATCTGCGATTCGGTCTCGCGGATCAGGGCCTTGGTGGCCTCGACATCGAGGGCATTGAGCGAGAAGGCCTGGATGTCGGCGGGTACCTTGAGGCTACCCTTGGCCTTGACGCTGTCGATGATGGCCTGGCATTTGGAGATGTTCCGTGACGCGATGGCAATACGACCCAGTTCGTCGTTATGCTGCGCGCACTTGTGGGCCACCACCTTGGCGACACCTCCTGCACCAATGATAAGAACGTTCTTCTTCAATTTACCTGTTGCTCCTTACTCGCTGTGCCCGTCTTACGACAGGCTGGAAACGTAATCTTCAAAACCGAACTCGCGTACGACCTCGACGCTGCCGTCGAGTTGTTTGACCGCGATGGATGGCATTTTCAGGCCGTTGAACCAGTTCTTCTTGACCATGGTGTAGCCCGCCGCGTCGACGAACGACAGACGGTCGCCAATGGCCAAGGGGCGGTCGAACTGGTACTCGCCAAAGATATCGCCGGCCAGGCATGACTTGCCGCAAACCATATAGGTGTGCTCGCCGTCGTTGGGCGCCATCTTGGCATTGAGGCGGTAGATCAGCAGGTCGAGCATGTGTGCTTCGATCGAGCTGTCGACCACGGCGAGGTGCTTGCCGTTGTACAAGGTGTCGAGCACAGTCACTTCCAGCGAGGCGCTCTGGGTGATCGCGGCTTCACCCGGCTCCAGGTAGACCTGTACGCCGTAGGTTTCCGAGAACGCCTTCAGGCGTGCGCAAAACGCGTCCAGTGCATAGCCTTCACCGGTGAAGTGCACGCCGCCGCCCAAGCTCACCCACTGCACTTTGTGCAACAGGTGGCCGAAGCGTTGTTCGATGTGCGACAGCATCTTGTCGAACAGGCTGAAGTCGCCGTTCTCGCAGTTGTTGTGGAACATGAAGCCGGAGACCTGCTCGATCACCTGCTCGATCTTCGCCGGGTCCCATTCGCCCAGGCGGCTGAACGGGCGAGCCGGGTCGGCCAGCGCGTAGTCGGAACTGCTGACCTGCGGGTTCACGCGAAGCCCGCGCACCTTGCCTTCGGACTGAGCAGCAAAGCGCTGCAGCTGGCCGATGGAGTTGAAGATGATCTTGTCGCAGTTCTCCAGCATTTCCTCTACTTCGTCGTCCGCCCACGCCACGCTGTAGGCATGGGTTTCGCCGGCGAACTTCTGGCGCCCGAGCTTGAGCTCGTAAAGCGACGAAGAGGTGGTGCCGTCCATGTACTGTTGCATCAGGTCGAACACCGACCAAGTCGCAAAGCACTTGAGGGCGAGCAGCGCCTTGGCACCGGAGTGTTCGCGCACGTAGGCGATCTTCTCCATGTTGCCGAGCAGCTTGGTTTTGTCGATGAGGTAGTACGGCGTTTTGATCATTTAGAGGCCCCCGGCCAGGCCGGCCAAAAAAAGGACACGCATTGTGCCTTCACTTGCTGCAGACCGAAAGGGTGCAATCGCATTTCGTCCGGGTATGGCCAGTGCGAAGGAATTTTTTGGCTGACAGCGGGCTCAGTAAAACAACGGGATATGACGATCTCAATCGTCCCAAGCCTGCAGTCAGGAGAATCCGATGAGTCATGCATACAAGGCAGGTGACAAGGTGCAGTGGAATTCAGAAGCCGGCACCATCCACGGTACCGTGGTCAAGGTGCATACCCAGGATGTGGAGTTTTGCGGGCGCCAGCGCCACTGTTCCAAGGACGAGCCGCAATACGAGGTAAAAAGTGACAAGACCGGGCACCTGGCCATGCACAAGCAACAGGCGCTGAAAAAGGGATGAAACACAGGTTACTGCGTTGCTGCTCAGTTGCCCGTGCCTGCCACGGGCTTTTTATCAATGAGGCCGGGTTGCAGCAGCCCAGGCCTGTATCTGCGCCAGCGTGGCTGTGGCGCCGCCGCACACCACTATCAGTACAGTGCGATACGCGGCCAGCGCCTGGGTGCTGTAGGCGAGCGCCAGGGCTGCACCGCAGGCCGGCTCCACCAGCAGGCGATGGTCGTGCAAGAACTGCTGGCAAGCGTGCACGGCTTGGTTGTCGCTGACCAACTGGCTGACAACGGGATGCTGACGGGTGCAGGCCAGCGCCTGATCGGCCACCCGCTTCGCGCCCAGGCTCGTGGCGATAGAAGTGAGCTGCTGCAACTCCACGGAGTGGCCGGCGCGCATGGCGGCATGCAGCGACGCCGCACCTTCGGTTTCTACCGCCACTACGGGCACATCCACCCACCCATTGCGCTGCAGCCCCTCGACCACGCCGCTCAACAGCCCGCCGCCGCCCACTGACAGCACCACGGCATCAGATTTCAAGCCGGTTTGCGCCACCTCATCCACCAGGCTCGCATGGCCGGCCCACAGCAAGGGGTCATCGAACGGGTGAATGAAAGCCGCATCGGCGCTTACCAACGTTTGCGCCAGGGCATTGGCCTCGTGCCAGGCGCTGCCGTGGACGATCACCTCGGCGTCTTCCTGGCGCAGCAGTTCTTTCGCCCGCTCGGTGGTGGTCTCTGGCACCACCACGGTCACCGGCACGCCCAGCTTGCGCCCCGCATAAGCCACCGCCAGGCCTGCATTGCCCCCCGACGATGACACGAAGCGACGGGCCCCCCGGGCGTGGTGCACTTCGCAGGCATGGCCCACGCCGCGCAGCTTGAACGAGCCACTGGGTTGCAAGGCGTCGAGTTTCAGCCACACATTGCTGCCGCAGGCCTGGGACAACGGGCGCGATTCGATCAAAGGGGTCGGGATGTGCAAGGTCACTGGCTGGCTCCGCGCAGTTGTTCGAGGTAGTTGTAAATGGTGTACCGGGTCACACCCAGGGCGGCGGCGGCTTTTTCTACGCCGCCTTTGACGATGAACAGCCCGCGCTCCTGCATCACCCGCACGGCGTCGACCTTGGCTTGTTTGGTCATGCGGCCTTGGCCGCTGCGCTGCAGTGCGGCCTGCATTATGTCGGCCATCAGCACCTCGATGTCCGCGGCCTCCTGAGTGACGGGCACCGCGCCCAGTGGCTGGAACTGCTGCAAAAACGCCATGGCGGCGTCCAGACCGGTGACGTCGGTGTTGATGCACAGGCTGGCAAATGCCTTGCCATTGCTGTCACGAAAAATGGCTGTCGCGCTTCGCAGGCTTCGACCCTTCAGTTGCGTGGGGTAATCCGGCAGCACGATGGGCTCACTGCCGCGCTGGTCGGCCGTGGCCTGCATCAGCGCCTTGAAACCTTGGTCCTGCTCGGGGGCTGCCAGGATAGGGCTGCCGATGCGACGGCCAGACAAGTGCCCGTTGACGATTGCAATGACGGATCGCTCCGGTTGCTCGAGGTCATGCAGGAGAATTTCCATGTTCCGCGCAGCAACGCTCCCCATGGCCTGTAAGGCGGCCTTGAGCACGGTCAGGGTGATGCGGCGTTCGTCGTCAGGTTCGATGGGCATTGGTTTCACGCAGTTCAACAATATGTGCATATTTACACAAAATGTTGACCTGCGCGATAGCCGTTTGGGTAACGGATGCCAGAGGCTCAGCCAAGCGGGGGCGTGCGAGGCGGAATCATGCGGCGGAGCCCGGTAGCTTCGAACGCAGCGCCGTAGGTTAACAGTGCATTGTCGCTGTAGGCGCGCCCGGCGAACGTCAGGCCTACGGGCATACCAATGTCAGCCATCACGCCCATTGGCACGGTCACGGTGGGGACGCCCAGGTGACGGATGGCCAAGTTGCCATTGGCGACCCAGACGCCGTTGCTCCAGGCGATGTCCGCCGACGCCAGGTTAACGTCGGCATCCGCCGGGCCCACGTCTGCCACGGTTGGGAACAGCACCGCATCCAGGCCAAGGCTGTCCATCCAGTCTTCAAGGTCCAGCTTGCGGGTTTTTTCCAGCCCCCGCAGGCCGTCCGGCAAGGTGTCGATCTGGTCCCAGGTTTTGAGGCCGCGCTTGGCCATGACGACGTATTGGTCCATGCCCGCCGCCAGATCATCCTCACGGTTGGGCAGGGTGCCCGGGTCGTGCGGGAAGATCTGCGGGCCATCTACATCGGCCAGGCGATTGAGCGCGGGGTCGTCGTTGGCGCGCAGGAAGTCATCGAACGCCCACCCCGACAGTTCCCACAGCTCGTCGTGCAAGAATGCCTGGCTGACGATGCCCCGGTTGTACACGGTGGGTGCCCCTGGCCGATCGCCCTCGCAATTGGACACCAGCGGGAAATCCACCTCGACCACCTCGGCACCCGCAGCCTCGAGGGCTTTGCGGGCCTGCTGCCACAGCGCGATGACGCTGGCGCGGGTGTGGATGCGTTGGCCGGTCGGGCCGCCAATGCCGGGCTTCTCCGAGGTGCCAGCCTGTTCATCGGCATTGATGTACATGCGCGGTACACCAAAGCGCTTGCCCTTGAGTGCATCGGCCTTGGCAGCCAGCGCCGGGTACGAGGCTGGGCGCACCTCGGAGGGGGCCGGAATGGGCACCCAAGGTTGTAGGCGCCACAGGTCGCCACGAGGGTCGGCGTCGTCGGCCACCACTACGTCAAGGATTTCCAGCAAGTCGGCCATTGTCCGTGCGTAAGGCACCACCACATCCATGGTCGGGGTGAGCGGCCAGTTGCCCCGCACCGAGATGACGCCTCGCGAAGGGGTATAAGCGCACAGCCCGTTGTTGGACGCAGGTCCTCGGCCGCTGGACCAGGTTTCTTCGGCCAGCCCGAAGGCGCTGAAACTGGCTGCAGTAGCAGTACCGGCACCGTTCGACGAGCCCGATGCAAACGGGGCGGTCAGGTAGTCGGCATTGTACGGGCTCTCGGCTCGGCCATAGACGCCACGCTGCATGCCGCCGTTGGCCATGGGCGGCATGTTGGTCTTGCCCAGGCAAATGGCGCCGGCAGCGCGCAGGCGCTCGATGGTAAAAGCGTCGCGCTGTGCGACCAGGTGCTTGAAGGCCGGGCTGCCGGACGCCGCCGTCAGGCCTTTTACCAAATAGCTGTCTTTGGCGGTGTATGGGATGCCGTCGAGCGGGCCAAGCAGCTTGCCCTGCGCACGCCGGGCGTCCGAGGCCTCCGCCTCCGCCAGGGCCTGCGGGTTGCGTACTACCACGGCGTTGAGGGCAGTGGCGGTGTCTGCGCCATCGTATGCCTCGATACGCGCCAGGTAGGCCTTGACCAATTCGACTGCTGTCGTGCGGCCCGCTTCGAGCGCCTCGCGCAGTGCGGCAATGGAAACCTCGGTTACCTCGATCATGCGTTCACCAAAAATGCGGGTTGGGGCTAGTGCGGGGAGTGTACAAGAAGGGGTTCACGGGCGCAGGTTTGCGCAGGGGCAAATGGGTGCGTGCAAGGGGGCATTGTTGTGGGGGGCTGTTGAGGGCGGTATTGGACATTGATATCCCCGCCGGTAGCGGAAGAAGGTGATTCAATCTTCAATTTTGATGCCCTTGACACGGATGACGGGTTTGCGTGTTTTAGCGAAGCCGCAGAGTACATCGTTGTCATGGGGGATCAGGCGTAGGGGACTTTGTATTGGAGCCAAGCTTCCGAACTGCAAGATACAGCACATAGAAAATGCACAGTCAGTCTTGTCGCCATGTGTAGGGCGTCAATGCGCGGTTTGGGCAAGGGCGCCGGCCCCCATTCGCTTCTGCCGGGTACCAGCACGGCCTGCTGTTCGTATAGGTGCCTTGTTGAGCCCCGTCAAGATGAACGCGGGTGACCCGCCAATGCAGGTTCAGGTCTTCTCGCGGATGCCCGGTCAGGGTACAGCTCAAGCCTGGCTGGAGCCGTATACCGTCACCCGCCACTTCAGCGATACAGGCGTCATGGCGTAATGCAGTGATCCGGGTTGCGGTAAACGGTTTGCCGAATGCATGGCGCTTGTAGCGGCCCGGGTAGTCGAAGCGTTCGTAATGAGTGGCCGCTGACTGCACCATGGACTTTTTTAGGAATTTATGCGATCGGGTCACTTGTCACATTGCCGTGCAATATCGTCGGCATGAAGCGGCGATCCTAGGGCATCCGGGCCTTTCTGACTCGGCGGCGATTTCTCTTTCTAGGCGGTCTCTACCTGATCGCTTCACCGTTGGTAGGACTGATCATATTGGGCATCAGTTTTTCTGAATCGACTTCAGTTTCGTAGTGACTTCGAACGGCTGCGAGGGTCGAAAGCGGAGAACCATGTAGATATACTACCCGCCGACATGGAAGCCGACAGGACAAGGAATTGCCATCCCCCCCTTCTACAGGTCACGCCAGCGCGCGCCGCGCGCGAGTACGCTGGCTTCAGGCTGTCACATTGATGCATCTGCTGGTTGGGTTGGGCTTGACCTGGGGCGGCAACACGGCCTTGCTGGACGCCTATCAGCAAAGTATCGAGAATGCGTTCTGGGGCCACGCTGCGCCGGCAGTTGCCCGCCAACAGCAGCTCTGGTGGCTTGCCCTGTTCGGTGCCACCCTGCAGAGCTATTCACTGTTTATGTTCGGCCTGATTCACTTGGGCGATCGGCTGCGTAGCCGCCACGCCTGGGCTTGGCTCATGGTCGGCATAGTGCTGTGGGCGCCCCAGGACGTTCTGGTGTCGCTGCAAGCCGGAATGTGGTCGCACCTGGTCATCGATGGCCTGGCTCTGCTCGCCCTGCTGCCGCCCTTGATCTGGCTCTACCGCCATGATCACCCTATCGACGTTACGAGAGGACTTGAACGTGGCTGATCTGCCGATTCTGACCTGGGCCATCAATCTGCTGCTGATCCAGGGACTGCTCGGCGCCCTGGATACCCTTTACCACCATGAACTTACTGTGGGCCTGCCCCAGCGCCATAGTGCACGCCTGGAGCTGGCTATCCACGCGGTGCGTTCCTGCTGCTATGGCATCCTGTTCCTGGCTATCGCACACGTGGCTTTTCAGGGTGTCTGGGCGATTATCGTGGCTGCTGTGTTCACTCTGGAAATCGGCCTGACGTTGTGGGACTTCGTGGTCGAGGACCGTAGCCGCAAGTTGCCGGCGATCGAACGCATCATGCACACCGTACTGGCGATCAACGCCGGAGCTTTTTTTGCTCTGTACGGGGTGGAACTGCTGAAGTGGTTCAGCCTGCCTAGTGGTTTGGTGGCAATCGACCTCGGCTGGCGCGGCTGGTTGCTCACGCTGTTTGCCATCGGCGTGACGGCTTCGGGTGTGAGGGACGCGCTGGCCGCGCTGCGCATGCAACGACAAGGCCTGCCGGCCAACCCTTTCGCGCGCGGTGCCTACAAACAGGTGTTGGTCACCGGTGGCACCGGTTTTATCGGAGAGGCCCTGGTCAATCAACTGCTGGATGCTGGCCATACCGTGAGCGTCCTCGCCCGCGACCCACTGCGTGCTGCTTATCTTTTCGATGGCCGCGCCCGCTGCGTGCGCAGCCTCGACCTTCTCGGCCAAAATGAACGCTTCGATGTGCTCATCAACTTGGCCGGTGCGCCGGTAGCCGGACCGCGCTGGACCGCCCGCCGCCAAGCCCAGCTGCTTGCCAGCCGAGTGGGCACCACCGAAGCGTTGCTACGCTGGATGGAGCATGCCAAGCACAAGCCCGCGCTATGGATTCAGGCTTCGGCCATCGGCTACTACGGTGTGCATGATGGCAGCCAGCATCTGGAAGAAACAGCCGGCAAGGGTCACGGATTCATGGCAGAGCTATGCGCACGCTGGGAAGCTGCGGCCAGCCCTGCTCGCCAACTCGGTGCGCGCCAGGTGGTCCTGCGTCTGGGCGTGGTGTTCGGCCCAGGTGGCGCCTTGACGCCATTACTGATGCCATTTCGCCTGGGCATGGGAGGGCGTATGGGTGATGGCCGGCAGATCTTGAGCTGGGTGCATCGTGACGATGTGCTGCAAGTGATGGCGCGGGCCATGGACGATACCTCGATGCAGGGCACTTACAACATGGTCGCCCCCGAACCTGTCAGCCAAGCCGAATTTGCCAGCACCGCTGGCAGGCTGCTCAAGCGCCCGGTCTGGTTGCATATTCCAGCAGCGCCCGTTCGCGCCCTAGCTGGCGAGATGGCCGAGTTATTCTTCGATGGACAACGCGTGTTGCCGTCACGCCTCGCGCAGGCGGGCTACCGCTTCAACTACCCAACACTCGATAGCGCACTGCGCAACCTGGTCTGAGGCGCAATGATGGGCAAACCTTTGCTTTACCTGCTGGCCGGCAATGGCAGTGCCGCCGACTGGTGGGAGGATGCCATCCCCCACTTCCAGCATTACCGGGTGCAGGCCCTCGAGTTGCCCGGCTTCGGCGCCAACCCGGCACCGCCGTGCACTGACCTGGATGAATATGCGCAAGCACTGTTGTGCCTGACCGAGCGCGGCCATGCAATCATGGCCGTCGGGGTGAGTGCCCTGATCGTGCTGCATGCACTGCGGCGCAGCCCGGGCCACTTCAGCCGCAGCGTGCTGTTGGCACCCGTAGGCGCCTTCCTTTGGCAACGCCGCCTGCCGGCCCTGATGACGCCCCTGCCACTGCGCAAAAGCATCCACTGGTTACTTAGTCATAAGCCCCACTGGTTTGCCCGAAAATTCTCTAGGCAGCCCTGGACGCCGGCGCAGTACCGCCGCATGGGCGAAGGCTACCGCCGTTGTCGAGCCTTTGTCCCCTTCTGGGACCAGTTGCGCGCCGACACCGCATTGCCGCTGCTCGAATGGATAACAGACCCAGTCGAACTGGTCTGGGGTGACCAGGATCAAATGCTGGGTGTTACTCAGGCAGCCGCGTGGTCGGCGATACTTGCCCGCGCCGACCTGCGCATCCACCTGCAACCAGGCTGGGGCCATTACCCTTGGATCGACTCACCAGGCGCTTTCGCAAGCTGGCTGGAGTGCGAGTCTCAGGGCTTCATCGCCCATTCCAAGGGTGGCCGCCTGCGACTGGCCGAGCTTGCCGGGCAGCCGGTGCCTAAAGCATTGAGCCTGGACGATAGCGCCGACCCGCGCCTGGCCACGTTCCTTGATTCAGCCTCCGAAGGCTTGTGGGCCGTGCGCTCATCCAGCTTTGTCGAAGACCAGGCCGACGCCGCTAACGCAGGCCTGAGCACTACCTATTTGCGTGTTCCAGGCCAAGAGGTAGCAGCGCGTGTCACCCAGCTTCGCGCGTCAGGGGTAGAAGAAGTGGTGGTACAGCGCTTCATCACCCCCGTGATATCCGGTATCGCCTTCGTTCGCCATCTGGCCGTGGAACTGGAGTGGCTCGAGGGGCACTTGGAAATGCTGGCCGACGGGAAGGCGACGCCACATCGAGCCACACTTTCGCGCCTTGGCCGCGCCTGGCAAAGCGGGCAGTTTGACGAATGCCATGGCCTGACTGCGATTGCCCTATGGGACTTCCTGCAGGGTGTGCTCAAAGTATTCCACTACGTCCCTGGCGATATTGAATGGGCGTGGGACGGCCAGCAGCTCTGGCTGCTGCAATACCGGCCGATCAGCGAACATGGCTGGCGCCGGCATTTGACCTCGGCCAATATCGCCGAGATCCTGCCATCAAAGCCCAGCCGTTTCGTCGAGTATGCTCAGCGCCGCGCTGCCACTAGCATCCCGGCGATCATGGCACGCTGGGACAGCCGCGTTCTGCAGGACAACGAACCTTTCACCGCCGTGTTTGGCGGCGCTTCATACATCAATAACGATTTGTTCCTAGCGCGCCTGTCCGATTGGGGTATTTCGGCCACCAGCTATGCAGGTGAAGTGGGTGGCGCGACCCCTTTCCTGCCGTGGCGCCCACTGCGTCTGATGCAGTCACTGCCGCGCCTGTGGCGCATGCAGCATCGCGCTCGTGCCCACTTGGTAGCATTAGCTCCCGGCATGCAACGTTTTGATCAGGAACTGGCACAGTTGAAAGCAAAAGGGGCCGATGGCCATGAACTTGCCAACTGGTTCAGCCGCTTCTATGTTTTCGTTGTTCAAGGCAACCTCTGTATCGCCACTGCACTGGCCAGCAGCGGTGGCGCGCTGTTAGGCCGACCACCAACCGCCTATGACGATCTGCATGACAGCCCGCATCGTCTGCCTTGGGAGACCGACCCCGGCACCCCCCGTCCAGCGCTGCGCGACCTCCCGCTACAGCCGCAGCCGGCCTGGCCGATCGCAATCACCTTGGCGCATCAGCTCGGCCTGCCCGGGCTGCGCGGTTACTACTTGCAGATACGCGAGTGGTACCGGGACAACCTGATGCGGATTTTCTTTCGCCTGCACCATGCCATGCCTGAAGCGCAGCGCGCGCACTGGTTCGCTCCCCACCCGCAGGCGCGCAGCCGTGAGGGTAGCTTCTGGCAGGACGGTAGCCAGGCCAGCGAACAGGCGAGTGGTTTCATGATCTACCCTGGGCAGGTACAAGGGATCCTTGGGCAGGACATTCTGCTCGAGGACAGTCTCGACCCTGGTAGATATGCCCAATACCAAGCCGCTAATGCGGTGATCGCTCGCATGGGTGGGCGTTTGTCTCATGGTTCTACTTTGCTGCGTGAACTACGTAAACCCTCGGCGGTATTACCGCAGGTGAACAGTGAATGGCTTGGGCGCAAGGTGCTTTTGCGTGACGGTGCACTGCGCCTGGTCGAAACACACGGCAGGCAACATGAATGAAAAGGGACATACGTGCCCCATGTAACGGAATCGAAAACTTTTCAACGCAGCTTGCCTCGAAGCCAGCGCCCTTGCTGAAAGGAAATCCCACGGCATGATGCCCGACGACGCTTTACGATTTACCCGCGCGCTCGCTGCTCTCTCGATCACGGTCTTGATCCTGGGTCCGATACTAGCGCTCTACGTGCTGCAATCGCCAACCACTTCTCCCGTCAAGATCTCGGGCATCCTTGCGTTCGCCGTCCTGGGGCTCACCAACCTGATTTCACTGATATTGAACGCGGTTTACTGGTTTATCCGGCGGGAGCCAAAATGGCTCTCGGTAATGCTGTTGGTTCAAGCCGGTGTGACGGTTGTGACGTTGATTCCATTCTTTTAACCGGATCATTTCTTCGCTTGGACAGTCCCGACACGGAACGAGCCCTTAGCGCCACATTGCTAAGGAGGCGCTCTGTATGAAGCCGACAAATTTCTGGAAGCACGCATTGTGCATGGCAGTAATCGGCTGCAGTGGTTCGATCCATGCCGCTGCATTACCACAGGGCTGGCAGATCCGCCCACCTGCAGCCGACGACCTCGAACGCGGGCTACCGTCAGCTCTGCAATCGCAGGAGTTGGCGCAAAGATGGGCGCAGGCTTGCAAGCGTGGAAATCGTCGTGGACCTGCCTTACAGCCCGGTCATGCCGGTAGTCGCTTCCGCCTTGAGGCAACTTGGCCCAGTGAACGACGAGGTCGTCCAGCAACCGTTGTCGCGGATCAGTGACGAATGAGGCGAGGTGCTTTTGTCGCGCCGCCCCCGTCTGGTAAAGGACCTAGTCCGCCAAGTCGATTTCCCCAAGCTGCAGCGGGACGTTCTCGAAGGGGCGCTCGCTGAATCGGAGGCTCCGAACCAGATTACTCGCATGGAGCGGACCGTGCGCTTTCAGTCAGGCACAACACTCGCACCGAGCATCGAGTCCTCTCAGCAGCGATGATGGCGTATTTCACCTGGACTCTTTAGCAAAGAATACCGCCGCCTTTTTAGGATTTCACGCTCCATTTTCAGTTCTGCGACCTCGGCACGCAGGCGGGCAAGTTCGCTGTCTTCCTTGGTAACAGGTTTGCGCTCAGGTGAGCTCAATGGCTTGCCTCTGCGAACGACATCGACCCGTTTGTCGAGGGTTTTGACGGAAATTTCCAACTGGCGAGCACCTTCGGTTCTGCCCACCGTTTCAGCGAGGGCTACCGCCTGAGCCTTGAAGTCATCGGTGTAGTTGCGGCGAGTTGATGGATACATGGCAACCTCCGAGAGAAGGATTTAAGTATCGCTTCTTGGCGTCCGTTGTCGCGGGACAGGTCCAAGTAGCCGCCTACACGCGAGCGAAAGTCGAACACCCCTTCCGTATGATCAAGCGCCAATTCGGCTATGTGAAAACCCGCTTCTGTGGCTTGGCCAAGAACACGGCGCAACTGACCACACTATTTGCCCTGTCGAATCTGTGGATGGTGCGCCGGCAATTATTGCCGGCGGTGGGAAAGGGGCGCCCGTGAAGGCAGAAGACCAAGGCTGTGGCTTGGTTATCCAATAATCAGCGGCTGAAAATCGGCCTATTCGGCATGCCCCAGCCGCCCATTTTCGAGTTGATAGGCAACTTGTTCGGAGTTTCCCTAGGAAATTAAATCAGTCCAGATCGCTGGCCGAATGGCGTTCAGCAACCTGCCTGTCTTCATCACCCCAAGTACGGTTTACCCGCGTACCACGTTGTACTGCCGGCCGCTCAGCAATCTCCCTGGCCCAACGCAATACATGGGGGTATTCGTCTACCGCCAGAAACTCCGCTGCGTTGTACACGGTGCCCAGTACCAACTGCCCATACCAGGACCACACGGCAATGTCGGCGATGCTGTACTGCTCGCTACCCAGGTAGCGGCTTTCGCCCAGGCGGCGATTCAATACGTCCAGCTGGCGTTTGGCCTCCATGGTAAAGCGGTTGATGGCATATTCGATTTTTTCCGGGGCGTACACGTAGAAGTGGCCAAAGCCGCCACCCAGGTAGGGCGCTGCGCCCATCTGCCAGAACAGCCAATTGAGGGTTTCGGTACGCTCCGCCGGTGCCTGTGGCAGCAGCGCGCCAAATTTCTCGGCCAGGTACAGCAAAATCGACCCTGACTCGAACACCCGCACCGGGGGCTCAACGCTTTGGTCGAGCAAGGCGGGGATCTTGGAGTTGGGGTTGACCTGTACGAAACCGCTCGAGAACTGATCGCCCTCACCAATGCGGATCAACCAGGCGTCGTACTCGGCACCTTCGTGGCCAAGGGCAAGTAACTCTTCCAGCGCAATCGTGACCTTCACCCCGTTGGGCGTAGCGAGCGAGTAAAGCTGCAGCGGTTGCTTGCCGACAGGCAGTTCCTTTTCGTGGGTAGGGCCTGCAACGGGGCGGTTGATGCTGGCGAACTGGCCGCCGGATGCTGCTTCGTTGCGCCAGACCTTGGGCGGTACGTAGGCGTGTTTGCTCATGGGCGACTCTCCTTCAAGGGCGCGTGACGATAACTTCAGGTTGACCTGCATGTATGCCACGGGTTCGATGGCCGGCACAAATGCAACCTGCCGCTGCAACCTTGCACCGTCATTTTTTCATCGAGTTTTCACCTGCAGCAGGCCACGGCAGGGCTATGCTGGAGCAGGTAAGGCGCACGTGGAGCTGGCGGCCGATGACTCTCACTCGCTGCTTGATGGCACTGGCATTGCTCGGTGGGCTTCTCGCCCGTGCCGAGGCTAGCCCTTGGGTAGCCGGGTTGCACTACATGACACTCGCTGACCCTGTGGATGCTCGCCCCATGCAGGCCTTGGCTTTCTACCCCGCAACGGGTCAGGCGCACGCAAGCCGCCTGGATGGCTACCCGTTGGACGTTGCAGACGAAGCACCGGTTGCCTTGGGTCGGTTTCCACTGTTGGTCCTTTCCCACGGCAACACCGGCAGCCCATTGGCCCTGCATTACCTGGCCACGTCGCTGGCACGGCAGGGTTTCGTCGTGGTTGCGGTCGTGCACCCTGGCGACAACGCGCGCGACCATAGCCGTTTGGGGACGCTGAGCAATCTGTACGGCCGGCCTCTGCAAATCAGCGCCGCGATCACCGCTGCGCGTGATGATGCCTTGCTGGGGCCGTATCTGAATGAAGGGAAGGTAGGCGTGATCGGCTACTCGGCCGGCGGTGAGACCGCGTTGATACTGTCGGGCGCTCGCCCCGATCTGGACCGCCTTCGGCAGTACTGCCTGGAACGCCCCAACGATGCCGATGCGTGCAAAACCCATGGGGTATTGATTGCTGACCGAAGCGAGTTGACCCCACAAGCCGATGCGCGGGTGGGGGCGGTGATGCTCATGGCACCGCTCAGCCTGCTGTTTGGCCGCCATGCCCTGGCCGATGTGCACGTGCCCGCATTGATCTACAGTGGTGACAGCGATCAGCTGGTGGCTGTTGACCGCAACGCAGAAGCCTTGGCCCGCAAGCTGCCGGACTCACCTGACTATCGACTGCTGGCAGGCGCCGGCCATTTCGTGTTCATGGCCCACTGCGATGCAGAGCAGTCTGCCCGCATGCCGGCGCTGTGCAAGGATGCCGACGGCGTAGACCGTCGGCATATCCACCATTCGCTGCAACGTGACACGGCCGTGTTCTTTGGCCAGGCGCTGGGCGTGCCGGAGCCCGCCGAGCGCTCAGCCGCAGTGCATCAACCCAGTACGCCCTGACTGCGCAGGTAATCGTCGTAGGTACCGCTGAAATCCACCACGCCGTCGGCAGACAATTCGATGATGCGGGTAGCCAGGGAGGACACGAACTCCCGATCGTGGCTGACGAACAGCAGGGTGCCCGGGTAGTTTTCCAGCGCCAGGTTCAGTGCCTCGATCGATTCCATGTCCAGGTGGTTGGTCGGCTCGTCCATTACCAGCACGTTCGGTTTCTGCAAGATCAGCTTGCCGAACAGCATGCGGCCCTGCTCACCCCCGGAGATGACCTTGACCGATTTCAGGATTTCATCGTTCGAGAACAGCATGCGGCCCAAGGTGCCGCGGATGACCTGCTCGCCGGATGTCCACTGGCCCATCCAGTCGAACAGGCTCATGTCCTCTTCGAAGTCGTGGGCGTGGTCCTGGGCGTAGTAGCCAACCTCGGCGCTGTCGGTCCACTTCACTTCGCCTTTGTCTGGCGTCATTTCACCGACCAATGTGCGCAGCAGGGTGGTCTTGCCAATGCCGTTGGGGCCGATGATGGCAACACGCTCGCCGGCTTCGATGGTGAAGCCCAGGTCCTTGAACAGCACCTTGTCGTCGAATGCCTTGCCCATCTTCTCGACGGTCACGGCCTGGCGGTGCAGCTTTTTGGTCTGCTCGAAACGAATGAACGGGCTGACGCGGCTGGACGGCTTGACCTCGGCCAGCTGGATCTTGTCGATCTGCTTGGCACGCGAGGTGGCCTGCTTGGCCTTGGAGGCGTTGGCGGAGAAGCGGCTGACGAAGGTTTGCAGTTCGGCAATCTGGGCTTTTTTCTTGGCGTTGTCCGACAGCAACTGCTCGCGCGCCTGGGTGGCTGCGGTCATGTATTCGTCGTAGTTGCCCGGGAACAGGCGCAACTCGCCGTAATCCAGGTCAGCCATGTGGGTGCACACGCTGTTCAGGAAGTGACGGTCGTGGGAAATGATCACCATGGTGCTATTACGCGCGGTGAGCACGGTTTCAAGCCAGCGGATGGTGTTGATGTCCAGGTGGTTGGTCGGCTCGTCGAGCAGCAGCACGTCCGGGTCCGAGAACAGTGCCTGCGCCAGCAGCACGCGCAGCTTCCAGCCAGGTGCCACTTCGCTCATGGGGCCGAAATGCTGCTCCAGGGGGATGCCCAGGCCCAGCAGCAGTTCACCGGCGCGGGATTCGGCAGTGTAGCCGTCCATTTCGGCAAACTCGGTTTCCAGCTCCGCGACGGCCATGCCGTCCTCTTCGGACATTTCAGGCAATGAGTAGATGCGGTCGCGTTCGGCTTTCACTTTCCACAGTTGGCTGTGGCCCATGATGACCGTGTCGATCACGGTAAATTCTTCGTAGGCGAACTGGTCCTGGCGCAGCTTGCCCAGGCGCGTGTTCGGCTCAAGCATGACCTGCCCACCGGAAGGCTCCAGGTCGCCACCGAGGATCTTCATGAAGGTCGACTTGCCACAACCGTTGGCGCCAATCAGGCCATAGCGGTTACCATTGTTGAATTTTACCGAAACGTTTTCGAACAGCGGCTTGGAGCCGAACTGCATGGTGATGTTAGCAGTGGAGATCAAAGGGCTTACCTATCAGTAACTTACGACGCTGGGCTTTCAGCTGATACCGATTTGATACCAATCCTGAGTTTTTCCAGCTCGCTCCAGTCGGAGCTTGAGTTAAGCCAACGGGCGTACGTCGACAGCAGCATCTGCACGCTGTGACCCAGCTGTTGGGCGATAAATGCGGGGTTGAGGCCGGACATTAAGCATATTGTCGCATAGGTGTGACGGCAGTTGTATGGGGGGCGACGCCTGATCCCCAATTCGTTCAGCACCGGTACCCATTGCTTATGCAGATCAGAGGTCTGCTTGATGTACTCGGCGTTCTTCGACGGTGGGAACAGGAAAGGTGTTTCGGTCACCGCGCCCTTGCCCTCTCTGCGGCGATCTGCGTACTGCCTGGCGAACTGGATCGCCCGCAATGCCCGTTCGTTCAGCAGCACAAAACGATCCCTGCCGGTTTTGGTCCTTTCTTCAACCTCGCCCAAAGCGACGGTCCTCTTGACATGCACTGTCCTTTTTTCCAGGTCAATCACATCCCAGCGCACGGTCAAGGCCTCTGATAGGCGGAGGCCGGTGAAGAACATGAGCTCAAACAAAGCGGCGTAGATGAGACTCAGCCAATGCTTATGCTGGTACAGCTTGTCGATGATGGTATTGGCTTCTGCCAAGGTGAAGGGGTCGATTTCCTTCTTCGTGCGCTTCGGCAGGTCGATGAACTCGGCGGAATTCTTCGCTAGCAGGCCTTCCCGCGTGGCTGCAGTCAGGATGGTGGAGAGCCTGGTGATCGCATTGCGCTTTACGTTGGATGATGTCCACTCGGTTTCGGCGATGACGCGGCGCAGCAGATTGGTCGTGATCAGGTCGACACGGACCATGGCCAGTCGTGGTACCCAGTAGAGGTTCAGGGCGCTTTTGTAGTTGTTGTGCGTGCCCTGCGTAATTTCTCGGCCGTCTAGCCAGAGCTGAGCATACTCGCCAAAGGTCGGCTTACCGCCGACCGCAGCTTGCGAACTAGGGAACAGCTCTGCGTATTTGTCCTGGTCAAGCAGGCCGAGCTTGTTGAGGCTGGCTACCTGATCGCGAAGGTTGGATGCAGCCTTGATCCCTTTTTGTGTCGGGGGATATGGGAGCGTTTCGCATCTACGGACACCGTTCCATGTGAAACGAATGCGGAGGGAGTTGCGGAAGATTTCGACCCCACGGGGTAAACCCATTGGCTTTCCAGCCATTCGTCATACCTCTTGATGCTGTAAATGATGCGTCCGCCGTGCTTCATCCATACGCCCTCGGGGATAGTCCCGGCCAGGCGGCGGTGTTCAAGTGAGCGCTTTGAGCAGCCGAGCAGTTCGGCAAGTCGCTTTTCGGTGACTTTGTCGACGTCACCGGTTCTTTCGATATCCACGAGATGGTCTCCACGCGGCAAGTTGGGATATGGATAATTCATTGACGCGCGGGTTAACCTCCGGCTTCTTTTCAAGAGCAAGGGGGCCACATGTCGTATGGAATCAAATGGTGTGCAGCCATGCTGCTGGCCTTCACACTGGCCGGCTGCGGAAGCCAACGCTTGAGCTATGTGCCGTCCGCAGCTGCATTCAATGACCGCCAGCAAGCAATCGACTTTGTCGAGCAGTCTTTTTTCGAGGACTATGGAAAGAAGTTCCGACCTCAGTCGATCGTGATCACTGACAAAGTTATCATCTTGTCCGACGGTGTTATTTCGGAGGCTTCTGGACTTGTATCGGCGGTTCCGCTGGGAGCGGGCGCCATTGCAGCAGGCAGCAGCAGAAGCCTGACAAAGGACGCCAGTAGACGAATCTACCTAAGCTCTATCGAGGGTATCTCGATTTATCAGAGGCGTGGCCGATCTAATCGCTTTACGGTCATCATTCGGGGAAACGATGGCCATGAACTTGGCTCTATCCGTACAGGGAGCTTAGTACGAGCTCAGCGATTCGCCGACGCCCTGACATATTTGAAATACTCAGCAAGGCCCTGAACCTTGCCAATATCTGCGGGCTTGCGTTGTAAGTAAAGGGATCCCGGCTAGGCGTTGCGCGAAAGGGCATGCGCCAAGTGACGGGCGGAAGTCGAGACGGCGCGCCAATAAGCGGCCATAGGCCCTTGCGGCGTAGCCAAGAGTTTTCTGCCTCGGCGTCAGCCTGGGCACGCAGTTCGCGAAGCACTGCTTCGATCCGCGCCCTGTCCTTGGGCGGCAACTTCAGCAGGGCCCGGCCCGCTGGCAGTTTCAGGAGCGGGTTGATGTATCCCATGTGGCCTCCTTCTTGATGTCGATCAGCAGCTCCTTCGGCACCTGGACGGTATCGCCGAGCTTGGCGGCGACGATGGCGCGGCATACAGCGATGGTTGACCTTGGGTGGTACCCGCTTCCGCTCATACCAATCAGAGCCTCGTACTCTTCGAAGGCGTAGATAACGATGATACAGTGCTTGTCCAAAAGCGCGCCAGCCAGCGCCCAGTCTTCCCAAAGGTTGTAGCTCTTGGTGTGCATGGTGGCCTCGCCCTGGTGCCGGACGAACACCCGCAAGGGCACGCTGTTGTAGCCGGGCTGCTCCAAGTACACGTCCAGCCCTTCAGCCTTGCCCACGGCCCATCCAAGCGCCTCGCCGGCTAGGTCTATCGTCTTCACTTCGATCAGGTCGGTCATGGCTTCAGAACCTGCAGTTTGCTCCGGGCAACGTCCGTAACTGCGTCGCGGATCGCGTCGTTGATGATGCGAGCATTGACGGCGCCTAGCTGTGCATACATTGCGCCGTTTGCCGCGGCCATGAACCCTGCCCAGAGCTGGCCTTTTTCAATTGGGCCGTCGAAACCGTTAGCTGCTGAAACATCGTCGAAGGTTGGCCGAAGCATGATCGACATGTCGCGGCCGAATGCTGATGCATCTTTCACAGCTCATACCTCTCATCAATCCAGCGCCCAGGCGCCAGAGCGGGTGTAGGTTCGGGTTGGGTTTCGTGCGGGGAGAGCTGGCGCTGGTTGCCGGCGTTCTCTTTGAAGAGCTTCCGGCAGGCCTCGGACTTGCCCAGGTCATTGATCAGGCATTTATCCGGCTCTGGCGGTGCGAGCATCCAGTTGGGAGGGCAGGCCATGCCGCTGTCCGACTGCCAGCAGGTGACGGCTTGGGCTTTGTCTTCCTTGACTTCCTGGTGGCCGGGTTGCTCGATGCAACCGGCCAGGGTGGCCAGCAGCAGGAGCCAGAGGGCGAGGCGGGTCATTCCTTCACCTCGATAGTCACGTCGTCGTGAATCCCCTCGATGTCGAGCAGGTCGTCTTCGGTGATCTGGTCCCCCCTGGTGTCGGCCATGCTTACCAGGTCCTGGACCTCGTCATCAGACACGTCCTCCATGACCTTACGGAAGTTCACTACGGCTTTTCCCAGTCAGGATGATTGTTCTGCCCACGGCAGTTCCTTGGCCGCCATATCGCGGCAGTAAATAGAGGGGAGAGAAATTACAGCCGAAAATTCCGATTTTGCAGTGATGCTTATTTCGTGAAAGCCTGGTAATCAGCTAATATCAAGCCATTTGATGGCATGAGGCTATCAATATTTCATTGTTCTGAGGGGGCGGAATGAATGAGCAGTCAGTGGTTGTTGCTCTCAAGCGGGCTCAAGAAGTGCTTGATACAGCCTACTTTGGACTACGGGCTCTAAAGCAATCAGATCCTTCACAAAAATCAGCCGGATTGAGGAATGTATTGGTCTTCGGCAGATCTGTGACGTTTGTTATACAAAATCTACGGTCAATCGTTGGGGAGCAGAGGTTCAACTCTTGGTATGAACCAATACAGGCGTCTCTGCGTGCTGATCCGCTAATGAAATATTTTGTTGAGGCCCGGAATAATCTTGAGAAACAGGGGCGATTAGATGTAGCGGTAAGCGGTGTGGTTAAGAACTTCAGCAGTTCTGATCTACCGAAGCTAGAGCAGCCCCCGTTCCAAGCAACCTCTTTCTTCATGGGAGATTCTAACGGTGGATCAGGGTGGGAGATGGACATTGGTGGCGGGGAGACTATCAAATATTACATAGCCATTCCCCAGTCGATTGGACGATTTGAACAGGTTTTTCATAGCCTCCCTGAGAACATATCTTCGGAGCTTCGCAATCTCCCGGTCGTGGAATTGTGTGAGATCTATTTGAGAGAAATCGCAAAGGTGGTTGCTGAAGCAAAAAAAGAGTTCTCCCCCCACCCGAGCGAGCGGCCTCATTTAAGAGTGGTGAAATAATTTTATGCAGCAGACTTAGTACCTAGCACGGCTAACCAAGGATCATTCGCTTTGGCGATGGCGGCCATGGGCGGCGGGCTCACACTGTTGCCGCACATATGCACCTGTTCGGTTTTGGTGAATGGCTTGCCGTCTGCGCCGCGATTGATCACGTAGTCGGCAGGAAAGCCTTGGGCCCGGTACAGCTCATGCGGCTGGAGCATGCGCAGGCAGATGTCGACGATCACGTAGGGCGTGCCCTTCACGAACACGGTAACCAGGGCAAGGCGGTCCCTGGTGGTGATTGTCGGCAGCGGCTCGCTGGCATCACTGGCGTGGCTGGCTCCGTAGTAGCTGACGGAATGCCGCGACCCGCAGGGCACCTTCTTCATGCTCCGGCGACAGCTTGTATTCGACCGGGGCGTGATGCTCGGCGCCGGCGGTCATGGTCTATACCGGGTCGTCGATGGCTCGACCAATGCAGTTGCGGCGAAGCGTGGCTAGGCTCGCCGTCACCAGGCGCTGCTGGCTGCCGGTGTTAGTGACCGTGCTCATGGGGTCATCCATGCTGCGGCCTGGCGTCATATTGAACCCGCCGTTTGCCTGCTCAATAAAGGCCGTCACCAGGGCGCGATGGCTGCGGGTCATCAAGGTACCCATAGGCTGGTCAGCACTCACAGGATGGCCTGCATACACCGGCCCGCCGGCCCCGACCATTACCGGGCTTGCCATCATTAGCTCGCCTCGATTGGCGGCCGTGACCGTGGGCAGCGGCTCGCTGGGGTCGTTCACTCGGTCGGCGCCCTGGTGCGTGGCTGGCAGGATTACCGCGCTCGACAACGCGTGCTTGGCGCCGGCGGCGACGATCGTGCCCAGTGGTTTGTCCAGGCCAGGCACGCGGGGCTGCTGCCCGGCACGCTCGCCTTATCCCGTTTGAACGAGGGTGGGGCTTGCCATCGCGAACGAGCCGTCACGTGGCCATGATGTGACGGTGCGCAGCGGCTCGTCGGCAGACTGGGACAGCTCGCCCGGCCAGTTCGCGATCGGGACGATGAATGGCTGCGGGTTGTCCAGCACGAACTTCTTCATGCCCTTGGCCACCCGGCGCAGCGTTGCGGTTGCCAGCTCTTTCTTGCGGCCGAAAATGCTCTTGCTGGGCACGCTCCAGTCGATGCAGTCGGCGGCGGTGCGCCACTTCTGCTGCCCCTTGGCGGGGTTCTTGGCATGGGTCGGCTCTGGCTATACGATGGGCTGGCCATCGCAGCGAGCAATCATGAACAGGCGCTCCCTGCTGGTTGGCGCGCCAAAGTCGCAGGCCTTGATGATCCGCCATTCCACCTGGTAGTCCATGCCCTCAAGCAGCTGCACGAAGCGCCGCCAGGTGATGCCACGTCGCTTCGGGTCGGGCACCAGGAGCTGCTCTTGCACTGGTACGCGCTCCCCGACTGCGGCCATAGTGCCGTCCAGCTTCATCACCCGACCGGTGGCCTTGTCGCGCTTGGCAATCAGCGGGCCCCATTGAAGGATCTGCTTGACGTTCTCAAGGCTGATCACCCGGGGCTTTTTCTTGCCGGCCCACTTAAGGCCGATCCACGACAGGTTTCGGATCTCACGCTTGCGCGGCTGTGGTGTGTGCAGTCGGGGCTAATGTGGAACCAGCCAACGGCTCGGCCCTGGCATTCTTCGTCTGGATCACCTTCGAACACGTCGGTGGTGAAGTGCCGAGCCGCCGGGTGGTTGGCGGTGTGCATGCTGATAGCGGCCGGGCTGTTGTTCTTGGCCACATCCACTGGGCGGCCCAACCCTATCTCCAGGCCGGTACCAGCACCGCCGCCACCGCAGAAGGAGTCAACGACGAGTTCGTCATCTTGTGGGTTGAAGCCCAGGCCGTACTGGGTTTTGAAGTCGCTGGGGTCGCGCTTGCGTTTCGCGCGCATGGGCGTTCCTCGCCGGGGTGGCGTGACTGAATGGGAAAGGAATGGGTTGGTCAGCTGCCGAATAGGCTCAACTGCGATTCGTTAGCTGCAGCGCTCTCGAGTGCTGCGGTAACCTTGGCCTGCTCATACTCGATACGAGCCTTGGCGATCGCCAAGTACTCCGGGTCAAGTTCGCAGCCGACAAATTGGAAGCCTTCTCGCATGGTAGCTTTGCCAGTGCTGCCACTGCCCATGAATGGGTCCAAAATAATGCCGCCGGCCGGGGTGACTAGCTGGCAGAGGTAGGCCATCAAGTCAGTAGGCTTGACCGTGGGATGATGGTTACCATTGCGTTTGGGCCAGTCTGCTTGCTCTCGCTCTCGCATGGTGGCGTGGGCTGCTACGGCTGGCTGTCCATCAGAATGCAGCCCGTCGTTACCATCTGCACGGCTGGCCTTGGCGCAGTAGAAGAACCGCGCCGCGCTGCCTGAGTCTCCTCGCGCAAAAGCGTCCCGGGCGGCTTTCATGTCGCCGAAAATCCCCTTTGATGCCCGGTCTTTGCTATGGCCTTTCAGGTCACCTTGCTGGCCGGCAGCATCGGGAAATGAGGCCAGGACTAGATCGCTACCATCGTGCACTAGGTTGGTTGGCCAGCGTCCCAAGGGATTGCTGCCACGCACTCCGGGCTTTGCCGCAAAGTTGGTTGATCCAGAGTTGGCGTAGCGCTTGTCCTGACTTTCCTCGTCCGACCTGTCCCGGCTCTCACCAGTTGGCGTGACGCGGCAGGCGTCGATGTTGAGTGCGCCGGTACCGTGCACCAGCACGTTCGCCGCCACGGTGCCGGCAAGCGGCTTGCGGGCGACCGTGATCGGCTCCAGAGCAGGCTTGAGCGTAGTGCCCCAGCCTTGCCAGTCGCCGTCCAGGTTGTGCGACTTGGGGAAGCCAGATCCGTAGACCCAGGCGATCATGTCGCGAATCTCAAACCCGGCATCCTCGATGCGGACGGCCATACGGTGCTGGGTGCGGGTTCCCGCGAATGCTAGTAAGTGGCCGCCAGGTTTGAGCACTCGCAGGCATTCGACCAAAGTGTCGACTTTTGGCACGTTGTAGTCCCAGCGCTTACCCATGAATCTCAGGCCGTATGGCGGATCAGTGACAATGCTGTCGACCGAATTTCCAGGCATGGCCCGCATGGCTTCGATGCATTTTCCAAGGTGCAGTGTGTAAGTCATGGTTCGCTCCATGCCAGTAGGCGCCACCTTGCAGGCTGGCGTAGATCAATAAGGAGAGATACGCTACGTAGGGCATTTAGGCGCCAGGAAGAACATCAGGAGTGGTGCATGGAAGAGCTGAGAGCAGAATTCGCGAGGGCAATCGAAGAGGCCATTCAAGAGTGCCATCGGATCAAGTACAACCCGAGCATATGGGAAAGGATGAACAGACAGCTTGGGCCAGTGGAAGCAGCCGTCAAACTGGTAACCTCCGGCGATTTCCAAACTGGACTCAAGAGATTGCTATCGGAGAATCGTGTCGAGCTGACAGTTGAGTCGCACGTACTACAGCCCCGATTCTCGGGACTGTTCAGCGCCCAGGTGCGTGAACTGGCTCAGTGGCGCTTGGACAACGCTCCGCGATAGCCCAGTCGGGGTGCCGAAGGGGCAGGGAGCTACAGGTACTGTTTCGCCAGAGCCTGCTGAACAGCTGCGCTGATGTGACAGAGATAATCCCGGTGGGGATACGATCCATCGCTTCGGCCGGCAGGTAGAGTCCGTGGGCTTGAACTCGTATGGGACGCCACCGCACACGGAGATGGTGTGGCGAACCTCCAGAGTTCGTCGAGCACGCTCAGGGCATCTTCCGTGTCCAGATCGCGGTCGCGCCGCAGTTAGCGCCGCACGCTGAATATCTCGGCTCAGCTGGATCGATTATCTGTAGGCATTGGATGGCCTCAACCTATGTCGCGTTCGGGTCGTTTGGCGTGTTTAATTTAGACAGTTGATAGACATGGAGTAAGTCGTATGGCTGATGGATCCGGTAAAAAAGAGCAAAACTGGGCCAGTAATCGTATAAAGCATGCGCTGCACCTTCCCGGGTGGGTCTTCAAGAGAGATAGCGAAGCGGTGTTGCGCAGTGGCGGGAAGGTAGTTCTTGTTTCCGAGTATGAAGCGGAAATGAAAGGCGATATTTTTTGTCCGGAATGTTCCTGCCCATTATTTCGGTCTCCCGAGAGGGAGGACGCAAACAAGCGCGGGAAAAACGCTTACTACGGGCACAGAAGGAATATTGTCACAGAATGTGGGTTGAGAACTAAGCAGGCCGAAGGCAAACGCTACGCTTCCGAAGAGGAAGCGGCGCAAGCTGTTGTTGATGGGAAGTTAGTCATAGTTGAAAGTTTTCTCAAAACCCGCCCCGTTAGCCCTGAAAAAGATTCCGAGACCTACGATGAAACGGCCGTCGAAGATCAAGACGGGCAGATGGCCAGTGTACCTATCGCAAGGCATAGAGGTATCATGTTCAGTCTGCCTTCCAGAATTACTACAGTGCGGGGCCTTTGCACCAACTTTGATAAAAACCTGTATAAGTATTATTTCCTGCCAGGTGCTCAGCATGCGCAACTTTTGAATGATGCACTTCGCGACGTTGATACCCTATTTGATGTTACCGTTCTACCTATCCTCGGATACGGTCAAATTGTGGGTCTTTATGATCCGGGAAAGTACGGGCATAATATCAGATTCATCAGGCTAAAGTTTGCCGAGAAAGAAGGCTATGATGATTTTTCGATCATGCTTTCACGTGATGAAGCCGACGCGCACGATTTGAACCTCGATTCAATAGGTCGGTTTGCAATGTTCTACGGCCGGATCAGAGAAAACGGCTCAGGACTGAGCGTGAAAGGGTTGGGATGGGGAGAGGTTTCCCTCGTCCCCAAAAAATATGAATCGTATCTAAGTAATGGTTGAAATTGGCAATTTCCGAATACGTAGGTTCGGGGTCAAGCCATCCAATCGACCATGGATTTGAGTCTGGGAGCGACTGAGGCGCTGGTTGACAGCGCCTCGGAGGCCTTACTTTTTCACGTCAATGAAAGGCAGTGTACCGTTTGGTTCAACGGTCACCGGCAGGACACCGTCCCAACGCTCGGCCATAGTTAGCTCTGCCAGGTTCTGGTTGCTTGAGAGCGCCTTAGCGCGGACCTCGATCGCTGCGGCCTCGGCGTTGCCACGTAGCTCGATGCCCTGAGCCTCCGCTTTCGCTTGGGCCAGCGCCGAATCGGCTTTGGCCTGGGCCTGGGTGACGCTGATCTGCGCTTGGATCTGTTCCGTGGCCAGCTGCTGCTCGCGGGTCTTGACCGCGACCTCAGCCTTCATACGCTCTTCGATCGACTTCTCGTATGCATCGCTGAAGTCTATGTTCTCCACCTGCACGCTGTCGATCACCACCGGACCAGAGACGCCGGCCTTAATGGCTGAGAAGATGGCGGTCACCAGCTCGCCACGCTTCTGCACCGCATTTACTGCTGTGTACTGACCGAATACGTTCGTAAGCGCTCCATGAACCCCACATTCAAAGCGCTTACCTGATCCCCGATGCTGCGCTCCCGATTTCTTTCTGGAGCTCGCTTACCATGATGCGACCCGACGCCAAAGTCGAAAAGTTTACCTCTATCCCAAGCCCGTCGACTTCCGAAAGTCCATCGATGGCCTAGCTGCGCTGGTCGAGCTCGATATCAAAGTGGCGGTGTTCGACCCGGTGCTTTTCGTCTTCCGGAACAAGCCGCGCAACCGCGTGAAGATCTTGTACTGGGAACGCAACGGCTTCTGCCTCTGGCTCAAACGCCTGGACTCCGAACGGTTCAAAACCTCACCCGATCCGACTGACGTGGCCATCGTACTGACCGTTCAGGAACTGAACTGGCTACTCGACGGCTTCGACCTCTGGCGTAACCGTCCGCATCAGGTTTTGACCCCTCGCTTCGTTGCCTGATTCGGTATAATCCGTGGCATGATTTCCATGCCCGAAACCCTCCCTGACGATCCTGTTCTGCTCAAGCAATTGCTCGAGCAGATGATCAG
>NZ_BCAV01000066.1:0-72571 GCF_001320125.1 Pseudomonas sp. NBRC 111119
GAGATCTTGTGGAAGACAGTTGCTCCCACCATGGGCGTGGGTTGCCTGCGAGGCTAGTTGTCTGCATAGCCGCTCCGGTATCAGGGCTATTCACCCTGCCTTAAGGGCCGCGCCTCACAGCCACCCGCACTTTTTCCGTTTTCGGCGCTCTATCCTAGGCCCAGGCCGCTGCGATCCCCGCGTGGCCGCCGATTTCGACCCGGTGCCGATGGTTGCGTGCAAGCCCTACCTGTTACTCCGCCTGCTGCTGGCAGGCGCCCTCACATGCCTGTGCGCCTGCAGCCATCAGCAGGGGCGTGACATCGTCACCCAGTTCAGTGACGGCAAACCCAGCGAGCTGTTCCAGACCAGCGTAGACCGGCTGGCCACCTTGGCGATGCGCGACAACCTGCAAAGCCTGTACCTGCTGATGAACAAGCTGTACCTGCGCAACCCCAGCCAGTGGAAGCTGTCCGGCTACCTGGATGCCGCCACCGCCGAGCGGCAGATCCGCATTGCCATCGAGCAACGCCAACCCCTGCCACAGCTGGGTAACCGCCGCGACCTGGCGGCCCTGAGCTACACCCTGAGCCCCGAATTTCGCGGTGACCGTGTGGGCGCCTTCATCTATGCCATTGGCAGCATGCTGATCACTGCGCACGGCGGGCGCACCGAGTTCTACATCACCGACACCATCGACCCGCTGTTCGTCAACAACGCCGCGCGCAACATCGAGAAGGCCACCTGGATGCTCAGCCAGCGCCAGAATGCCAATGGCGTACTGCTGTTGTTCTCCAACGAACTGTCAGAAGAGGGCAGCAACCTGAGCTTTGCCGTGGAGTTTGGCAAGGTCGTGGCCCGCCTTGACCTGCTAGCCGAGCTGCTGGATGAGCGCTACCGCCGTATTGGCCTGAACTATGCGCAGAGTTTGTTGCTGATGAACTTCTTGCCGGTGCAGTAAGTGTGGCCGGGGCCTACAGCAACGCCTGGATGGCCTTGCGATAGCGCTGGCCCGCCAGGCTCATGCTGTTGTTGTGGGTGGCGCCGGGTACGAGCAGCAAGGTCTTGGGCTCTTGCGCTGCCTCGAACAGTTGCTGGCTGAAGCGTGATGGCACATAACGGTCGTCCAGCCCATGCACCAGCAACACCGGCACCCCTACTTCGTGGATCTTGTTCAGCGAGTCGAATTTCTGCGACATCAGCCAGCGCACAGGCAGTGAGGTGTTGGCCACCACGGCGGCCACATCGCCGAGCGAGGTGAAGGTGGACTCCAGAATCAGCCCCCGTGCCGGGGCGACGCCCGCCTTGTCGCGTGCATCACGGGCCAGCTCGCTGGCCAGTTCCACCGCCACCGCGCCGCCCAGTGAATGGCCGAAAATCAGCCGCTTGGCAGGGTCCGGCTGCAGCTGGGCGAACCGCTCCCAGGCAATGCGCGCATCCTCGTACACGGTGGCCTCCGAGGGCAGGTCGCCGCGGCTACGGCCAAACCCGCGGTAATCCACGGCGAGCACCGAATAGCCCATGGCATGTAACTGCTCGATGCGAAACAGCTGGCCGGTGAGGTTCCAGCGCACGCCGTGCAGGTACAGGATGGCCGGGGCGTTGGCGCGCTGTGCAGGCCACCACCAGGCATGCAGGCTCTGGTTGTCGGTGAAGGTACGCGGGCGCAGGTCCAGTTCCTGGATGCCGCTGGGCAGGCCATGGAACCAACTGGCCTGGCCCGGCTCGATACGGAACACCAGTTCCCGTTCCTTGTGTTGCAACACGGAGCAGCCGGCCGGCAGCCCGAGCAGCAACAGGACGGCGCACAGCCAGGTGAACCAGCGGCGGCGCAGGTGGGCAAACATAAAAGTAGGCATGCGGGCTTTTTATCAAATGCACTGCCCCGAATGTGAGAAAAGTTACCGAACGGCCGCACCGCTTGTTTGCAAGCTGTTTCGGCACGTGCCTGGGCGACCCCCGCAATTGCACTGGGCGCCCGTGTGCAGGTAGCGTGCGCTAGTACCCCCTGACAGAGGCCTTCCCTTGGACTCCATCACCCAAGCCGTTTTAGGTGCGGCGCTGCAAGGTACCGTGCTGGGCCGCCTCCAAGGCCGCCGTTCGCTGCTCTACGGGGCAGCGCTGGCAACGGTGCCCGACCTGGACGTGCTCATCCGCTACGCCGACCCGGTGTCACGAATGACCTACCACCGTGGCTTTTCCCACTCCCTGTTCGTGCTCACCGGCCTTGCGCTGATGTTGGCATGGCTGGTCAACAAACGCTGGCCTGGCAAGGGCTATACATTGCCCAGGCTGTTCCTGGCGTTCTGGCTGGTACTGGTAACCCACCCTGTACTCGATGCCTTCACCGTGTATGGCACCCAGTTGTTCTGGCCATTGCAACTCACCCCACAAAGCTGGGCGGCGGTGTTCATCATCGACCCGGTCTACACGCTGCCACTGCTGGGCGCGGTGGTGTACGCAGCCAGCAAGGGGGTGACGTTGAAAGCCACGCGCCTGATGGCCCTGGCACTGGCATTCAGCACCGCCTACTTGGGCTTTGGCCTTGGCAGCCGCATGGTGGCGGAGCACCGCTTCCAGGCCGCATTGGATGCTCAAGGCATACAGGCCAGTGAAGTGCGCGCGGTCCCGATCGCCTTCAACAGCCTGGTGTGGCGCGTGCTGGCCAAGGCGCCCGGTGGCATCTACTACGAAGGTGTCAGCAGCCTGTTCGACCGCGCCCCGCCAGAAATGCAGCGCCTCACCCGTCATCTGCCGCTGGCCGAGGTATTGGCGAACGACCCATTGCATCAACGGTTACGTTGGTTCACTGACGACTGGCTGCGCTATGACCAGGTGGGCCGCACGCTGGTGGTGACCGACCTGCGCATGGGGACGCCGGGCAACTACAGTTTCCGCTTCGACTTCGCCCAGCTGGACGACCAAGGGCAGTGGGTGATCCAGGCGCCTACCGCGCACCAGGCAGGCGGCCCCGGCTCCATGTTCAACGGGCACGACTTGGCGCTGATCTGGCGGCGCATAGTGGCCCAGCAACCACCGCTCCCCCTGGCCAGCTGGACCTCTCGCTACCTGGGCGTGCAGCCTCCTGAAGCCGGGCATTGACCCATGCGCGCACCCGGCCTGGACCTGGTGAAATGGCTGGCGATGCTGACCATGGTCGCCGACCACCTGCGCTTTGTCTGGCCGCAGGCCGACGGGCTGTTCGTGGTCGGGCGCGTGGCCTTTCCTTTGTTTTGCCTGGCCATTGCGGTAAATGTGGCCAGAAATGAGGCGGGGCCGCTCTGTACCCGCAGCAACCTGCGGTACCTGGGTTTGATGCTGGTCTTTACCGTGCTGTCGGAACCGGTGTATCGCTGGCTGGACAGTGGGTCATTGACGTTCAGCATCATGCCAACGCTGGTGTTGGGGCTGCTGGTTGCCTGGGGTGTGCACTATCAACAGGGCTTGGCACGCCTGCTGAGTCTTGCAGCACTGATAAGCGGCTGGCTGGCAAACGATCGGTTGATGTATGGCTTGCCGGGGGTGCTGCTACCCGCCGGCTGGCTGCTGGCACGTCGGCACGGTGGCGCTGGGTGGTTAGTGCCGTGCCTGCTGGCCATGGCGGGGAACTTGACCAATGGGTGGTTGCGTGAGCACTTGCTGGCGCCGTTTACATGGCTGGTGCTCAGTGCAGCACTGTTTGCCATCCCATTGGGGGTTGCCTTACTGCGCTGTACAAAGGCCGAAATACCAGCCGTGGGGCGGTGGGGGTATGCGTTCTACCCAGGGCACCTAGTGCTGATCAAGCTGATGGGTGGGGGTTAGTGGGTGCGCCGACGCTGGCAAGCCGGCTTGTGAGCCGGATTGCCCGTGGTCATCGGCTTCAACTGACGGGCACCACGATCAACTCAAGGGCTTCGGCCAGGTCCAGCGGCCGCCTCATACGCTGCGACAGCACCATCATCGCATCGGCATAACCCTTGGCGATCACGGCCTGCACTTGCCCAGCCGTGCACTGCAGGGCAATGAAGTCACCCGATTCCGGTGCCCCTACGTATTCCATCTGGTCCCACGTCTGCGCATGCCCCAGCCTTTCGTAACGCTGGCCATGATGGAAGGTCCAGAAGTAGGGCACATCTGCGTAGTGCCGCTTCTCACCGAGCATATTCGCTGCCGCGATCACCCCGTGCTGCTGGGCCAGGCGCCAGTGCTCGATACGTACCGGGTGGCCTGAGAGCGGAAAGGTGGCGATATCGCCTGCAGCCCACAGGCCGTCGGCCACGCGCATTTCAACATTGGCCTGCAGCGACTTGTCATCCGCCAGCGCCACGCCCTGGATGAAGCCTGTGACGGGCTCGACCCCGGTTCCCAGCAGCACCAGCGCGGTGGCCAACCGTTCACCTGTGCTCAGCAGCACGGCTTGCGCCTGTTCGTCGCCTTCGATGGCTACGACATCTGCCGGGCCATGAAAGGTGACGCCCTTGCTCTGGTGCAGCGCACGGATGCTTTTACCAATTCGCTCGCCCAGTTGCTTGGCCAGGGGCACATCGTGGCGGCTGACTACATGCACTTGGGCGCCGTACTCACAGAGCGCCGAGGCAGCCTCCAGGCCGATGAAACCATCGCCGACGATAACCACGGGCTCCCCCGGAGTGGCTGCGTCGAGCAATTGCTCGGCATCATCGCGGGTACGCAAGGTATACACGCCGGCAAGCGTGCTACCCGGCACGTCTACGCGCCTCGGCTTGGCGCCTGTGGCCACCAGGCAGGCGTCGTAGTCGATGCGCTGCCCGTCCGCCAGCAGTAGCTGGCGTTTCTGGCTGTTCAGCGAGCGTACCTTGGCATGCTTGCGTTCCAACTGCCCCTTGCGCAGGTCATCGGGCTCAAGCAATGCGGGTACTTCGTCGGGCGGCATTTTACCGGCAAGCACAAATTTGCTGAGTGCCGTGCGGTCATAAGCGGGGTGGCGCTCCTGGTCAATCCACACTAGGCGGCCAGCAAAGCCTTGATCCAACAGTGTGGCGACCGCCGCAGTACCTGCCGCGCCGGCACCAACCACCACGAAGCACCGGGCATCGCTGCGCCGGGCTGGCTGGGGCTTGGGTAGCGGGCGATCATCCACCCATACCCGCGCGTCCTGGACCCAGGCCTTGTAGCGTTGCAAGCCCGTGAGGGCCGGCGGCTCGCAGACTGCGCCATCGCCAAGGGCAAACGCGGCCTTGTGCCACGGGCAAATCAGCATGCCATCACAGACACGGCCTTCGTCGAGCGGGGCGCCGGCATGGGGGCAGGTGCCTTGGAAGGCGTGTACCTGGTCACCTTGGCGCAGCAGGATGAGCTCTTCACTGCCAGCCTGCACACGCAGGGGGCGCTGATCATCGAGGTCGCTCAGATGGGCTACGGCGTGGTGGGTCATGGGCGTTTCTCCAGGGAAGGGCTCTGGAGGTTATGACGCCGGTCGGGGGAGGGTGATGCGTTGGGCTGACGACCGGCAGGGATGCAGCGTCTGGAGGATGGAGCGCCGCACGCGCGGCGCCCCATCTTCCAGGCGCTGAACTCTACCGGTGAACACCGCCTACCACACCACTCCGGGTAACCCGCAGGGCCACCAGGCTGCCCAGCACGATCAGTGCCGCCAGGGAATACAGCGCAGCGTCGGTCGAACCGGTCTGGTCCTTGATGAAGCCCACCAGATACGGGCTGAGGAACCCGGCCATCTGGCCCACCGAGTTGATGATGGCCAAGCCTGCGACGGCGGCGCCTGCGCTCAGCAGGGCAGTGGGCATCGGCCAGAACATCGGCAGGCCGGTCAGTGCGCCCATGGTGGCAATGGACAGGCCCAGAATGGCAATGGTCGGCGTGCCGGCGAAGTTCACCGCAATCAGCAGCCCTGCTGCACCCATCAGCATCGGCACGACAAGGTGCCAGCGCCGCTCGTTGCGCAGGTCGGCCGACCGGCCACACAGAATCATGAACACACCGGCCAGCAGGTACGGAATGGCACTGAGCCAGCCGATCAGCAGCGGGTTGTCGAAGCCCATGTTCTTGATGATCGACGGCAGCCAGAAGTTGATGGCGTAAACGCCACTCTGGATGCAGAAGTACACGAACCCAAACGTCCAGATCAGCGGGTTGGTCAGCACCGCCCGCACGGTGTCGCCAGAGGTGCGGGGCTTGGCGTCGGCGTCGGCCTGCAGGTCGGCGGCGATCAGCTGGCGTTCGCGGGCACTCAACCAGTGGGCCTTCTGGTGGCCGTCACTGAGCAGGAACACCGCCAGCGCACCCAGCGCCACGGTCGGCAGGCCCTGAATCAGGAACATCCACTGCCAGCCGGCCAGGCCGTGCTGGCCTGCGGCGAAATGCTCGAGGATCCAGCCGGAGAACGGCCCACCCAGCAACCCCGAAACCGGGATGGCCGACATGAACAGGGCCATGATGCGGCCCCGGCGCGCCGCCGGGAACCAGCGCGAAAGGTACAGCACCACGCCGGGGAAGAAGCCTGCTTCGGCAGCGCCGGTGAGCAGGCGCAGGGCATAGAACTCGGTAGGCGTGGTGACAAACAGCAGGCAGGTGGACAAGCTGCCCCAGGCGATCATCATCAGGGCAATCCAGCGCCGCGGGCCGAAGCGGTTGAGCGCCAGGTTGCTGGGCAAGCCGCACAGCACGTAGCCGATGAAAAAGATGCCGGCGCCGAGGCCGTAGATGGTTTCGCTGAAGTTGAGCGCGTCGAGCATCTGCAGCTTGGCAAAGCCGACGTTGACGCGGTCCAGGTAGTTGAACAGGTAGCAGATGAAAATGAACGGAATCAACCGCAGGGTAATGCGCCGGTACAGTGCGTTACGCTCGGTGTCCGTGCCGTGGTCAGGGGCGGGGCTGTGTGCCATGATCGGGTTCTCTGTTGTTATGGTTGTCGCCGCGTCGCCTGTGCCGGCGCTCGCCCCACCGAGTCTCGGGGACGGCGGCATGCCTGTCTTTGTGCTTTTGCACAGCACCGGCCAGCCACTGCTGTGCCCTGGCCCAATCGCTCGCTTGCAAGGACCCTTGAATGTTCGAACTCGACCACGACCTGGCGCAGGATATTGTCGACCGGGCGATGGCCATTCTGCCGTGCAACGTCAATGTCATGGACAGCCAAGGGCTGATTCTGGGCAGTGGCGAGCCTGAGCGGGTGAACACCCGCCACGAAGGTGCGCAACTGGTGTTGGCCAACGGGCGCATCGTCGAGTTGGATACCGATGCTGCACGCTGCCTGAAGGGCGTGCAACCGGGCGTGAACCTGCCGCTGATGCTCGATGGCCGGCTGATGGGCGTACTGGGCCTTACCGGAGACCCGCAACAGGTGCGGACCTACGCCGAACTGGTGCGCATGACTGCCGAGATGCTGCTGGCCCAGCGTCACCTGCAGGCCGATCAGCAATGGCGCCGTCAGCGCTGCGATGACCTGCTGGCGTTGCTGCTGGGTGGCGCGGGCGATTCGCCACGGCTACTCGATGAAGCGCGGCAACTGGGCCTCAAGCCCCAACTGCCGCGGGTGCCGTGCCTATTTGAACTGGCCTCGGGCCCTGACGCCGAGGCGTTGGCCGCCTGGCTGATAAGCCGCTACCCCGACAGCTGGTGCGTGAGCCCTGCGCGCCAATCGCTGCTGTGGTGCCGCCCGGCAGGCGCTGCGCTGGATGAAGCACGCCTGCTTGAACGCCTGCAACGCCATGGCTGGGTTGTCGAGCGCCTGGCGCTTGGCAGCGTAGCCCAGGGGTTGGAGCAACTGCGCCGGGGCTATCGCCGGGTCCGCGACCTGCTCGCCTACGGTAGGGAAGTGCTGCCCGGGGAACAGTTGTTGAGCCTGCACCGCTACAGGCTGCCGGCAATGCTGTGGCGCCACCGCAACGATGACGCGCTGGACGAGCTGCTGGAGCCGCTGCAACGCATCCGCGCCAAGGATGGCAACGGGCAGTTGCTTGCCACCTTGCGTGCCTGGTGTGCCCATGACGGGCAGAGCCAGGCCTGTGCCGACGCGCTGGGCATCCACCGCAACAGCTTGCGCTATCGCCTGGAGCGCATCGCCGAGCTGGGCGAGGTCGACCCGCTGCGCATGGAGGGCATGCTCAGCCTGTACCTGGGTTTGCAGTTGCTGCCCGCTGGCTGACCAGCACAGGCAGTTGCCCAAACAACCTCCGCGCAGCGTTGTGCATTTGACTGAGGCCGCTGGCGTTGCCAGGTGTCAGCATGCCGCTATCAGGACAGGAGTATCACCATGAAAATCGTCATCGCGCCCGACTCGTTCAAGGACAGCCTCGACGCGGCCGGGGTAGCCCGTGCCATTGCCAACGGCCTGCACGAAGCGCTGCCCAAGGCCGAATTGATCGAGTGCCCGATGGCCGACGGCGGTGAGGGCACCATGGAGGCCATCCTGGCGGCAAGCGACGGAGAGTTGCGCCGGCAGACCGTGCGTGGGCCATTGGGGCAAAAGGTGGAGGCAGGGTGGGGCTGGCTGCCGCAGAGCCGCACCGCAATCATTGAAATGGCCCAGGCCAGCGGCCTGCAGTTGGTGCCTACCGGTCAGCGGGATGCCTGCCGCAGCAGCACATGGGGCACCGGTGAGTTGATTGCGGCAGCGCTGGCGGCTGGGGCCAGGCGTGTGGTGTTGGCGATTGGAGGCAGTGCCACCAACGATGCTGGCAGCGGCATGTTGCGGGCGCTGGGCCTGCGCTTGCTGGACGCCCACGGGCAACCGCTGGTTGAGGGTGGTCTGGGCTTGGCAGGCTTGGCCAGGGTCGACGCCAGCGACCTCGACCCACGCTTGGCCGAGGTGCAGTTTGAAGTCGCCGCAGACGTCGACAACCCACTGTGCGGCGCGCACGGTGCATCGGCGATCTTCGGGCCGCAAAAAGGTGCCAGCCCCGAGCAGGTGCAGGCGCTGGACAAGGCGCTCGGCCATTTTGCCGACCATTGTGCGCGCCTGCTGGGCCAGGATGTGCGCGACTTCCCGGGGTGTGGGGCTGCAGGCGGCATGGGCTTTGCCGCCAGGGCGTTCATGGGCGCGCAATTCCGCCCGGGGGTAGAAGTGGTGGCTGAACTGACGGGGCTGGATGCCTTGGTTCAGGGCGCGGACCTGGTCGTGACGGGCGAAGGCCGTTTCGACGCCCAGACCCTGCGCGGCAAAACGCCCATGGGCGTGGCGCGGGTCGCCAAGCGCCATGACGTGCCGGTAGTGGTGCTGGCAGGTACGTTGGGGGAGGGCTATCAGCAGCTCTACGCCCACGGGGTGGACGCTGCGTTTGCGTTGGCTGACGGGCCGATCAGCCTGGACCAGGCCTGTACCGATGCGGCCCGGCTGTTACGGGCCCGCGCCTGCGATATCGGCCGCCTGTGGCAGTGTGCTCACCAGCGGTCAGTCAGGGCGTAAGGGCCGGCAGCGGGCTGGCCGGCAGCAGGGCGAGTTCTCCGAAACGCTGCGTGGCGTCGATGTAGCGCAACGCAGACTTGGCATCTTTCCAGCCCACATAACTCATCAGCGCCTTGAGCTCCCAGCCGTTGGACGTGGCCCAAGTGGCGAAACCGCGGCGCAGGGAGTGCCCGGTGTACAACGCCGCCGGCACCCCGGCGCGCTCCAGCATGCGCCGCAACACGCCGACCAGGCTGTTGCTGTTGAGCGGGGCATCGCCCAGGTTGCCCCAGCGGTCAAGCTTGCGGAACACCGGGCCGTGGGCAATGCCCGCCACCTCCAGCCATTGCAGGTACGCCGTTACCGGGCACAGGGCCTTGAGGGCAGGGGTGCGGTGCTGCACCCCCAGCGCCTCTCTGTCACCTTTGCTGCGTGGCAGAAACAGGGTGATGCCGACACCGGGTTCGGCCTGAATGTGCTCCACCCGCAGCCGCGCCAGTTCATCCCCGCGAAAACCGCGCCAGAAACCCAACAGCAACAGGGCGCTGTCACGCCTCGCCCGCCGCAATGTGTGCAAGTCGTGCTGTTCGCGGGCCAGGCGCGCCTCCTGCTCAAAACAGCCCACTGCGGTTTGCAGGTGCTGCAACAGCAACGGCGCCGCCTGCCGTGGCGGCGCGGGGTGGAGGGTGCGGATACCGCGCAGCACCTGGCGCACCAGCGGCGCTTTGGTAGGGTCGGGAAAGCCTTGGCTGATGTGCCACTGGCTAAGCGCTGCCAGGCGCTGGCGCAACGTGCTCACCGCGTGCTGGTTGGCGTGATCGGCCAGGTAGCGGGCAATGCTGTCGGCCGTGGCCGGCAGGAAGCCGCCCCAGTGGGTTTCGAAGTGGTCGATGGCCGCCTGGTAGCTGCGCCGGGTGTTGTCACGGGTGGCAGCGCGCAGGTAGAGGTCTATATCGGTCATGGTCCGGGGCCAGCGGGGTGTGCGAGGCCTATACGATACCTACAAAATGCGCGGGTGCGGTAATTGGGGCTGCCGGTATCAGTAAGCGACTTTCTCTTCCACCTCTTTGAACGGCGCGTACTCGCGTAACTGCGCATCGGACAGCGGGCGGCTGAAGTGATAGCCCTGGGCGATATCGCACCCGGCCAGCTTCAAACACACCACCTGCTCACGGGTTTCGACCCCCTCGGCCACCACTGCCAGGCCCAACCGCTTGGCCAGAATAATGGTGGACGAGACGATCGGGCTGTCGTCAGGGCTGTTGGACAGTGAGGCGATCAACGACCGATCGATCTTCAACTTGCTCAACGGCAGCGAGTGCAGGTGGGCAAAGCCTGCGTAGCCGCGGCCAAAATCGTCCAGGCTGATGCCTAGCCCCGCCAGACGCAGCCGATGCAGGTGCTCAACGCCCGGGCCTTCGGGGTCCAGGATGGTGGTTTCGGTGATTTCCAGCTCCAGTTGCCCCGGTGCAATGCCATGGCTGTGCAACCCATCGAGCAGGCGGCTGGCGAAGTCCGCCTGGCGCAACTGCAGGGCGGACACATTCACCGCCAGGCGTGCCTCCCGCCCTTCGGCGGCCCAGCCCGCCAGCGCCTCGCAGGCCAGGCGCAGCACTTCCCAGCCCAGCTCGACAATAAAACCGCTGCGCTCGGCCAGGCCGATGAACCGGTCTGGGTAGAGCAGGCCGAATTCGGGGTGGTCCCAGCGTACCAGCGCTTCGTAACTCACCACCTGGTGCGTATCCAGATGGATCTGTGGCTGGTAGTGCAGCACGAACTGGCGCGCCGCCAACCCGCTGCCGAACGCCTGTTCCAGGGTAAACGCCTGAATATCCGCCAGGTTCAGCGACGGGTCGAAGAACCGGTACTGCGCACGCCCGGCCTGCTTGGCCGAATACATGGCGGCGTCGGCGCTGCGGATCAGGCTGTCGATGTCCTGGCCATCGCGCGGGCAGATGCTGACGCCAACGCTGGGGCTGGTGTTGACCTCCTGGCCGTCCAGGGCATAGGTGGCCGAGAGCCTGCGCACCAGCTCACCGACCCAAGCGTTGATCTGGTCCTCGCTGCGCTCGCCGGCCAGCAGCACCACAAATTCATCGCCGCCGAAGCGCGACGCCTCGTCCCCGGGCTCCAGCAAGCGTTGAATACGTCCGGCAACGGCCTGCAGCAGCAGGTCGCCAATCTTGTGCCCCAATGAGTCGTTGATCGACTTGAAGCGGTCCATGTCGATGAACAGGATCGCCATCAACTGCCGCCGCCCACGCTGGCGAGTCAGGGCCAGCGCGGCCACCTCGACGAACTGGCGGCGGTTGTGCAGGCCGCTGAGGTGGTCGGTGGCAGCGGCATGGCTGCTACGCCGGTGTTCGTCCTCCAGGCGGCCGATCAACTGCTGGTTGACCTGCTGGGCGTGCTCCAGCGCGCTGAACGCTTCCTGGCGTTTACGTAGCAGGCGCAGGGTCCAGGCCAGGCTGGCAAGAATCATCAGGGTCATGCCCAGGTTCAGCCAGAACTGCCTGGCGTAGGCCAGCTGCGAAGGGGTGACGATTTCCGCCTGGGGTTGGCTCACCACCACGCTGAACCCGCGTTCGGGTACCCGCCTGTACAGGCTTTGGTAGGCCTCGCCTGCGCCGTACTGGGTGAGCAACCCGGCGTCCGCACCGCGGCCACTCAAGGCTGGCTGCAGCGGGCTGTCGATAGCCGTCACACCGCGGCCATCGATGCGCAGGCGCTCCAACCCGTCATCCTGCACGAGGCTGACCCGGCCGCCGCTTCCCAGGTCGACAGGGTGCAGCAGTTCTGCCAGGTAGAGGGGCTGCAACTGAAGCAGCAGGACCTTGCCATTGTCGCCCCAACCAAGGGGCACCAGGGCCCTCAGGGCTGCGCGTTCATCAGTCAGTCCTTGAGCCAGAAACGGCTTGGCACCGTATACCGCCAGTTGCCTTCCCAACTGTGTGAGCCAGGGCTTGGGCAGCTGGGCGGGGGCGTCGGGCAGGGTAGCCGATAGCAGGCGGCCGTGCCGGTCATAAAGGCCCAGGCGCTTGAGTGCAGGGTCGTCGGCCTGGCCGCGGTCGAGTGCCTGGCGCAGGTTCTGGCCGATGATGCTGGCCAGGTTCAGGTGTTCGGCAGCTTTGGCCGCCAGCGCGTCTTGCCCGGCCGATGCTTTCTGCGAGATATGCAGCCCCCAGAGGAACGCCAGCGTGGCAGCACACAGCAACAGGATCAGCAGCCGTAGCAGGCTGGCGGAAGAAAGCGAACGACGAATCACTTCTGATAGTTCCCGACCCTGGGTGAGGCCACAACAATACGACAGGAAGATGACAGCACGGTGACTGGTGGCAATTAGCCTTTAGTCTTTTGCCCGGCGCGGCGTGACAGGAGCACAAGCATTACGGTATAGGTCTGCCATCCCTTGATCGAAGGCACTCTCATGACCGAACGTTTCAACCAGGCCCTGCGTCGCCAATGCGAGCCAACCTGGTGCGCGGCCACCGGCCACCGTTTCGTGACCCAACTGTGCGACGGCACCCTGCCAGACCGCGTGATGATCGACTACCTGGTACAGGACCACCGTTTTCTCGACAGCTTCCTGACCCTGCTGGGCGCGGCCATCGCCACCGCAGACACCTTCGAGGCGCGCCTGCGCCTTGGGCGTTTCGCCGGCATGATTTCCAGCGATGAGAACACCTACTTCCTGCGGGCCTTCGACGCACTGGCTGTAAGCCCGGCCCAACGCAGCGAGCCGGCGGATACGGCGCCCACTGCAGGGTTCAAGGCGATCATGCGCGAGGCGGCTGCCACCCGGTCGTATGCTGCAGCGCTGGCAGTGCTCAACGTGGCCGAAGGCCTGTACCTGGATTGGGCGCTGAAGGCACCGAAGCCGCTGCCGCAGCACTTTGTGCACGCCGAGTGGATCACGTTGCACGACAATCCCGCTTTTCAGGCCTTCGTTGCCTTTCTCCAGGCGGAACTTGACCGCGTTGGCCCTGCCGAAGCTGCCCTGGCCACGGACTTCTACCAGCGCACCGTGGCGCTGGAGCTGGCATTCTTCGACGCCGTTTACCCGGAGGGCCAATGAGCATGGATATCTTCGCGCGCTTGAAAGCGGCCGCCACACCACAGTGGCAGCGTTACGTGGACCACGCCTTCGTGCGCCAGATGGGCGAGGGCACTTTGAGCGAGGCGGCGTTTCGTCATTACCTGGTTCAGGACTACCTGTTCCTGATCCAGTTCGCCCGGGCCTGGGCGCTGGCCGCCTACAAGAGCCGGCGCCCGGCGGATATCCGCGCAGCCCAGGCCGGGTTGGCGGCGATTCTGGACGAAACCGACCTGCACCTGCGCTTGTGCGCCCGGTGGGGCCTGGGCCAGGCGGATATCGAAGCGGCAGCAGAACACCCGGCCACCGTCGCTTACACCCGCTACGTGCTGGACTGCGGGGCGGCTGGCGACCTGCTGGAGCTGCACGTGGCACTGGCGCCGTGCGTGATCGGCTACGCCGAAATCGGCCAGGCGCTGGCCGAGCAGATCGGTGACCTCAGCCAACACCCGTATCGCGAGTGGATCGGCGAGTACGCCGGGCCGGCGTATCAGGCGGTGGCCGCAGCGGCGCGTACGCATCTGGACGAACTGGCCACCCGCAGCATGACCGAACAACGCTTCGCCGAGCTGGTGGGCACTTTTGCCCAGGCGTCGAACCTGGAGGCGGATTTCTGGCAAATGGGGCTGGACGCAGCCTGAGGCCAGGGGCAACCTGCCCAGCACGCAACCCCAGGTAGTGAACGAGGAGCAACGGCATGAACGTCATCAACGCCCGCCTGCGTGGCAGGCCTGGCCTGTTTCGCATCGAATTGAACGGTGCCGCCATCGCCGCCATCGTGCCCCAGCCCGACGTTGTCGCGCCTGGGGCTGCCGATGACCTGGACGCGGCGCAGAACCTGGTAGTGCCGCCCTTCGTCGAGCCGCACATCCATCTGGACGCGACGCTGACGGCGGGGGAGCCGGAGTGGAACATGAGCGGCACTTTGTTCGAGGGGATCGAGCGCTGGGCACAGCGCAAAGAAACCACTACCCACGACGACATCAAGGCCCGGGCCAAGAAAACCATCGACATGCTGGTGGACCACGGCATCCAGCACGTGCGTACCCACGTGGATGTCACCGAACCCGGCCTGGTCGCACTCAAGGCCATGGTCGAGGTCCGCGAGGACGTGCGCCACCTGGTAGACCTGCAGATCGTTGCCTTCCCCCAGGAGGGCATCGAGTCCTACCCCAATGGCCGGGCGCTGATGACCGAGGCGATTGCCATCGGTGCCGACGTGGTGGGCGGCATCCCGCATTTCGAGAACACCCGCGAGCAAGGCGTGGCCTCGTTGAAGTTCCTGATGGACCTGGCTGAGCGCAGCGGCTGCCTGGTGGATGTGCATTGCGACGAAACCGACGACCCGCAGTCGCGCTTTCTCGAGGTGTTGGCCGAGGAAGCACGGGTACGGCAGATAGGCCCCCGGGTTACGGCCAGCCATACCGTGGCGATGGGGTCCTACGACAACGCCTACTGCTCCAAGCTGTTCCGCCTGCTGAAACGCTCGGGCATCAACTTCGTCTCATGCCCCACCGAGAGCATCCACCTGCAAGGCCGCTTCGACAACCACCCCAAGCGGCGGGGCGTGACCCGTGTCGCGGAAATCGACCGCGCCGGCATGAACGTGTGCTTCGGCCAGGATTCGATCGTCGACCCTTGGTACCCGCTGGGCAACGGCAACATCCTGCGCATTCTGGAAGCCGGGCTGCACATCTGCCACATGCTGGGGTACGAGGACCTGCAGCGCTGCCTGGACCTGATCACCGACAACAGCGCCCGCACCCTCAACCTGGGCGAGCGCTACGGCATCGAAGTGGGCAGGCCGGCCAACCTGTTGCTGCTGTCGGCGCCGGATGACTACGAAATGGTCCGTAGTCAGGGCCATGCGCTGGTGTCGATACGCCACGGGGAGGTGCTGATGCGCCGCACGCCGGCCCAGGTGCACAGGCGGGGCTGAAGCCACATAGGGGAGCATTCAGCTGATGGCTTGGCAGAACTGCTCCAGCACGATATTCCGGCCGCACAGCACCACCGCTACACGCTTGCCTTGGTAGCGTTCGGCCAGCTTGTGCATGCCGGCCACAGCGACCGCCGCAGCGCCTTCGATGATCCAGCGCTCATGGCGGGCAATGTCGCGCATGGCCGATTTTATTTCGCCCTCGTTGACCAGCACGGTATCGCTCAGTAGCGCCTGGCACAGCGGCAGGGTGATGCTGCCGGGCTCCACACCCCCGGCAGTGCCGTCGGACAGCGTAGGCTGCGCGTCGATGTCGATGATTTCGCCGGCCTCCAGGGAGCGTTGCAGGGCCGGGTCGTTTTCTGGCCAGCAGCCAACGATGTGCGTACCGGGTTTCAGGGACCGTAAGGCAGTGGCAATACCGGCAATCATGCCGCCACCGCCCACGGCAACGAATACGGCATCCAGGTCGGGTGCCTGTTCGAACAGCTCGATGCCGATGGTGCCTTGGCCGGCGATGACCTGCAGGTCGTTGTAGGGGGATACGAACACCTTGCCCTGGGCTTGCGCCTGCCTGGCCGCTTCCAGTTCAACGCTGAGCGGGTCTGTCGGCAAACTGATGACCTGTGCACCCAGCGCGCGCATGGCCTGCACTTTATAGGCGGAGGCAGACGTGCTGGTGTAAACGGTCACGGGCACTCCGGCCCGCTGGCCGGCCAACGCCAGCGCCTGCCCATGGTTGCCAGAAGATGCAGCAATCACACCGCTCTGCCGCCCACCTTCATCCAGCAGGCGGATCTTGTTGCTGGCTCCGCGAAACTTGAATGAACCAGTGTGCTGCAAGTGCTCGCACTTGAGCAGCACCTGGCAGCCCGTAATGGTGGACAGGCCAGGGCTGTATTCAAGCGGGGTAATGCTGACGGCGGGGCGCAGTGTGCTGTGCGCTTGAGTGATTGATTCGTAGAGTGCATCGAGCACTGAACCATCAATCTGTTTGAGAGAAGCAGTAAGGGGCATGACGGGTCCCAATCTGAAATGGAATAGATGTCCATAATAGAATCTATGTCTACTTCCATCAACAGCGGGGATGTCTCGTCAGCGTTTGAGGTCTTTCAGGTACTTGTACACCGTCGCCCGCCCCATGCTCAGCACATTGGCCACGTAATCCGCACCGCTGCGCCCCTCGAATGCACCCTCGGCGTGTAGCGCCTGCACCAGTGTGCGCTTGTCTTTCATCTTCAATGTCTGCAGCGAGAGGCCATTGGCCTGCAGCCAGCCATGGAGGAAGGTATTGATGCGTTCCTGCCAGTCATTGCGAAACAACGCATCGGGTTTGGCAACAACGCGGCTTACCTGGAAGAACGCTTCCAGCGCCGCGTGCGCCTGTTCGAGTACCGACACATTCAGGTTGATGCACATCAGGTGTTCGGCAACGCCCGCCTCGTTGCGCAGCACCGTACTGATGGCGCGTACCTTCTGGCCATTCCAGTTGAGCTTCTCGTAGGGCCCCAGGTTGACACCCTCCAGCAGGGCGTCCAGTTCGCCATCAATGGCGGAGTCATCCCCCAACTGGCGTTGGGAGAAGTTGTTGGCGATGTACACCACGGTCTGGCTGGCCAGGTCATGCACGATGACTTCGGCGTGGGGATAAAGCAGCAGCGAGATGCTGTCGGCGATTGCCTTGTAGTTCTGCAGGGTCATGTCGATGAGGCCTTGAGCGTTGCGTGCATGGTGGCGCCTGCGGGTGAGCGATTCAAGGTACTGCGCGCTGCCAGAGCGACAGGCTAGGCACTAAAAAAAAGCACTCACATTCGATAAGCCGTGATTATTCCACCTTATCCTAGGCTTGAAATACGCACTCCACTAGCTCAGAATTGGTATGTAATTACATGCTACGTACAACAGTACAAAATAGTAGGAGATCCCATGGCCCGCGGTGGCATAAACAAGGTTGTGGTGCAGCAGGCAAGGCAGGCGCTGATTGCCAGGGGCGAGAACCCCAGCATCGATGCCATCCGTATCGAACTGGGCAATACCGGCTCAAAAACCACCATCCACCGCTATCTCAAAGAGCTCACTGGCCAGCAGCCCGTGCCCTCGGAAGGCGGCGCACCGATCAGCGAGGTGCTCAGCCGCATGGTCGGGCAACTGGCGACCCAACTGCAGGACGAAGCCAACCTCTCTATCGAGCAGGCTGAGCGGGTGTTCACCGAACAGCGCGAACAGTTGGAACAGGAACTCGCCACCGTTCGCCAGACCCTGGCCGAGGCCCAGCAACAGCATCAGATTGATGTCGCTGCATTGGCAGCGGAGTCCGAGAAGGTGCACACCCTACACAGCACGCTACAAACGGAGCAGTTGCGCAACGCCAGCCTGAGCCAGTCGCTGGGCGAATTGCAGGTCCGCCTGGCAGACAAGGAGGCACAGGTCAGCTCGCTGGAAGACAAACACCGCCATGCCCGCGATGCGCTTGAGCATTACCGCAATGCCAGCCGGGACCAGCGTGAGCAGGAGCAACGCCGGCATGAGGCGCAGTTGCAGCAGATGCAGGTGGAAGTGCGCCAGTTGCAGCAGGGCATGGTGGTGAAACAGGACGAGCTCACCCGCCTGCACCGGGATAACGAACGGTTGCTGGGCGAGCACCGCCAGGCGTCGGGCGAGAACCGCACGCAAAAAGAACTACTGGAGCAGCGCGATGCGCAAATCCAGGGCCTGCGCACCCTGCTGGCCCAAGCACAGGGCAGCAGTGATGAACTGCGCCGTCAGCTTGCCGTACAGTTGCAAAGCCTGGAGGACAAGCGCGGCATCTGTACCGAGCAGGCCAATCAGCTTGAGCAGTTACGCGTGCAATTGCAGGGTAGGGATGAGGCGTTGGCGCGGTGCGAGGCTGCGCGCAATGCTGCGCAAGATTAATCAAACTTTCGGGGGCGGGTGGTTTCTTCAATAGGGCAGCCATTGGAGAAAAACCATGACCGGTAACGACAAAGCACCGAGCACCCAGCAGGGGCCTCATTCCACTGATCACGCTGACAAACCGGACGACCTCGGGTTTGATCCGGACTCACCCAGCGTCGACGACCCTCAAGTGGACCCTCAGGGCCCCGCCAAACCGCCGCGTGACGTGGAGAAAGATACGCAATAAAAAGGGCGGCCAACAGGCCGCCCCTTTAAAACACCGCCAAACGGCCTCGCACGTCCTTCAGGACTCGGCTTTCTTGGCTGCCTCGGCTTTTTTCGCTGCATCTACCCCAGCCGCCGACAGTTTGATGGGGTAGCTGAGGCTCACATTTTCATCGCTGTCCTTCAGCACGCTGCCGTCGTGGATCAGCCCTTCCTGCTGCAGCGACATGAGCATGTCAGCCACTTCCTTCTCGCCCCGGTAGTTATCCAGCAACTCCTTGCCGAGCCCATGCGGGTGAGAATGGTGCAGACGGGTAAGGACTTCGGATTTGAGTGCGTCGTTGCTCATGGTTACCTCACTTGCCGTGTTGGGTTTGCAGTGCCTTGGCATGCTGCAGGTGCTGTTCTAGCTTGGGCAGTGTTTCTGCAGCGAATGCCTTCAGCTCAGGCTTGTCGGAAGACTCAGCCTCTTTCTTGAACAGGTTGACGGTTTTTTCGTGGGCATCGACCTGGTTGTTGACGTAAGACTTGTCGAAGGACTCGTCACGCCATTCCAGAATGACCTTTTTGATCTTGTCAGTCAGTGCAGCTTCATCTGGCACCGAGATGTCCAGCTTGGCGGCAATGGCGGCAAGCTTCTGGTTGGCTTCTGTGTGGTCTTTGACCATTTGCTGAGCGTAGGTCTTGATGTCAGCGCTCTTGGTCTTTTCCTGAGCCAGGTTGCCGGTGACGATTTCTGCGATGCCGGCTTCGGTCGCTGCGTCTACGAAGTCGTCCGAGCTGGCTGCAAATGCGTGGACCGATGCCATGCCGAGCACCATGGACAGGCCGACGCGCTTGATGAAGAGATTGCTCATGTTCCGCTCCTTAAACGATGGCGCGACGTCAGTGTCGCGTACTGTTGAGGCCCGGCAAGACGCAAAGGTTTAATCTTTTTGCCCTGCGCTACGCACCTGCGCGGCTAGCTGGCTATAGTCAAGTGCGACCAGTGGACCACGACCTAGGGATTCGAATGCGTGCAGCCGCGGATCAGGATGACCAAGGCCCCCTCGCTCTGACGGGCGAGGGCAGGCGGGTGTCGGTGTTTCGCCTGGTGTTGGCGTTCATGTTGCTGGTGCTGGTGACATTTGCAACGGTCGAAGGCTGGCGCATCTGGCGCGATTATCGCGATGCCTTCATCAACGCTGAAAATATGGTCACCAACCTGGTACAGGCCACCGCACAGCACGCCGAAGACGCCATCCGCCAAGTGGATGCGATTACCGCCGCACTGGCCGAACGCCTGGAAGGCGATGGCTTCGATCATATCGACCGCCCCCGGTTGCATGCGCTGCTTGCCCAGCAGAAAAGCATCATCCCGCAGTTGCACGGGCTGTTCGTGTACGGGCCCGATGGGCGCTGGATCGTCACGGACAAAACTGCCAGCCCAGCTGCCGCGAACAACGGCGACCGCGATTACTTCATCTACCACCGCGACCACCCGAGCCGGGCGGTGCGCATCGGCTCAGTGGTGCGCAGCCGGTCTACCGGCAGCCTGATCATTCCCATATCCCGGCGCCTGCAGCATGCCGATGGCAGCTTTGCCGGGGTGCTGCTGGGCACCATCAAGGTGGACTGGTTCGTGCGCTACTACGGTGAATTCAAGATCGATGAACGTGGCGCTCTGGTATTGGCCAAGCGCGACGGTACCATTCTGGTGCGGCGCCCCTTCGTCGAGCGGGTGGTGGGGCGCAGCCTGGCCAACAGCGAGATTTTCCGCAATCACCTGCCGTACGCGCCACAGGGCCTGGTGGAAGCCGTTGCGGTGGTCGATGGCACGCCGCGCCTGTATGCCTACCGCGCGTTGACCAGTTACCCGCTGGTGGTGGAAGCAGGGCTATCCCGGGAGTCCATCGTGGCGCCCTGGCGGCAGGATGCCCTGAAGTCTCTGGCTGTGCTGTTGCTGTTGGTGCTGGGCTTCGCAGTCTTTGGCTGGGTAGTGTTGCGCCAGTTGCGTGAGCGCATTGTCATGGAGCGTGCCTTGCACCAGGCCCATCAGACATTGAAGGCGCTGGCACTGACCGACAGCCTCACGGGCCTGGGCAACCGTCGCCGGCTCGATGCAGTGTTCGATGCAGAACTGCGCAGGGCCCGGCGCCAGGGCTACCCACTGGTGGTGGTGATGCTCGACCTGGACTACTTCAAGGCCTACAACGACCGCTACGGGCACCCGGCAGGTGATGCGTGCCTGCAGCGGTTCGCCGCGCTGTTGCGCCAAGCCATGCGCCGTCCGGCCGACCTGGCTGTGCGCTACGGCGGCGAGGAATTCACCTTGTTGCTGCCCGATACCGACAGCCAGGGCGCCCAGGCGCTGGTGCGTGAGCTGCAGCAAGCCTTGCGTGGGCAGATGCTGGAACATGCCGGCAGCCCGCTGGGCAGGGTTTCATTCAGTGCCGGTATTGCCGTGGCGGACCTCTCCCAGCAAGCACTCACCCCGCAGCAACTGCTGGGGGCTGCGGACCTGGCGTTATACGAGGCCAAGCACCAGGGCCGCGACCGTTACGAAGTGATGGAGCGGGTGGCGGGTTAATCTGCTGCCAGCGCATGCTGCTGCGCCTGCAACTGCCAGCGCACCGAGCTGACGCCTTTTTCCAGGCTGACGCGGCTTACCAGCCGCTCCAATTGCGAGGGCGCCTCGGAAGTACCCAGCAGTTCGGCGCGCACTTCCAGCCGGGAAGGGTCTGCCAAGTCTTCGCTGTGCAAGGACTGCAAGCGCAGCCCAGGGTCGCTGAGGCTGTGCAGCATCAGGCTGCGCACCTGGATCTCATCCTGGGCCCGGCAGACGATACGCACCTCGAAATGTTGCTCCACCTCACTGGCAGGTACCACCTCCTGCCGGTCCAACCGCTGGGCAATGTCACGCAGCAGAATATTGGCGCACAGCACCACCAGGCTGCCCAAGGCAGCTTCCAGCAAAAGGCCGAGGCTGCACAGCACGCCGATGGCGGCGGTGCACCATAGGGTCGCCGCAGTGTTCAGCCCACGCACGTTGAAGCCGTCGCGCATGATCACCCCGCCACCGAGAAACCCGATGCCCGACACCACGTAGGCAGCGATGCGTGAGGCATCGGTAGGCTGCATCCCAGGCACCGCCTGGGTCATCAACACGAACAGACAGGCACCGGTGCTGACCAGTGCATTGGTACGCAGGCCAGTGAGGCGCTGACGCAGTTGCCGCTCGGCCCCGATCAGGGCGCCCAGCAGCAGGGCAATGCTGACGCGCAGCAGAAAGACTTTCCAATCCATAGCAAACCTCATCCACGGGCAGGTGCCCGTGTTGGCGTCGATACGTTCGACGCGGTTAGAAAACCAGAAATGCGCAGGACCACGAAGGGAGAGGAGGAGTGTTGAAACCGTCACCGCCTTGGCAAAGCCGCCAGGCAGTTGAAGCGCTGCCGGACTAGCGTGCCGCGTGGGCCTGTCGCAAGCGACTGGGGCTACTGTCCAATGCAGGACTCCTGTTCAGGGATGCAAAATTGCGGCGGGGACGTTACGCCGCAGGGCAAGGCAGGTCAAGGGTAAAAACATGACAATGGCTTCATCGGGAAAACCCCTACAGCATGCAGCGACTACGTGGAAAAACAGCGCACCAATCGGTAACCTTCCCGTCTCTCTTGCACACATCGCGGAATGCTTCATGTTGCTCAACATCGCCATCCTGCTCGGCACCCTGGTGGCCATGGAAGGCGTCGGTACGCTGGCCCACAAGTACATCATGCATGGCTGGGGCTGGTGGCTGCACCGCTCCCACCATGAGCCCCACCTGGGCATGCTGGAAACCAACGACCTGTACCTGCTGGCCCTGGGGCTGGTGGCCGCCGCGCTGGTGGCGATCGGCAAGGCCGGGTACTGGCCGTTGCACTGGGTGGGCGGCGGCGTGGCGGCCTATGGGGTGCTTTATGTTGCCGCCCACGATGGGCTGTTCCACCGGCACTGGCCGCGCAAACTGCGCCCGGTGGGCCGTTACCTTAGGCGCCTGCACCGCGCGCACCGCCTGCACCATGCGGTAAAGGGGCGCGAGGGCAGTGTCTCGTTCGGGTTCTTCTATGCACCGCCCTTGCAGGTGCTGGTGCGCCAGCTGCGACGTAACAGGCGCCCGCGCAACTGAACGCTAGACGCGCTCACCCGTGCCCGCAGCCGCTTCTGGGCTGACATGCCCACGGCTCACCCACCAGCCGAATGCGGCTGCGGTAAAGAACATGATCAGGCTGTACAACGCCGCCGGCACGGCCATTGTCGCGTTGTTCAACAACGAAGGGCTGAGGGCCAGGGCAATGGCCAGGGTGCCGTTGTGAATGCCGATTTCCATGCCAATGGCGATAGCCTGGCGCTTGGGAACATGCAGCCAGCGAGGCACCCAGTAGCCCACCGCCAGGCTGAGCACATTGAACAGCAGCGCCGCCAGGCCCACCACGGGTGCGTACTCCACCACGGTCTGCCAGTCCTTGGCCAAGGCAAGCACGATGGTGAACGCCAGGAACAACGCCGCCACGATCTTCATCGGTTTTTCCATGCGCACAGCGAATGCCGGCGCAACATGGCGGATCAGCATGCCCAAGGCCACGGGCAGCAACACGATCGCAAACACCTGCAACACCTTGGCAAATTGCAGCGGGATCGCCTGGTCAGAGGCCATGAACCAGCTCAGCGACAGGTTGACCAGCAGCGGCATGGTCAGGATCGCGATCAGTGAATTGACCGCTGTCAGGGTAATGTTCAACGCCACGTCGCCGTGCGCCAGGTGGCTGAAGAGGTTGGCGGTGGTGCCACCCGGTGACGCCGCCAGCAGCATCAAACCGACCGCCAGGGCGGCCTCCAGTCCCAGGCCGTTGGCGATCAGGAAGCACGCTATTGGCAACAGCACGATCTGGCAGGCCAGGCCGATCAGCACAGGCTTGGGGTATTTCACCACACGGGCAAAATCGGCCAAGGTCAATGACAGGCCGAGGCCAAGCATGATGATGCCCAGGGCCAGGGGCAGAAAGGTGGTCAGCAGAGGGGAGGCGGTCATGGCGCAGTCTCGGGCCGGGGTTGCCGAGCAGTTTAGGTGGCGCCGACCTGATAGCTAATTGCATATGGCCAGCTTTGGTAACCATTTGTTACCGCGGTGCCTTCACCCGCGCGCTTAACGCGCATTGCAGTAACCCAGGGTGCGCAGTAGCATGCGCGCTTTTAGCCAGGACTCGCCCTTCATGCCGTTCCAGCAAGGTCTGCTCGCCACCCCCGTCCCCGTGCATGCTCGTCACCTGTTTTTTTCGATCAACTCCCCAGGCGCCATACCTGCGGCGCTCGATGCACTGCTCAACGAAGTGGATGGCTTGCGTTTGACGCTGGGGGTCGGCGCACCGTTGGCCAAGGTGCTGAACGCCAACATCGAAGGGCTTGAGCCATTCCCCGTGCTGGACGCTGCCGTGGAGAACCCGAGCACCCAGCATGCCCTGTGGCTGTGGCTGCGCGGCGAAGAGCGGGGCGACCTGTACCTGCGGGCCCAGGCGCTGGAGCAATTGCTGAGCCCGGCGTTCAGCCTGGTTGACCATGTGGAGGGCTTCCTGCACCAGGGTGGGCGTGACCTGACAGGGTACGAAGATGGCACCGAAAACCCCAGCGATGACGATGCCGTGCACGCCGCGATCCTTGCCGAGGGTGTGCCGGGCCTGAAAGGCTCCAGCTTCGCCGCCTTCCAGCTGTGGAAGCACGACCTGCAGTATTTCAAGGCGCTGCCCCAAGAGGTGCAGGACAACATCATTGGCCGCCGGCTCAGCGACAACGAAGAGCTGGATGATGCCCCAGCGTCAGCCCACGTGAAACGCACGGCGCAGGAAAGCTTTGCACCCGAGGCGTTCATGGTGCGCCGTTCTATATCCTGGGCCGATACCCGGGGTGCGGGCCTGGCGTTCGTGGCCCTGGGCAAGTCCTTTGCGGCTTTTGAGGTGCAACTGCGGCGCATGAGCGGGTTGGAGGACGGCATTATCGACGGCCTGTACCGCTTCACCCGGCCGCTGACCGGCGGCTACTACTGGTGCCCACCCATGGGCGAGGCGGGTGTGGACCTGCGCCTGCTGTTGCAAGGCTGATACGTCAAACATTCAGACACACATCTAGGCGCATCCGACGGTTTCAGGGGCTAGCCTGTGGGGGACACCGCTTCCTCATGAGGGCCTGACCATGTACGCACGCCGCGATGTTCTGCGCGCCGGGGCGGCTATTAGCCTTATGGCGGCCGCACCGTGGCTGGCCGCCGCGCCCCAAGGCCTGCTCACACGCAAGATACCCGCCACCGGTGAAGCACTGCCCGCTATCGGGGCAGGCACGTCTGGTAGCTTTGAAGTAGAGCCGGGTTCTACGGCCTATCGCCAGCTTGAACAGGTGCTCTCGGCGTTCTTCCAAGGCGGCGGCCGGGTCATCGACACATCGCCGAACTACGGCGGCGCCGACGCTATCCTGGGGCAACTTCTGGAAGAGGGCGGTTGGCATCGCCAGTGCTTCATCGCCACCAAGATTGCAGCCGACAGCCTCGCCGCAGCCCAGACCCAGTGGGCACAAACCCTGCGTAGCCTGCGCACGGAAAAGGTCGACCTATTGCAGGTACACAATTTGCGCGACTGGAAAACCCAGTTGCCCTATGCCCGCGAACTCAAGCAACAGGGCAAAACCCGCTATGTGGGCATCACCCATTACCTGAACAGCGGGCATGAGGAGGTTGCGGCCATCGTCCGCAGCGAGCCACTGGATTTCATCCAGGTCAACTATGCAGTCAATGCCCCTCAGGCAGCGAAGACCCTCTTGCCACTGTGCCGCGAAAAAGGCGTAGCGGTGCTGATCAACCGGGCCTTCGACGATGGCCGGCTGTTCGCCCAGGTCAAGGACCAGCCGCTGCCAGGGTGGGCCGAGCAGGCGGGCATTGGCAGTTGGGCGCAGCTGTTCCTCAAGTTTGCGATCAGCCACCCAGCGGTTACCGCCGTAATCCCTGCAACCGGCCGGCCAGATCGCCAGCTCGACCAATTGAAAGCGGGTCATGGCCCATTGCTGACCCTGGCGCAGCAACAGGCGCTGATTCAGCAATTTGCGTGACGCGATGACGAACCTGCGGCGCCGTCTGCAACAGCTGCTCGATATCCAGCCCGGTGAAGCACCCGCAGTGCTCGCCGGCCTGCTGTTGTTCTATCTACTGTTCACCGGCTACTTCATGCTTAGGCCCGTGCGTGAAACCATGGGCATTGCGGGTGGTGTAGACAACTTGCAATGGCTGTTCACCGGGACTTTCATCGTCACACTGGTATGCCTGCCGTTGTTCGGCTGGCTGGCCTCTAAAGTACCGCGCAGGCTGATCCTGCCGTGGACCTATGGTTTTTTTGCCAGCAACCTTGTGTTGTTCGCCCTGCTCATGGCCCGGTCGCCTGATGCGGTGTGGACGGCCCGCGCATTTTACATCTGGCTGTCGGTGTTCAACCTGCTGTGTATCTCGCTGGCGTGGAGCGTGCTGGCAGACCTCTTTTCCACTGAGCAAAGCAAGCGCCTGTTCGGCCTGCTTGCGGCTGGCGCCAGTTTGGGTGGGCTCACCGGGCCCTTGCTGGGCGCATTGCTGGTGGCGCCACTTGGTCATGCCGGGTTGCTGGTGCTGGCGGCAGGCTTTTTGGTTGCAAGCATCCAGGCCACACGTTTTCTGCAGCGCTGGCGTGCTGCACAGCCGATCACAAAGCGAGCGCCTGTGCCGTCCCGGCAGCCACTGGGCGGCAACCCCTTCGCAGGTGCGACAGCGGTACTGCGTTCACCTTACCTGCTGGGCACTGCTCTGTTCGTCGTTTTGCTCGCCAGTGTCAGCACGTTCCTGTATTTCGAGCAAGCTCGCATCGTCAGCCAGACCTTCACCGACAGTACCCGGCAGACACAGGTATTCGGCCTGATAGACGGCTTGGTGCAAGCACTGGCGATTCTCACTCAACTGTTCCTCACGGGGCGCTTGGCTCGGCGGCTTGGCGTGGGCGTGCTTCTGGTGGCAGTGCCCATGGTAATGGCTGTGGGCTTCATTTGGCTGGCGATGGCCCCCGTGTTCGCAGTATTCGTAGTGGTCATGGTTATACGGCGGGCCGGGGAATACGCACTAGTGCGCCCTGGGCGGGAGATGCTGTTCACAGTGCTACCGGCCGAAGACAAGTACAAGGCCAAGAACTTCATCGACACCGTGGTGTACCGAGGCGGCGACGCCATAAGCGGCTGGCTCAAACGCGCTCTGGATGTAATGGGCGAGCACCCTCAAGCTGCCATGCTGATCGGGGCGGCTATCGCCACAGGCTGGGCTGTGACCGGGGCATGGTTGGGCCGGCGCCAGGCCCGCCTGGACACCCCGGCACCCCACTGACCGCCACGCCAAATACCCAACGCTCGCATATTTAACGCCGCCGGTCAGATGGCGGCTGTTTAAAGCGAATCACCGCTGATGGCCGCACTCTGAACCCATGTACGGCACAATTGCCGTGCATCCCGAAGTCATACGAGGTTTCAGACCATGGCCAACAAAGAGAACAGCCGCAGCGGAAATCAACAAGGCAGCCAGGGCGGTACCAAGAACCCAGGCAACTTTGCCAATGACCGTGAAAAAGCATCCGAAGCCGGGCGCAAAGGCGGCCAGCATTCCTCCAGCGACCAAGGCGGTAAAGCCGGGCCAAAAGGCGGCCGTTCGTAAGTGAGGCTACGCGGTGCCGAGGTAACCCGGCACCGCGCATTACAGGTAGGCAACGACCCGCTTGCAATGCCGCCGAGTTGACTGACAATACCCGGGCCCGTTCCTGTCGACTGGAATCAATGCCCGATGATGCTGACCCCGCTGTTCCCCCAAGTCTCGCCTGAAGACATCCTGTTTGTATTTGCACTCGAAGCCGAAGCCGGCCAAGTATTCGGCCACCTCAATACCGTATTTACCGGCATTGGCAAGGTCAATGCAGCTATCACGCTCACCCGTGCCATCACCCGCCATAGGCCTCGGCTGATCGTCAACCTGGGATCTGCCGGGAGTAAACGCCATGGCAAAGGCACTGTGGTGTGCTGCAACCGCTTCGTGCAACGGGATATGGATGTCACCCCCTTGGGCTTTGCCCGCTACGAGACACCCTTTTCGGATATGCCAGTAGTGCTTGAGCATGGCACGGCCATCTCGGGTTTACCCCTCGAAGCCTGCGGCACCGGTGACAACTTCGAAGTGAGCCACGGCGACGCACCCTATGACGTGGTAGATATGGAAGCCTATGTGCTGGCATTGATCGCCCGCAGTGAAAACATTCCTTTTGTCTGCCTCAAATATATTTCCGACGATGCGGGTAGCGAAGCGGCGAGTGACTGGGCCGTGCAGGTGCACCTGGCCGCCGAGGCCTTCAAGCGGGTGCTCTTCCAGCCCCGGTGAGCCACCGGGCGAACAGGCTAAACCTTCCCTGGCCAATGCAGTCACTTGAGTTATCGGTCCATCATTCAGGGGGCATGCTCAATGGCCAGGGCAATCTGGAAAGGCGCAATCAGTTTCGGGCTGGTGCATATACCGGTCGCGCTGAACACGGCGGTAAGCACCGAGCGAGTCGATTTCGACTGGCTCGACAAGCGCAGCATGGACCCGGTGGGCTACAAGCGCATCAACAAGGTGACTGGCAAGGACATCGACAAAGAGCACGTCGTCAAAGGTGTGGAATATGAAAAGGGCCGCTATGTGGTTATCAGCGAAGACGAAATTCGCAAAGCGCGCCCGGAAGCCACCCAGACCATCGATATCTTCTCGTTCGTCGATGCCGGGGAAATACCCCTGCAGCACTTCGACACGCCTTACTACCTGAGCCCGGACCGCCGGGGCGGCAAAGTGTATGCGCTACTGCGCGAAACACTGGCAAGCACCGGCAAGGTGGCGCTGGCCACCGTGGTCTTGCACACCCGTCAGCATTTGGCCTTGCTCAGGCCGCTAGAAGACGCCCTGGTGATGATTACCTTGCGCTGGCCTGAAGAAGTGCGCGGCCTGGATACGCTGGAGCTGGACACCACCGTTACGCAAGCAAAGCCAGACAAGCGTGAGCTGGACATGGCCAAGCGTCTGGTCAAGGACATGTCGGGTAGCTGGGCACCCGATGAGTATCATGATGCGTTCAGGGAAACGATCATGGAGCTGGTAGAGGAGAAAGCCAGCAAGGGCAAGATTGAAACGGTCGAGAAGGGCGATGCAGGCGGCACCGAAAAAAGCGCCGATATCATCGACCTTACCGAACTGCTTAAACGTAGCCTCGGGGGGAAAGCAGCTGCGGCAACAAACAAGAAAACCGCAGCCGAGAAAAAGCCGGCCAAGCGTTCGCGCAAAGCGTCGTGAACGCGTCAGAGGGTTTTCTGCAGCCCCGCCAGATAGTCGCCAAACCCTTCTCGGGCGCGGCTCTCGCGTCGGCTGCTGGTGGCCACGCTGTGCTGCCCGCTCCAGCTGATGGCAACCCCTAACGCCTCCAGCCCCCTGACCAGTTGCACATCCTCATGTGCCGCGAGCGCCTTGAAACCACCCACCAGTGCGTAAGCATGCGCACTCACCCCCAGGTTGGCACCATGAATGTGGCGGTGCCCGTCCTTGTCGTCGTACCGGCTGTGATACAGCCGGCGCAGCGCGGCCTTCTGCCATGGCTCCCACCGCTGCACATGCACCGTCCCACAAACCACCTCCGTGCCGCATCCCAGCTGCGATACCAGCCAGTGCAACGGCACCTGGCTGTCGGCATCGGTGCAGGCCAACCAGGTGGCGCCGCGGTCCAGCATCCAGGCGGCGCCGGTACGCCGGGCTTCGCCCACGTTACCGGCCTCAATCGCCACAGTTTCGATACCATGGCGCAGCGCAACCGCGGCGGTGCTGTCGGTACAGCGGTCAAGCACCACAACGATTTCAACCCTGTGCCCCGCATCCCCGGCATATCGGGCAGCCAGCAGCGCAGCCTTGAGGCAGCGGCCCAGGCGCCGGGCTTCATTGTGGGCAGGGATGACGATGCCGATCATAAGCAAGTCTCGTCGAGGTCGACCACGCTTGGCTGGGCGGACCAGTACGCCATGATGAAGTCCGCTTCCTCGTGGCAGAACAGAGGATAGAGGGGAAGGTGCTTTTCCAGCATGCGGTGTACCTCGCGGCCATCTTGAGGGCAACCTGCGATGGGGTGCTTCCAGTGGCAGGTCAGCAGCCCGCCGTCATAGGTAAGGCTGGCGACCGACTGCTCGATAACCTGCAACCAGTCTGCAGGGTCCAGGTAATAGCCCACCTCGCTCAGTACGATCAGGTCGAACTGCCCCCCAGGCCAGTCCGCTGGCAAACGCGCCACCTCTGCGTGCACGTGGGGGGCCTCGGCGAGCCGGCCAAGGGTGAGCCTGACGGCGGTAGGGTCGAGGTCCTGGCACACCAGCGCTCCACAGCGCTCGGCCAGCATGACGCTGAGCTCGCCATTGGCGCACGCCGGCTCGAACACGCGCTGGTAGCACTGCCGCGGCAGGCTGGCCATCAGCAGGTCCCGCTTGCGCTTCTCGTACCAGCGTGTTCGAAAAGCCCAGGGGTCCTCGTTCGTGGCATACAGGTCGGCGAAATACTCGGCGTCAATGCTCATGGCAGCTCCATTCACAGGAAGACCAGTTCGAAGGGTTGCAACAGGCAGTCCAGCAAGTCTGGGCGCAGCACCGGTGGGTTGCAGCCATCCGGTTCAAACTGGCTGGCGTGCGCGGCGATTGCCTTGCGCTTGCGCCCCACCTGGCCTTCATCCAATTGCAAGCGATGCGCCCGTGGCCACGGCAGGCGGGGGTCATCGGGCTGGGCCCAATGCCAGGCCCAGACGGGCACCTCGGCCAGTTGCACCTTGCGGGCAAGGGCTGCCTGGGCCGCCGCCCGGCCGACCGCTTCGTGATCGCAGTGCCCATCGCCCCGCCAGGTGGCCATCAGCAAATCGTCAGGCCGCAGCAGCTGCGTGAGGTGGCTGACCAGAAACGCTTCTTCGCGGGGCAGCTGGCCATCTTTGAGATTGAGCCGTCGCCAGTCCAGGCGGCCGGGGTCCAGGTTAAGTTGCTGCAGTGCCAGGCGGCTTTCCTGAGGCCGCTGGCGGCGCAAGCGATGCTCGGTCCAGTGGCTGGACCCAGGGTGGCTGCCTTCGCCATCGGTGGCCGAAACAAGCACCAGGTCCTCTTCTCGCCCCCTGAAGCCGGCCAGCAGGCCGCCGGCCATGAGAATCTCGTCGTCCGGGTGCGGCGCGATCAGCACCAGGCGCCGCCCAGATGGGCAAAGTTGGTGGGCATCCAGCCACGTGGCGCGGGCCAGATGGGCGGATTGCTGCCAGGCAGACCACGGCGTGCCAGGGCTTTCTTCGATCAGGTTTTCGCTCATAACTGCCATGCTCCAGCGGGTACCTGTGTGAGTTGTTGGCCCAGTACGGCCAGGTCACGCTCCGCGTGGCTCTGGCGGATGAACACCGGCAGGTCCGCGCTGAGCCGGGCGAAGTGGCTGCTGCGGCAGAACGGGGTGGCCCCCAGGGCTCGGCCGACGTGGCTGATAATCTGTTCGACCGCCTGTTCAACCTGCGCGCGGGTACGGCGCACCTGCAGGCTGGCATCGGCTTGCGGCTGCTGGTCGATCCAGGCGGCGCATGCACGCAGGGCTGCCTTGGCGCCGTACAACGCGGCATCCACTGCGCCCAGGTGCGCATCGGCGTGGGGGTCAGGGTGCGGCTTGGTGCAGTGCTCGCGCAGGTAGCCAGCCAACGCCTCGGCGGCGCCGTACCAACAGGCGGCGATACCACCGCCGCCGTGCCAGAAGCCAGGCCGTGACAGGTATTGGCCGGGCTGGCCGACCAGCACGCCCGGTGTATCGTCGAGTTTGATTTCAACGCTGGCGGTAGTGGCCATGCCGACCGCCTGCCAGCGTTCGCTATTCAAGCCCTGGCCGGGCTGTGACAGCTCGATGGCGACCAGTTGCGGACGCATTTCTTCGTCCCACGCCGTGATCAGCGCCCGGTCGACCTGTAGGGCACCCGAGCACCAGGCCTTGCGGCCGCCCAGGCGAACCTGGGTGCCATCCCGCGCAACGATAATGGCTCGAGCGTCAGGAGGCTCGGCCGCCCACACGCCCCAGATTCCGCTCTCAGCGTAATGAGCGGCGCCACATTCGGCCATGATTGCCAACGCATCGGTATGGCCCTCGTAAAGCTTCGCCAAGGCCAGATCGCACCCGGCCACCCGGGCAAGGGCTTGCCAGCGCCGCAACGTGTCGCCATGGCCGGGCAGCGGCAACTGGTCCAGATGATCGGCTTGCAGAGCCTGGAGCAGTGGCGGCAATTGCGTATCCAGGCTTAGCGGTTGCGGGCGCTCGCCGAAGGGGCGCAGCACGCGGTCCAGGTGAGTCAGGTCGAGGTCCTGCGCGGTGGTCATGGGCGTCCCTCCTTGGCTTGGTACTGGGTAATCATTGCTCCACGCCCAGTTGTCGGCGCATGCGCGCGGTAATGGACTGCCGGGTATTGCCCAGCTCTGCCCAGGGGTCGTCCACCTCGGCGAGCCGCTGCGCCAGGTTGGCGATGGTCCACTGATTGGCGGCCTTGAGCTGGGCCAGCTCTTCACGCCAGATAGGCACGGAAACCGGCAGGCCTTCGCGGGCACGCAGCGAATAGGCACAGGCAGTAGTGGCACCTTTGCCATTGCGTAGGTAGTCAATGAAAATACGGCCCACCCGGTTTTTTGGGCCTGAGACTGACGTCAGCCGGTCCGGGAACAACTGGGCTAGATAGGTCACAATGGCGTGGCTGAACGCTTTTACCTCTTCCCAGCCCACCCGGCGCGTCAGCGGCACCACCAGATGAATGCCTTTACCGCCGCTGGTCTTGATGAACACGGTGAGCCCTAGTTCATCGAGCAGGGTCAAGGTCAGCTGGGTAGCCTCCAGCATGGCTTTCCAGGGGAGCGCCGGGTCAGGGTCCAGGTCCAGGACGAACCGGTCCGGCTTGTCGAAGTTGCTATCGATTGCATTCCAGGTGTGCAGCTCAAGCATGTTCATCTGTACGGCACCCAACAGGGAATCTGGCCGATTGATGACCATGGCAGCCTGGCCTGCTTCGGCCTTGTCGTAGCCGCGCAGGTGAGGGATGTGCAACTGCTCGGCGTTCTTCTGAAAGAACAGCTCACCCTCAAGCCCATCGGGGGCACGCACCAACGCCACGGGTCGGTGCTTGAGGTGCGGCATGATCCACTCACTGACAGCAGCGTAATAGTGGGCAATTTCGCGCTTGGTGACGCGCGTAGTGGCGTCGATCACCCGGTCCGGGTGGGTGAGGCGCAGTTTGCCCAGATCTTCTGATTGCTCAGTGGCTTTGCGCCTGGCGGTGCTTTTGCCGGACATGGGTTGCTCCAGGTCTATGTGGCGGGCGGGTTTATCGTGCCGTAGCCCATGGAACACCGCATGGCGAACGATGCCGTCACGGGTCATCTGCGCGTAGGCAACTTCTGCCAGTAATAGTGGCTGCAGCCAGTGAACGACCCGCGCCTCTGCGCCACTCGGTGGGTGGGCCAGCGCAGGCTCAGCCACCTGCAACGGTTCGAGGCGGGCACGCAGGCTGGCCAGCGTTGCTGCGCTGAACCCCGTGCCCACCTTGCCGGCATAGCGCAGCTGATGCTTTTCACCGTCATGCAAGGCCAGGAGCAAGGCGCCAAAGCCTTTCCGGCTGCCTTTGGGGTCTGTGTAGCCAACGACTACAAACTCCTGGCGGCGACCGCACTTGAGTTTGATCCAGTCGGCGCTGCGCTTGCCCAGGTAGGGGCTATCGGCGCGTTTGCCGATAAGCCCTTCCAGCCCAAGGCGACAGGCACTTTGGAGCAACGAATCGACCGGCTGATCGAAATCTGCTGAATACATCAGCCGCCCATCGGCACTGTGTTGTAGCAGCTGTTGCAGGGTTGCACGACGTTGCTGCAAGGGCAGGGGACGAAGGTCTTCACCGCCCAGGAACAGCAGGTCGAAGACGTAATAGACAATGGCATCATCCCGCTCGGTGTCGAACGCATTTTGCAGCGCCTGGAAATCGGCCACCCCCTCGGCGTCGTTGACCGCCATCTCGCCGTCGAGCCAGGCTGAGTTCAACCCCAGTGCACGCAACGCCGCGACCTGGCCTGGCATCTTGGCAGTCCAGTCATGGCCGTTACGAGTGAACAGGCGGATATCCTCCCCCTCGACACGGGCGAGAATGCGATAGCCGTCGAATTTCACCTCATAGCGCCATTCACCACGGGGCGCCGTCTCAACCAGGGTTGCCAGTTGTGGTTCAAGCGCCTTCGGCAGCCCGGCGCCCGTTGGCTTGCGTGCAGCCGTCTTGGTCCTCGGCTGTTTGGCCACTTTGGCTTTCGGTATCAAGGTGCGGTCGCTGAGCACACTGTCGGGCTGCTCATCCACCACGACGTACTCGCTTTCGGGGCGGGCCTGGCTGTCATTGGATTTGACCAGCATCCACTGCTCTTTCTTGCCCGCCATCCGTGTGCGAAACAGGTTCCACACGCCGCCCAGCTTTTCGCCCTGCAAGCGGAAGCGCAGCTTGCCCTTGGCATAAGCCTCGGCCGGGTTGCCTTCGGGCTCCCATACGCCTCTGTCCCACACGATGACATCACCGCCACCATAGTGGCCTTCAGGGATATGCCCTTCAAAGCTGGCGTACTCGAGCGGATGATCTTCTACGTGCACCGCCAGCCTTCGTACTTTCGGGTCCAGGGAAGGGCCTTTGGGTATGGCCCAGCTCTTCAGCGTGCCTTCAAGTTCCAGGCGGAAATCGTAGTGGAGGTGGCTGGCATCGTGTTTCTGGATGCAGAACTGCAAGGCATGGGCGCGCTTGCGCTTGCCCCCTTGGCCACTGGGCTCCGGCGTGGCATCAAAATCACGCTTGCGTGCATATTCCGCTAGGGACCTTGCCATCACTGGCTCCACACCATGAGTGTCTTGGTGTTGGGAGGCAACCGTGGAACAGGGAGTTCAATAAATCGGATGGCCCGGAAAAACTCTGAATCTTCCTGCGCCGGGCAGAGTCGACCACAAGTGAGCCACTTGAAGGAGACGCCACATGGCCAAGCCAAACGACCCCAAGCCCTACACACCCACTGAGATTGACAACATTGAAGACCGCATGGGCAGCGTGCACGAACTGGATTTCAGTGAACGCCTGGACGAGCGGCGAGGGCGGGTGGGTGATGAACGGCCTGCAGGTGACATCGAGCAGGAGTTCCCCGCTGAGCGCGTGGCCGAAAGCGGCATGACCGGGGGCGAGGCCCTGACCGACAGCCTGCACGAAGACAACGTGACCTACGATGACCTGAGCCCTGACACGTTGCTGGATGAAACCGGCGCGCGCGACCCGCACGAACCCGGCCATGGCGGCCCGGCAGATATGGAGCTTACCGAGGTGGATGCCGACGAAATTGGTGGTGGTATCGGCCTGGATGAAGCTGAACTGGCCCGCTCCGCGCCGCTGGACGGCGAGCCATGGAGCGATGATGTAGTTGACGAAGATGACCGGAGCCCACAATGAGCGAATTACGATGCGCCTGCACTGAATGTTCCTGCACGGTCAATGCCGTGCCGCAGAATGGCAAGGCCTACTGCTGTGAAGCCTGCGCCACCGGCCACCGCAGTGGCGACCCATGCCGCATGCCGGGCTGCACCTGCGGCCAGGTAGCCCAGAAGAAAGAGAGCAGCGTCGATAACGCGCTCGATGAAACCTTCCCCGCCAGCGATCCCATCTCGCCCTGAGCATAGGCTGCCAGACGACCCTGCTGATCAAAGCGGGGTCGTTAGCTGCTAGTCACTTCCTCGTTCCATCTGCCCCCATGGCTTATGTCTGCGCAGGCTTCTCGTGCTGACGCATGGCCTTTGCACGCTTCTCCAGCACCAGGTAAGTGATCACTGCTAATACCAGGGGGATGAGGTAATACAGCGTGCGGTAGGCCAACAGGGCTGCCACCAGGCTGCCCTGGGCCATCTGCCCTTGCAGCAGGCCAAGAAAGACGGTTTCCAGCACACCCAACCCGGCAGGGATGTGGGCCACCACCCCCGCCACGCAGCTGATCAACAGAATGCCCAGAATGGACGGGTAGAAGGCCTCGTCTGGCAATAGCCAGAAGATAAGCAGCGCCATCATCGCCCAGTTGCTGGCGCCCAGCACCACTTGGCAAACCGCTAGGCGCAGCGAGGGCAAGGTGAGTTCATGCTCGCGCCAGCGCCAGGTACGCTTCGTCGCAAACCCGCACGCCAGTACATAGCCTGACGACACCGCCAGCAACAGGAAGCCGATCATCTGCAGGCCGGTCGTGCCTACTGCCCAGTGGGACGGCAGCTCTACCAGACGTAGGGCAAACACGCTGCCCGCGATCAACATGTAGCCCATCCAGTTGGTCAACAGCCCCAAGGTCAGGATGCGGGTGATGGTGGGGGTGTCCAGCCCCAGGCGCCCGTACAAGCGATAGCGCAGGGCAACACCGCCTACCCAGGTGGTGAAGTTGAGGTTGAACGCATAACACACGAACGCGATGGGCAGCACTTGCCTGGCCGGCAGCCGGTGGCCGGTGTAGGCACGCGCCAGCATGTCGTAGCTGGCGAAGATCAGGAAACTGCACAACGCCATGACCAGCCCGATCGCCAGGGTGCCGGGTTTGTAGGCCATCAGCGACTGGCGCACCTCGTTCCAGTCCAAGTTGCGCGCCAACGTGAACAGCAGTGCCGGGATCAGAATCAGGAACAATACGGTGAATAGGCGCTTGGCCCAGGTCCGCCAACGCTTGCGCTCCATCAGGTGTTGCCCTCGTTCAAGTTGCCTTGGGTCGCCACTTCCGGTTGCTGCGGTTCCAGCCGCTTGCGGTGGGCCGGAAACCAGCCGGCAATGCGCGGGAAGTGGCGTACTGCGTGGAAGCACAAGAAAATCAACGGTGCACGCCACCAGTAGCCCCGGATCATGCGCTCCAGGGTCACAGGCTTGCACTGCTCACTGGCCAGCGACTGCAAGTGCTGGTACAGCTGCTGGTTGAAGGCGTGGTCGCGGATAAACAGATTGGCTTCCAGGTTAAACGACAGGCTCAGGGGGTCGAGGTTGCTGGAGCCCACCGTAGCCCACTGGTCATCGACCAAGGCCACCTTGCCATGCAGGGGGCGGCGGCAATATTCGTGTATACGCACGCCATCGCGCAGCAGGTAGTTGTAGAGCAAGCGCGACAGTGCACGTACCCAACGCATGTCCGGCTCGCCCTGCATGATCAGCGTGACCTCTACACCCCGCCGTGCGGCGTTACGCAGTTCACGCAGCAGCCGGTAGCCCGGGAAAAAATAGGCGTTGGCCACCACGATACGTGAACTCGCTTTGCGCAGTGCTTCGAGGTAATACGCTTCTATGGCGGTGCTGCGTTGCCCGTTATCACGCTCCACCAGCACGGCAGTGACATCGCCAGTGGGGGCGGTGACAGGGCGCACGTCACTCGGCGGTTCCAGCACCGGGGACATCAGCCGACGGCTCACCGCGTGCACCTGTGCGACCACAGGCCCGGTGACTTCAACGGCGTAATCCTGTTTGGCCATGGGCCCGAAATCACCGAGGTGATCGGCGCTGTAGTTGATCCCGCCAATGAAGGCGCGCTGGCCATCGATCACCACGATCTTGCGGTGCAGCCGCCTGAACAGGTTGGTCCGCATGCCTGCCAGGCGCGGTTGCGGGTCGAAGAGGTGGAAACGCACGCCGGCATCGGTCATGGCCGCAATGAAATCGGCCGGCAAATCTGCCGTGCCGTAACCGTCAGCCACCACCTCGACTCGCACACCACGGCGGGCAGCATCCGCCAGCACCCGTTGCAGCTGCTGGCCCACCTTGTCGTCGTAGATGATGAAGGTTTCCAGCAGGATCTCTTCCCGGGCCTGGGCCATGGCCTCGAAAACCCGGGGGTAGTACGCCTCGCCATTGATCAACAGTTCGACGCTGTTGCCCTCTACCCAAGGTCTTTTCACACGCTAATCTCCGCAGCCAGAGGGGCGTGGTCGGACAAGTGCGACCACGGGTAATTGGACAGCACCTGGGCCTTGGCCGGCATACCGTTGCGCACGTAGATGCGGTCCAGCCGCAGCAGCGGCAGGCGCGCGGGAAAGGTGCGTGCCGGCGCACCGAAGCGCTCACCGAACGCCTCTACCAGCGACTGCGACAGCACCGCGTCAGCCTTCAGCCGCCAGTCGTTGAAATCGCCGGCGATGATCACAGGGGCTTTGGCCGGCAAGCGCTCCAGCAAGTTCAGCAGCAGTTTCACCTGGCTCTGCCGGTGGGCTTCCCGCAGGCCCAGGTGCACGCAAATGGCATGCACCTCGTCGTGCCCGGGCACCTGCAGTTGGCAGTGCAGCAGGCCGCGCTCCTCGGTGCCTTGCACGGTCACGTCGAGGTTCTGCGAGCGCAGGATCGGGAACTTGGACAGCAGCGCGTTACCGTGATCGCCATGGGGGTACACGGCATTGCGGCCGTAGGCAAACTGCGGCCACATGCTGTCGGCCAGAAACTCGTACTGGGGGGAGGCCGGCCAGCCTGGGTGGCGCAGCGCGTGCTGCGCATGGCTGCCATGCACCTCCTGTAGAAAAACAAGGTCTGCACCGGTGGCCCTTACCGCCTCGCGCAGCTCCGGCAGGATGAAACGCCGGTTGAAAAAGGTAAAACCCTTGTGCACGTTAAGCGTGAGCACATTCAACCGATGCACGGCTGTGCGGCTGCCGGCGGCGGGGTGGGGCGCAGATAGCGTCGAATTCAAAGCTCTACCTCAGGTTCAGTACCGGGTTCGGTCATCAGGTCGTGGTCCAGGTGCAGTTTTTCCAGCAGGCGACGTGCGTCATAGGGGGCGTGGACCTTTTGATCGTTATCGAAGTAGCAGTACACGTCACGCGATGCCTTGCGGGGCGGCGGGCCCGGTACGATCAGCCGTGCGTCGTCCGCCTGGTCGCCCTTGGTCCATCGCTCGATGCGGTGCTTCCAGCGGCGCAGGGCGGCAACCGTATAGCCGCTGCTGTACAGCTCCACATCGCCATGCAACCGCATGTACACGAAGTCAGCCGTAAGGTCCTCGGCATAGGGCCACTTGCCTGCGCTATCGGCCACCACCAGGGCAAGGTTGTGGGCGCGCAGCAGGTCGACGAAGGCGTCGCACATGAAACTGTCGTGGCGCACCTCAACCGCGTGGCGCAGGGGTGTATTGCCGGTGATCTCAGCACCGCCGTTGCCCTTGAGCCGTTCACTGCAGTTTTTGGCACAACGCCGGGCCGCGGCCCGGTCGTGGGGCAACAGTTGGAAGAACTCGGCGAAGCGGGCTTGATCGAACTGCATGTTGGGCGGGAACTGCCACAAGAACGGGCCTAACTTGTCGCCCAACATGAGCGGCCCTGACGCAAAGAAGTTGGCCAGCGGCTCCTGGATGTCCTTCAACCGGCGCACATGGGTGATATAGCGCGGCGCCTTGACTGAAAACACGAAATCATCAGGCGTGGCCTGGGCCCAGCCAAGATACCGCTCAGGTGTTTGCAGGCTGTAAAACGAGCCGTTTATCTCGATGGTGTTCACCGCCCGTGAGGCGAAGGCGAGTTCGTCGTCCTGCCGCAAGCCCTGGGGGTAGAAATCCTTGCGCCATGGGCCATAGCGCCACCCTGAAATGCCAATGCGCACGTCGCTCACGGTCCCTCCTTACTGCTTGTCGCCCCGTTCATCCATGCGACCGATGCAGCTACCCGGTGGTTCAGCCACTGATGCCCAGCGGCGCATGGCGGGTGGATTGAACTTTGCCGGCCAGTGCGCTTCCACCGTTCAGCAAGAAGGCAATGCACCACGCACTCAAACGAGCCTTCTGGAGACAGGCATGGCCAGACACATCATCCATTTCACGGGCCCCATTAACTCGTCGACGTGCGGCAACCTCATCAATACCTGCACCAAGGCTCTGAACCAGGGCGCAGAGGAGCTGCAACTGAACATCGCGACCATGGGCGGAGAATGCAGCTACGGGTTTACCCTGTACAACTACCTGCGGGGCCTGCCCATCAGTGTGCATACCCATAACCTGGGTACCGTGGAGTCGATGGGCAATATCCTGTTTCTGGCGGGCGATCACCGTACCGCCTGTACCCACAGCAAGTTCCTGTTCCACCCCTTTCACTGGACCTTGCACGGCTCCGTCGACCATGCGCGCATGGCCGAATACGCGATGAGCCTGGACTACGACCTGCGGCTGTATGCAGAGATCGTCTCGGAACGTACCCAAGGTGGCAGTGAAGTACTGGACGTGCCCCGTTACCTAATGGCGGCCCCGCGCATACTTGGTCCGCAGGAAGCGTTGGACAGTGGTCTGATCCATGGGATAGATGAGATGCCCATCGAGGCTGGCGTGTGCCAATGGAGTGTTCACGCCTGACGAGCGCGTTGTGGCAGCCTGCTAACGGACAGAAGCAGCGGTAGAGGCGTCACAGGCGAGCAAGGAGCGTATAAGGTCCTTTATTTCGCCTTTCAATGCCGCGACATGGTCGATATGGGCAAAGCGAAAGTCAGTGATCTCGTGCATGGCGCAAGGCTTTGGGGCGTCGTCAAACTCTGCTTCGAACACATAATGCATCCGTTCGGTGGACTCGTGGCGCATCAGCAGCGTGAGGTTCATGGCCTGCAGGCCAGTTTCTTCGAGCAGCTCACGCTCCGCCGCCTGGGCAGGTGTCTCACCGGGTTCGACCTTGCCGCCGGGCAGCGTCCACGGCGCTTTGTGCTTGCGCACCCACAGCCACTTGTGGCCGTGCTTACCATGGCGGCAGATGATGGTGGCGCGGGCTTTGGTCGATTTCATGCAGGCTCCTGGTGACGCATATTCCTATGAGGAATTAGTCACCAGGAGCCACACATTGGTGTCTTGAGGGCACGTCAATCCCGACGAACGGTCAGTACGGCACCGATCCGTGCAGGTTTTCGATAGCCTCTACCAATTCGTCGTAGCCAACCGGCTTGTTCAGGTGGCGGTCGAACCCGGATTGCCGAGACTTGTGCTGGTCGGCGCTGGCCCCGTAGCCCGTCAGGGCAATTGCCGGGACATGCTTCAGATGGTCCAGCGCACGGAGTGCCCGAATCAGAGCATGGCCGTCCATGACCGGCATACCGATATCGGACAGGATGATGTCGTAACGCCCCGTTTGCGCGGCCGCCAGGGCCTGTTGCGGGTCACTGAAGGCACTTACCCGGGCGCACTCCATTTCCAGCAGCTGCTGCATCACATCCAGCACCTCCGGCGAATCGTCCACCAGCAATACATGGATGCCGCTCAGCCGGCCATCGGTGTCGGGGTCGCTGGGTGCCACCGGTGTGACCTGGCCGGCGTGCGCCAAGGGCAGGGTAACGGTAAAGGTGCACCCCTGGCCGATGCCAGCCGACCGCGCATGCACGGTGCCGCCGTGGGCTTCGACCAGTTGCCGCACCAGCGACAGCCCGATGCCCAGGCCCTCGCGGGCCGGGTGCCCCCCTTGGGGCGCAGCCTGGCTGAACAGGTCGAAGATGTGCTCCAGGCTATCTGGCGTGAGGCCGATGCCCTGGTCGATGACGCGCAGCGATACCTTCGCCTCGTCGTGGCTCAGCGCCAGGCGGATCGGGCTGCCGGGCGGGCTGAACTTGATGGCGTTGTTCAACAGGTTCCAGATCACCTGTTCCAGGCGGGTGTTGTCGCCGTCGATATACAGCGGCAAGCCGTCGGCTGGCAGCTCCAGCAGCACGCCCGAGGCCGGCTGCTCACTCACTACCACGGCGTGGATGCCTTGCACGATGGCCGACACATCCACGGGCTCGGTCTTGAGCTTGAGTTTGCCGGTGCGAATGCGCGCCACATCCAGCAGGTCATCGATGATGCGTGCCTGGCTGGTGACCGCATCACGAATGGTCGCCACCGCCTTGCTCGCAGCGCCCATGTGCACCACGGATGGCAAGCGCCGAAGGATCTCGGCGTTGAGCTGGATGAGGTTGAGCGGGTGCTTGAGCTCGTGCGACATGATGGCGAAGAACTCATCCTTCAGGTGGCTGTTGCTCTGCGATTCGGCCAACTGCTTGCTCTGCTCGTCATGCAGCCGTTTGAGGCCGGTGAGGTCGCGGGCGATCTTGACGAAGCCGCGCAGGGAGCTGCCCTTGAGGCGTGAGATTTCACCGCTGGAAAAGAAGCGGCTGCCGTCCTTTCGCACATGCCAACGCTCGTCCTGGCCCCGGCCATTCACCCGGGCGGCGTGCAGTTCGTGCTCGGGCACACCGTGCTGGCAGTCTTCTTCGGTGAAGATGAGCTGGTAGTGCTGGCCCATCACCTCGGCTTTGCTGTGGCCGAAAATCAGCGTGGCACCGGTGTTCCAGTCGGTGATCAGGCCCTGTTCGTCCAACAGAATGATGGCAAATTCATGGGTGCTTTCGGCCACCACCCGCATGCGCTCTTCGCCCAGGCGTACGCGCTCTTCGGCGGCGCGGCTCTTGCTGATGTCGATGAAGGTGAGTACCGCGCCGTCGATCTTCTTTTCGCTGGAGCGGTAGGGCAGCAACCTCGCCAGGTACCAGTGCTGGTCCTTGCCGCCAATTTCCCGCTCGATGATGTGCTCGCCTTTGACCACGGCCCGGGCGTCATCCCCCAGGGCGGGGTAGTCCAGCCGGTGGGTGATGTCGAGCAGGGAGCGGCCGGTGTCCACCGGCAGCATGTTGAACAGGTCGGTAGCACGGGGGGTGAACCAGCGGATGTGCAGGTTGCGGTCGACAAACACCGTGGCGATATCGGTACTGGCGATCAGGTTGCTGAGGTAGTCGTTGACCTTGTCGGTTTCCTCGACCTTGTTCTTCAGCTCGTAATTGACCGTCAGCAGCTCCTCGTTGATGGACTGCAGCTCTTCCTTGCTGGTTTCCAGCTCTTCGCTGGCCGAGCGCAGCTCTTCGTTGATCGCCTGCATCTCTTCGTTGGAAGCGGTCAGCTCTTCGCTGGAAACTTCCGACTGCTCAATGGTTTCCTGCAATTGCAGGCGCGTGCGCTGCAGTTCGCGCTCAAGGTTGTTCAGCACCATGCTGTCGGTTTGGCGGATGGCGCCCGGCAACGGGAGCGACAGGTCTGGCGCGCGCTCGTCGAACACCACCAGCAGGTACTCGCCGGTGGTGAACTCATCCTTGTGGGGCTGAACCGTTATTTCCACCTGGGAGCGCTGTTCACCTTCGCCCAGGTCAACCGGCCGGGAAGTGACGGCTTCGCTACCCTGGCGTGCCTGGAATAACGAACTGCGCAGGGCCAGGCGCAAGCTGGGCAACACCAGGTTGAGCAGGTTACGGCTAAGCTCGCCGCCGCCTAGTTGCATGTAGCGCCCAACCCCCTCACTCAGGTGCAGGATGGTGCCTTCGCCGTCGATGATGAGGCTGGGTGGGGTGCATCGCGCCAACGCCCGATGGTGGACTTCGGCGAAATCAGGCTTGCGTGCTGCTTTTGCCTTGCCTGGAATACGCACCTGCAGGTTGGGCAGGTCGGCCCCCGTCAACTGGCGCCCGGAACGCGGGTTGCTATGGTTGACTTCGCGCGCGCGGTAAATACGGTTGCGTTTGTCGACCACGGCAAACAGCTCACTGGCGAGCTCGGCGGACTCGGAAGTGCCCAGAAACAGGAAGCCGCCCGGGCGCAGGGCAAAATGGAACATCCGCAGGATGTCCTTCTGGATCTCCCGGTCGAGGTAGATGAGCAGGTTGCGGCAGACGATCAGGTTCAACTGCGAGAACGGTGGGTCAGACAGCAGGTTGTGCCGCGCAAACAGTACCTTCTCGCGGATTTCCTTGCGCACGTGGTAGTGCTGGTCTTCCCTGACGAAGAACTGGCGTAGCCGGGAAGGCGGCACGTCGGTCACGATCGATTCCGGGTACGACCCCTGGCGGGCATTGACGATGGCCCGTTCGTCCAGGTCGGTGGCGAACACCTGCACCTGGCTGGCGCGCTGTTCCACGGCAAGTTGCTCGCAGGCAAGGATGGCCAGGCTGTACGCTTCTTCGCCGGTGGAGCAGCCGGCGGACCAGATGCGAATCTCGCCTGCACCTTCGCTGGGGTCCGGTTCGCTGACCAGCTGTGGCAACACGTGCCGCTCCAGGGCCTCGAAGGCTTCCCGGTCGCGGAAGAAATTGGTAACGCCAATCAGCATGTCGGCGAGCAGGGCTGCCGACTCGTCCTGGTGTTCTTCAAGGTAATGCAGGTAGGCGGCCAGGTCGGGCTGACCGGTCACGTGCAGGCGCCGTTCGATACGGCGCAGCACGGTCGCGCGTTTGTAATGCTGGAAGTCGTGGCCGGTGACGCTGCGCAGTTGCAGCAGTATCTCCTCAAGCAGGGGCTCGGAGGCTTGCGGGTCGCCTGCCCGAGTACCCAAGGCAGGTGGCAGCGTGTCGTCGTCAATGCGAGGCAGCTTTACCTGGCAGGCGTTGTGCCACAGCTCCATGAGTTTCTGCGCCAGTTCCGCAGCCGGCAGCACCACATCCACCAGGCCGGTCTCGATGGCGGCCCGGGGCATGCTGTCGTATTGCGCATCGTCCGGGCTCTGCACCAGGGTCACGCCGCCTTGCTCCTTGATACGCGAGAGCCCCACCGCGCCGTCCGCGCCGGTACCGGACAACACGACGCAGAACGCATGGTCCTTGTGCACATCGGCCAGGTCACGGAAAAACAGGTCGATCGCCACGTGGTCGCCGCGGCGCCGGTTGGCCGGTGCCACACGCAGGTAACCGTCGTTGGTCGAGAGCCGATTGGCAGGCGAAATGACGTAGACGTGGTTGCGCTCGATAGGCACCGGCTCGGTGACCTGGCGCACTGGCATGCTGGTGGTTTCCTGGATGATGCGGTCGGCGACGCTTTGATGGTCGGGCGACAGGTGCAGCACGATGACAAAGGCCATGCCGGAGTCTGCCGGCATTTGCCGGAACAGGGTGCAGATGGCCTCCATGCCACCCGCCGAGGCGCCGATGCCGACCACTGGGAAGTCCAGGTGGCTGGGGCTGAGATTCGACGGGTGGGGCGCAGCGGGCTGGTTAGCGGTCGACTTCATGGCGGTGCCTTGTACAGACCTGACAGACAGCCCATCGACGCATCGCCGGGCAGGAAGGCAGCCATTATAGGCACCGCACCTGGGGATTCGCGAGCGCTCTGATATTACGCCAATGGTTGGCCCGCAAGTTTTTGACATCCTGGCGTGGCGGGGGCGCTGTGCAGCCTAGGCTTCACATCCGATGGAATTTTTGGCCAGTCCCAAGACTCCATCCTTGGGTCATCCATGGAAAAGAGGAGGGTCGAGCGATGCCTAGTCCCCAGCTGTACATCATCGACTACAAGCTTCACGGGGAGCTGCGCAGTTTCATCATCCGCCTGGAGCGCATGGACAACGCAGAGGCGTGGCACTGGGCGAGCTGTGATGCCGGCATTGGCATCATCCCGAAATTCGGGCGCGAGAAAATCCGCAAGGTCAGCCGGCCAATGGCTGAACGGTACGGTGTCACCGACGTGAGCTGGCGAATTTCAGGCAGCAAGCCCAACCAGTCAGTAGAAGACCCGGCGACCACTGCCTGAAACCACGGTTGATAACGCCCTGTCAGGCCCCTGACTCGGGATCACTGGCGGGCACAGCTGGCCGGTTTTGCTCGTCATCTGCTATGCCAGGGTCTGTGTCAGGGTCATCCACCCGGTCGTTACGCCGGTCTGGTTCGAGTTCCGGCCAATCATCCTGCACGTTACCGCCCCCCATCCAGTGCCTGGTACTCATGTTTGCGCCCTCCGTCCGGGTAAAAGGGCCCGCCTATGGGCGGGCCAACACAGGAGTGAGAGGCCAAGCCACCGATGACCTCTCATAGTGTGAGAAGCGCTTAACGTGTGAGAGGTCCCCGCCAGTTGGCTCAACTCGGACCAACGGTTCAACTGCCGGTGTACTTGACTGCGGCAGCGGTGCGGGAGCTGACGTTCAACGCTTTCAACAGTGATGACACATGGATGCGCACGGTGAACGGCGAGATGTCCAATTCCTTGGCGATTTCCTTGTTGGTCTTGCCTTGGGCAATGAGTTGCAGCACTTCCTGCTGACGCTGGGTGAGCTGCTCCACGCCCTGCTCGGCGTCGAGGCTGGGCAGCAACCCTGAAGGCAGGTACCGAACCAGCACATCGCCCTGGCGAATGGCCAGGATGGCCGCCCCGATTTCCTCAGCGCTCAGGCTCTTGCCAATAAACCCGTCCACGCCCGTGGCCATTACCTGCTCGATGATCACCGGGTCATCGACCATGGACACGATGATCAGCGTGGTGCGCTGCCACTGCCGGCGCAGCTGCGCCAGGCTGGCGATGTCTGCCAGACCAGGGAAACGCAGGTCCAGTATCAGCGTATCTGGCACGTCCCCGACCACGGCCAGGGCGATCACCTCGTCCAGCCTCCCTGCTTCTTCCACGCAGGCACCCGGCAGCACGCGCTGCACGGTGCGCACCATGGCTTCCCTGAACAGCGGATGGTCATCCGCCACAATGATGCGACACTTCACGCTTGGCAACTCCCTATGGCCGCGGTTGGATCCAACCATGTTAACTTAGCATCCCCTCCAGGAAGGGCCTGCTCGCACTCGCTTGATTCAGCCGCACGGAAAGGACAATGCCCATGGAACTGGACAAGAACACTGAACTGGACCAAGCGAACCTGCGCCTGGTGGTGGGCAGTTGTGCACTGGTGTACGTCAGCCTGCTGGTGTTTCTGCCCGGCAGCACGCCTGGCGTCCATCTCACCGTAAGCTGCTACATTTTCATTTTTCTGTTGGTGTCGGTGGCTTTGCGCCAGGCCATCGACCGCTGGCCCGGCCACTACCCCTGGCGGCGGGTGCTGGGCATGGTGCATGACTACACCGGCACCTGCTTTGGCCTTGTGGTAGGCGGCGAGCCCGCATTGCCGCTGTATGCAGTGATGGTGTGGGTGAACCTGGGCAACGGCATGCGCTTTGGCTCGCGCTACCTGGCGATTGCCACTGGCCTTGCGCTGGTGGCGCTGCTGGTCGTGTACCAGATTACCCCGTACTGGCAGGCCAACCCGTTCATGGTGCTGATGCTGCTGGTCACCAGCACGGTGATACCCGGCTACGCCCACTTGCTGCTGGAGCGCACCCGCAAGGCGTCGGAGCAGGCGGCGGCGGCCAACCGCGAAAAATCGCGTTTTCTGGCCCAGGCCAGCCATGACCTGCGCCAGCCGATTCACTCCATCAGCCTGTTCACGGCGTGCCTGCGCGAGGCACGGCTGGGGGAAGAAGAGCGCAGCCTGGTGGACAGCATCGACCGCTCGCTGTTGAACGTGTCGCAGCTGTTCCGTTCGATTCTGGACCTGTACACCCTGGACAACGGCCGTGTGCAGCCTCGCTACGAAACCTTTGCGCTGGGCGAATTTCTGGCCGAGCTGTTGCGCCAGAACGCCGAAGCAGCCCGGTGGGCCGGCGTGGACATGCGCCTGCGCCCCTGCACCCACTGGACACGGGCTGACCGCGGGATGCTGGCCACCATGGTGCAGAACGTGCTGTCCAACAGCTTCAAGTACGCCGCGCAACGCCCACTGCTGATTGCCGTAAGGCGCTGTGGTGACGGGCTGGCCATTGTCATCTGCGACCAGGGCAGGGGTATCGACCCGGCGCACCAGGCGCTGGTCTTCGAAGAGTTCTACCGGGTACGGCAGGTGCGTGACAAGGACATCGAAGGCGTGGGGCTGGGCCTGTCGATTGTGCGCAGGCTGGGCCGGTTGATGGGTTTGCACGTGCAACTGCGCTCGCGGCCGGGGCATGGCACCACACTGGCCCTGCAAGGCTTGCCGCGCCTGACTGCGCAAACTCAACGGGTGGTGACGGAACAGACACTGGCAGCGCCCGGCATGCTGAGCGGCTTGCGCGTGTGCCTGATCGAGGATGACCACAACGTGTTGCGCGCGACCACCGGGCTGCTGCAGCGCTGGGGGTGCGAGGTGGCTGCGCACAGTTCGGCGCAGGTCACCAACCGTGACTGCGACGTGATCGTGGCGGACTATGACCTGGGGCAAGAGGCGACCGGTGTGGATTGCATTGAACGGTTGCGGGCGCAGCGGGGGTGGGCAGTGCCAGCGCTGATCATGACCGGCCATGACCCGGACAGAATCCAGGCAGTGGTGCAGGGTCGCGACATCGCGGTATTGTCCAAACCCGTGCGCCCAGCCGAGCTGCGGGCCGCCCTGCGCACGTTGCGCGAAGGTGCGGCGGCGCCGGTCGGTTAAACCAGCGCTGTATCAGCGGCTACTGCAGCCTCGGGGTTTCGCCTTCCTTCACGCAGCTGGGTGAAGGTTGGTAGATACCCATCCCCGCCACCGCCACCAGGCCGCCGCTCGGGATCTGACACTCGAATCGTCCTTTGCCAGTGGCTGCCGTGTAATAGGTAATGGTGCTGTCGTTGCGCACGTCCGCGATCCGGGACACCTTGGTGTTCAGCACCAATTCGGTACGTTGCTTGAGGGTTTCCTCAGAAGGCTTGACGGTCTGGCAGCCGGCCACGCCGACCAGGATGGCAGCACTGATGATCAGTTTGAAGGGGGTCATGAAGAAGCTTCCTTGGCGGTGTTATTCCCGAACTATAAACCCACGAGTCAGGCGGGGCGATTAGGACGGATGTACTAAATAGCCAGAGGCCACCACCTTGCTGAATCGCTTGTGCAGCCGTCGCGGCGCACGGCTCGGGGCCGCGACGGCTGCTGCCGCTTATACAGGTTGCTTGAGCACTAGTGTCAAGATGTCATAACTGGCAACCACTTCCCCCAGCTGATTGGTCACTTCCACATCCCAGGCCACCACCCCCTGGGGTTGGCCCAGCGGGCTGGTCTTGCCCTGGTCGATCTTGCGCTTGCAGGTCAGGCGCGCCTGAATGGTATCGCCGATGCCTACCGGGTTGATGAAGCGCAGGGTGTCCAGGCCATAGTTGGCCAGCACGGGCCCTTCTCCGGGGGAGACGAACAGCCCGGCGGCGGCCGACAACACGAAGTAGCCATGGGCAATGCGCTTGCCAAACTGCGAGGCCTTGGCGGCAATCTCGTCGAAATGCATGTAGAAATGATCGCCCGACAGGCAACCGAAGTTCACCAGGTCGGCTTCGGTGACCGTGCGCCGGTGGGTGAGCAGCGACTCACCGATGCGCAGCTGTTCGAAGTAGCGGCGGAAGGGGTGCACCTCGGTTTCGATCACTTCGCCGCCACGCACATACTCACCGGTGACTGCGCTGAGCATGCTGGGTGAGCCCTGTACGGCGGCGCGTTGCAGGTAATGCTTGACCGCGCGCAGGCCGCCCAGTTCTTCACCGCCACCGGCGCGCCCAGGGCCGCCATGCTTGAGCTGCGGCAGTGGCGAGCCGTGGCCAGTGGATTCCTTGGCCGCTTCGCTGTCCAGCACCAGCAGCCGGCCATGCCAGGCGGCTGCGACGGGAACCGCCTTGGCTGCCACTGCGCGGTCGCTGGTCACCAAGGTGGCCACCAGGCTGCCTTTGCCACGGGCCGCGAGGGCCAGGGCTTCGTCCAGGTCGTGGTAGGCCATCAGCGTGCTCACCGGGCCGAAGGCCTCGATGTCGTGGGCGCCGCCTTCGGCATGGGGGTCGCGGGCCTGGAGCAAGGTCGGCGCGAAGAAGGCGCCTTCGGCCACGCCTTCGCCGCGTGGGGCGAACACGTCGCTGGCCCCGAACAGCTGATCGCAACTGTGCAACAGGCTGCGCACACGTTCGGCCACATCGCGCTGCTGGTCATGAGACGCCAGGGCGCCCATGCGCACGCCCTCCACCGAAGGGTCACCGACCACCACCTTGGCCAGGCGCTCACGCAGGCGCGTGGCAACGGCGTCGATATGCCTGGCCGGCACGATGGCGCGGCGGATAGCGGTGCATTTCTGGCCGGCCTTGGTGGTCATTTCGCGCACCACCTCCTTGATGTACAGCTCGAATGCCTCGCTGTCCGGGCTGACGTCGGGCCCAAGAATGGCGCAGTTGAGCGAATCGGCCTCGGCGGTGAACGGTACCGAGTGGCGTATCAGGTTAGGGGTGACGCGCAGCTTGGCGGCGGTGTCTGCGGAGCCGGTGAACGTCACTACGTCCTGCCCTTGCAGGCGATCGAGCAGGTCGCCGGTGCTGCCGATCACCAGTTGCAGGCTGCCTTCGGGCAGAAGCCCGGAGGCGTGCATCAGGCGTACCACCGCTTCGGTCAGGTAGCTGGTCGAGGTGGCCGGCTTGACGATGCACGGCATGCCAGCCAGGAAGGTGGGCGCGAACTTTTCCAGCATGCCCCAGATAGGGAAGTTGAAGGCGTTGATGTGCACCGCCACACCCGCACGCGGCACCAGGATATGGGTGCCGGCAAAATGCCCGAGCTTGCCCAGTGCCATGGCCGGGCCCTCGTGCAGCACATTGCCGGACGGCAACTCCCGGCTGCCGATACCGGCATAGGAAAACAGCGTGGCATTACCGCCTTCTATGTCGATCCAGCTGTCGGCGCGGGTGGCGCCGCTGTGGTGAGACAGGGCATACAGCTGTTCCTTGCGTTCGGCCAGGTACAGTGCGATGGCTTTGAGGCGTGCAGCGCGCTGCTGGAAGTCCATGCCCATCAGGCTGGGCAGGCCGCGTTGGCGGGCGAAGTCCACAGCCTCGGCGAAGTCGGGGCGTTCCTCATGGCTGTAGGCGAGTGTGTGCCCGTCAAGGGCGCTGCGCAGGGCCTGGGCACCGTGTTGGCCCAGCCAGCGGCCGGCGATGAAGCTTTGCAGGGTAAGGGCGGCAGACATGCGTTTCTCCAGGCGAGTCAAGTGAAGGGGCGCTTACCACAGCGCCAGGGTGTAGCCGATGATCAGGCGGTTCTCGTCAACGGCATTGGTCAGCCCGTTGCCGGAGCGGAAGGTGACGTTGCGCCAGCGCAGGCTCACGTCCTTGAACGGGCCGCTCTGGATCACATAGGTGAGGTCCGTGTCACGCTCACGCTCACGGCCGTTGCTGATGGTGGCGGTGTGTGCACCACGGCCATCGGTGTAGCGGGTCATGAAACTCAGCCCGGGGATGCCCAGCGCGACGAAATCGTAGTCGTAGCGCAGTTGCCAGGAGTCCAGCCCGGCGCGGGTGAAGGTGTTGTAGGTGACCAGGTTCACGGTGAACGGGTCGCCGCCATTGACGAACGGGAAGGCGCTGCTTCCGGACATCTGTTGCCAGGTGGCGGTGAACTTGTGGGCACGTACCCCTAGGGTGAACATGGCGTTGAAGTTGCGGTTGTCGATGTCGCCCGCACGCTGTGCGCCATCGCTGCGGCTGTCGAAATAACGCAGGTCGCTGCGCAGGCTCAGCCCTTCGCCCAAGGGGCGGGTGTCGACCAGGCCGATGAACTGCTGGCGGTAGATGTCCTGCAGTTTGGCGTAGTAGTAGCTGACGCTGGTCTGCGGGGTGATGGCGTAGCTGCCGCCCGCCAGGTCAAGGTGGTCGCTACTGGCGGCGCCGTAGCCGATGTCATCGCGGCCTGAAGAATCGCGCAGGTTGGCCTTGGTCAGCCTGCCTGCGTTTAGGGTCAGGCCGTCCACCTCCTGGCTGGTGAGCAGGCCGCCCTGAAAGGTGGAGGCCAGCAGGCGCGTGTCGTTGAACACCACCACCGGCAATATCGGCTGCAGCGTGCCCAGGCGCAGGGTGCTTTTCGACACCCGGGCCTTTGCGGTCAGACCCAGTTCGCTGTAGTCATCCACCGGTTCATGGCTGCGCGGGCCAAAGGGCAGCAAGCCGGTGTTACGCCGATCGCGGCTGCTGTCCAGCTTGAGGCCCAGCTGCCCCATGGCATCGACGCCAAACCCAACCAGGCCTTCGGTGAAGCCCGACTCCACACGGGCGGTAAAACCCTGTGCCCATTCTTCGGCCTTGGCCTGGGGCGCGTTGGCCTGTCTGAAGTCGCGGTTGATGTAGTGATTGCGCAGTTCAAGCCGCGCATGGCTGTCGCCGATGAAGTCGGCAAAGGCGGGCAAGGGCAGGGCGAGGGCGGCCAGGCACGCTGCTGACATGAAAGGGGTACGGTTCATTGTTGTTGTTTTATCCGACATGGTGATAGGCCTTGGCTGTCAATGCTTGCTGGCGCCGGCAGCGCCGATACCGGTCATGGAGCGGATGAACTGGGCCAGGTAGCGGCCGCGTTCTTCGCGGGCACGCTCGGAGGTGTCAGTCACCGAGAATGCCCAGGCACCCAGAAACGCCAGGCTCATGGAGAACAACGCCGGGTTGCTGTAGGGGAACAACGGCTGCTCGTGGTGCAGTACGTTCACCCACACCGCAGGGCCCAGCACCACCAGCAGTACCGCCGACACCAGCCCGGCCATGCTGCCGCACACCGCACCGCGAGTGGTGAGGCCTTTCCAGAACATCGAAAGCAGCAGCACCGGGAAGTTGACCGAGGCGGCCACGGCCAGCACCAGCCCGGAAAGGAAGGCGATGTTCTGCGACTCGAACAGCAGGCCCAGGATGACGGCGAGCAGGCCGATCATCAGCGTGGCGATGCGCGACACGCGCATTTCTTCCTGCTCGGTGGCCTTGCCCTGGCGGACCACGCACGCATACAGGTCGTGGGACACGGCAGAAGCGCCCGACAAGGCCAGGCCGGCCACCACCGCCAGGATGGTGGCAAAGGCCACGGCGGAGATGAAGCCCAGGAACAGGTTGCCGCCTACAGCCTGGGCCAGGTGCACGGCCACCATGTTGCCGCCGCCGATGATGGCCCCAGCGGCATCACGGTAAGCAGGCTCGGTACCGACCATGACGATGGCGCCGAAGCCGATCACGATCAGCAACAGGTAGAAGTAGCCGATGAAGCCGGTGGCGTAGAACACGCTCTTGCGCGCTTCCTTGGCATCGCTGACGGTGAAGAAGCGCATGAGGATATGCGGCAGCCCGGCCGTGCCGAACATCATGCCCAGCCCCAGGGAAATGGCGTCGATCGGGTTGGACAGCAACCCCCCGGGGGCCATGATCGCCTGGCCCTTGGCGTGCACGGCCACGGCACTGGCGAACATGGCCTCGGTGCTGAAACCGAAGTGTTTGAGCACCATGAATGCCATGAAGCTGGTGCCTGACAGCAGCATCACCGCCTTGATGATCTGCACCCAGGTGGTGGCCAGCATGCCGCCAAACGTGACATAGGCGACCATCAGCACACCCACCAGCATGACCGCGTACAGGTAGCTGATGCCGAACAGCAACTCGATCAGCTTGCCGGCCCCCACCATCTGCGCCACCAGGTACATCAGCGCCACCACCAGGGTGCCGAAAGCGGAGGTCAGGCGCACGGGGGTTTGTGCCAGGCGGTAGCTCACCACATCGGCAAAGGTGTACTTGCCCAGGTTGCGCAGCCGTTCGGCGATCAGAAACAGGATGATCGGCCAGCCTGCCAGCACCCCGAGGGCGTACAGCAGCCCGTCGTAGCCGTTCATGAACATCATAGCCGAGATGCCCAGGAACGAGGCTGCGCTGATCATGTCGCCGGCGATGGCCAGGCCGTTCTGCATGCCGGTCAGGCCGCCGCCAGCAGTGTAGAAGTCACTGGCCGAGCGGGTGCGCAGGGCAGCCCAGCGGGTCACCAGCAGGGTGAAGCAGACGAACACCATGAACATCGAAATGGCTGTCCAGTTCATTGTGCGCACTCCTGGCGGACCTTGTCGTTGAGCGGGTCGAGCACATGGTTGGCGCGGTGCACATAAATGCCGGTAAGGGCGAAGGACAACAGCACCATGAGCACCCCAACCAGCATGCCGACGGTGGTTACGCCACCACTGAGGGACTGGCCCAGGGTGCTGGGGGAGAAGGCCACCAGCAGCACGAAGCCGTAGTAGATCACCAGCATGGCCAGGGTCAGGCTGCCATTGAGGCGGCGCTTACGCCGCACCAGGTGCTGGAAATCGGGGTGGTTGGTGATGCTTTCTATGTGCTCGGGGGTCATGGCAAGCGATCTCTTGGTTTTGTAATTGTTTTGTTGAGGTCACGCAGGTGCTGCGGTGTTGCTCAGGGCCTCTTCGCGGTTTTACCCGCGAAGCAGGCGCCGCAGTTTTAAAACTGGTCGAAATCGAGGACTACCTTGTCGCTCACCGGGTACGTCTGGCACGACAGCACATACCCGGCCGCCACTTCGTAGTCTTCCAGGGCATGGTTACTGTCCATCTCCACCTCGCCCTCGACCACGCGGCACTTGCAGGTGGAACACACCCCGGCCTTGCACGAATACGGCAGCTCGGCACCCATGGCATTGCCTGCATCCAGCACGCTCTGGGTGTTGCGCGGCAAGTCGAAGGCCAGCGCCCGGCCATCGCTGATCACGGTGATATGGCTGACGGCAGCGTCCACCTGGTGGGCCGCCGCCCGCGCCTCGCGGCGGGCGTGGCTGCCTTCAGCCGCGAACAGTTCGAAGTGGATGCGATCCTTGGCCATGCCATTGGCCTGCAGGCTGGCCCGCACCGTCTCGGTCATGGCCTGTGGCCCGCAGATGAACGCGGCGTCCAGGGCCGTCACATCCAGCCAGCGGGTAAACAACTGGCCGCACTTGTCTGCGTCGATCCGGCCGTTGTACAGGTCCACGTCCTGCTGCTCGCGGCTGAACACGAAGATCAGGTTGAGGCGGTCGAGGTACTGGTTTTTCAGGTCTTCGAGCTTGTCGCGAAACAGTGCACTGGCGCTGGCACGGTTGCCGTACAGCAAGGTAAAGCGGCTGTGGGGCTCGGTAGCCAGGGTGGTGGCGATGATGGACAGCAACGGTGTGATACCGCTGCCGGCCGCCACACCCAGGTACTGCCCGTGGCGGGCTGGATCCAGCGACACGAAGAAGCTGCCGGCGGGCGGCATCACCTCCAGTTGCTGCCCGGGCTGCAGCACTTCATTGGCAAACGCCGAAAAGCGCCCGCCCGGCACGCGCTTGACCGCAACCCGCAACTCGCCGTCCTGCACAGCGCTGCAGATGGAATAGGAACGGCGCACCTCCTGGTCATCCAGCTGCGTACGCATGACCAGGTACTGACCTTGGGTGAAGCGAAACTGTGCCTGCAGATGCTCGGGTACGTCGAAGACGATGGACACCGCATCGCGGGTCTCGTTGCGCACTTGCTTGACGGTCAGGCTGTGAAACTGGCTCATGGTGCTCTCCACGGCTCAAATGCATTTGAAATAGTCGAATGGCTCCAGGCACGCGCGGCAGCGATACAGCGCCTTGCAGGCCGTGGAACCGAACTGGCTGAGCAGCTCGGTATGGGCGCTGCCGCATTGCGGGCAGCGCACCTCGGGCGGCTTGCCCAACAAACTGGCCTTGCTGGTGCTGCCTTCGGGCGGGGCAATGCCATAGGCGTGCAGGCGCTGGCGGCCCAGCTCGCTGATCCAGTCGCTGCTCCAGGCCGGGGTCAGGCGCCGCTCCAGCGCAGGTGCACTAAACCCGGCCTGCTCCAGTGCCTGGCGGATATCGCCTTCGATCACTTCGGTGGCCGGGCAGCCGGAGTAGGTGGGGGTCACGACCAGGTGCAGGTGCCCGTCACGCCAGGCCACATCCCGCACCACGCCCAGGTCCACCACGCTGACAACCGGTACCTCCGGGTCCATGACCTGTGCCAGTACGCCCCAGGCACGGGCCAGGTCGCCCTCGCGCAGGGCCCGGGCGCCGCGGTCACCGGCTATCAGCTCACCAGGTTGCATCGGGGTAGGCCCTCGGCAGGAACTGCATCTCGGCCAGCAACAGGCCCAGGTGCTCGGTGTGCAGGCCTTTGCGCCCATCCAGGTAAAAATGGCTGGCAGGCTGGGGCACGGGCAGCTCCACGGCGGCGAAGGTGGCGGCCACCTGCTCGCGCCAGGCATTTGCCACGGCCACCGGGTCTGCGGCCACGCCCGCTTCGGCAAGCTGCACTTCGTCATCACTGCCTGCGGTCAATTCGACGGTGAAGCGCCACAGCAGCGTGATGGCGGCCAGCATGCGCCGGCGGCTTTCATCGGTGCCGCCGCCCAGGCGCTGCACCCATTCACTGGAACGGCGCAGGTGGTAGGTCGCCTCTTTCAGTGCCTTCGCCGCGATGCCGGCGACACGTGCATCGCTGGAGCCCGCCAGGCCCTGCAGCACGGCATGGTGCCAGGCGTCGTAAAAAAACTGCCGGGTCATGGTGACGGCGAAGTCACCATTGGGCTGCTCGACCAGCAGCAGGTTGCGGTATGCGCGCTCGTCGCGGCGCATGGCCAGGTCATCGGCATCGCGACCGTCGCCCAGCAGCTCGGCGGCGTAGTCCAGCCAGTTGCGGGCCTGGCCCACCAGGTCGAGGCCGACATTCATCAGCGCGAGTTCTTCCTCGATGGCCGGTGCCCGCCCGCACCATTCGCACAGCCGTTGGCCCTGCACCAGGGCACTGTCGCCCAGCAGCAGCAAGTAGGGAATCAGGGGGTGTGTATGCATGGCCGACCTCACATGTGCCCCACTTCATCGGGCAGCTCATAGAAGCTGGCATGGCGGTACACCTTGTCATCGGCGGGGGCGAACAGCGGGTCCTTTTCATCCGCCGCAGAGGCGGTGATCAAGGCCGAAGGCACTACCCACAGGCTGACGCCTTCACTGCGACGGGTGTACAGCTCGCGGGCGTTTTCCATGGCCATGGCCGCATCGGCGGCGTGCACGCTGCCCACATGCTTGTGGTTCAGCCCGTGCTTGCTGCGCACGAACACTTCGTAGAGGGTCCAGACAGACATTTTCGATCTCCGCATCATTCGCCGCTCAGGCGGCGTTCTTGTTCTGCTGCTTGCGCGCATAGGCCACCGCGGCCTCGCGTACCCAGGCGCCGCCTTCGATGGCTTGCCGCCGGGTGGCCACACGTTCCTGGTTGCAGGGGCCATTGCCCTTGATCACCTCGTAGAATTCGTCCCACTGGATGTCGCCAAAGTCGTAATGGCCGCGCTCGGCGTTCCATTTCAGGTGCGGGTCCGGGGCGGTGCAGCCCAGCAGTTCGAGTTGCGGCACGGTCTGGTCGATGAAGCGCTGGCGCAGCTCGTCGTTGGTCTGGCGTTTGATTTTCCAGGCCATGGACTGGGCGCTGTTGGGCGAATGCTCGTCGCTTGGGCCGAACATCATCAGGGCCGGCCACCACAGGCGGTTGATGGCGTCCTGCACCATGTCCCTTTGAGCCTGGGTGCCCTGGCGCATCATGGTCAGGAGGATTTCGTAGCCCTGGCGCTGGTGAAAGCTTTCTTCCTTGCAGATGCGCACCATGGCCCGGGCGTAGGGGCCATAGGAGGTGCGTTGCAGCACCACCTGGTTGACGATGGCAGCGCCGTCCACCAGCCAGCCCACAGCGCCCATGTCGGCCCAGCTGAGGGTGGGGTAGTTGAAGATGCTGGAGTACTTGGCCTTGCCGCTGTGCAGCTTGGCGATTTCATCATCGCGGTCGGCCCCCAGGGTTTCCATGGCGCTGTACAGGTAGAGCCCGTGGCCGGCTTCGTCCTGGATCTTGGCCATCAGTTGCAGCTTGCGCTTGAGGCTGGGGGCGCGGGTGACCCAGTTGCCTTCGGGGAGCATGCCGACGATTTCTGAGTGGGCGTGCTGCGAGATCTGCCGGATGAGCGTTTGGCGGTAGGCCTCGGGCATCCAGTTCTTGGCCTCGATCTTGATTTCAGCGTCGATCTTTTCCTGGAAATGCCGCTCTTCTGGGGACATTTCTTCCAGGGCCTTGACGTGCTTGACGCCGGTTTCCACTAGCTGTGCGTACATGGGGGCGACTCCTGCTGGGGCATGCGTCATTTGTAAGCGATACATAATACATCGTCAAACAGTTTATGCTGTATCGAATGAGATTTTTGTATCGGTTTAGGTCTTTTCGCGGGCAGGCCCGCCTCACAGGGCGCACGACGTGCAAAAAAAAGCCCCGGACTGGCCGGGGCTCATGGGCAGCTGGATTAGTCAGCTGGCAAGCCGCTTGTCAAAAACGTGGCAAGCCTTGCCCTCTGAACGCTTGAGCGTTCCGCAGGGCTGCAACCGCACCTGGGTGCTGATGCCGATGTAGGTCTTGACCTGCCGCGCCAGTTCGGCCGTGAGCAACGTGCGCTGGCTGTCGTCGAGGTGCTGGCATTCTGCGCGCAGCTCAACGTGCACCTCGACACTGTCCAGGTTGCCATTGCGATACAGGTGTATTTCATACATCTCTGAAAGTTGTTTTATTTTCAGCACCTGCTCCTCGATCTGCGTGGGGAATACGTTCACCCCCCGGATGATGAGCATGTCGTCGCTGCGGCCAGTGATCTTGCCGATGCGCCGCATCGGCCTGGCAGTGCCGGGTAGCAGCCGGGTGAGGTCGCGGGTGCGGTAGCGCACCATGGGCAGGGCTTCCTTGCTCAGCGAGGTGAACACCAGCTCGCCCAACTGCCCGTCAGGCAGCACTGCACCGGTGACCGGGTCGATGATCTCGGGGTAGAAGTGGTCTTCCCAAATGGTCGGGCCATCCTTGGTCTCGATGCATTCCATCGCCACCCCGGGGCCCATGATTTCGGAGAGGCCATAGATGTCCAGCGCCTGAATACCCAGGCGCTGTTCAATGGACCGGCGCAGTTCGTCGGTCCATGGCTCGGCGCCGAAAATGCCCAGGCGCAGCTTCAGGGCGTGCGGGTCGATACCCTGGCGCTCGATCTCGTCGGCCAGGTTGAGCATGTAGGACGGCGTGACCATGATGATGTCGGGCTGGAAGTCGCGAATCAGCTGTACCTGCTTCTCGGTTTGCCCGCCCGACATGGGGATCACCGTGCAGCCCAGGCGCTCGGCCCCGTAGTGGGCGCCGAGCCCGCCGGTGAACAGGCCGTAACCGTAGGACACGTGAACCTTGTCACCCTTGCGCCCACCCGCGGCGCGGATGGAGCGGGCCACCACGTTGGCCCAGGTGTCGATGTCGTTCTGGGTGTAGCCCACTACCGTAGGCTTGCCGGTGGTGCCGCTGGAAGCATGCAGGCGCACCACCTCTTCCTGAGGCACCGCGAACATACCGTAGGGGTAGTTGTCACGCAGATCGCTTTTGCCGGTGAAGGGGAACTTCGCCAGGTCTTCCAGGCAACGCAGGTCATCGGGGTGAGCACCGCATTCGGCAAAGCGCTGGCGGTACAACGGGACATTGTCGTAGGCGTGCTTCAGGCTCCAGCGCAACTGCGTCAGCTGGTGCTGGCGCAAGGCATCAACACTGGCGGTTTCCAGCGGGTCCAGCAGGGCACGATCGGCATCATGGTACATGTTCATGGTTTCACTCGAATTGTTGTTGTACGCCGTGGCCTCGGTCAGGGCACTGGGCGGTGAGTGCAATAAACGCAGCATATAGGGCTGCGCGCCGCTAGGTAATACGGCGATGGCGCAGGGCGCTCAGAGGCGCTCGATGACCATCGCGATGCCTTGGCCCACCCCGATGCACATGGTGCACAGGGCATAGCGCCCGGCGGTTTCTTCAAGCTCGTGCAGGGCCGTGGTCACCAGCCGCGCACCGCTCATCCCCAACGGATGCCCGAGGGCAATGGCGCCGCCGTTGCGGTTGACCCGTGGGTCGTCGTCTGCCACGCCCAGTTCGCGCAGCACGGCCAGCCCCTGCGCAGCGAACGCTTCGTTGAGCTCGATGACGTCCATGCTTGCCAGTGCCAGGCCGGTCAGTTCGAGTACCTTGCGGGTCGCGGGCACCGGGCCGATGCCCATCAGCCTGGGCTCGACGCCGGCGACAGCCATGCCGACGATACGGCCACGGGCCTTCAGCCCATGACGGCGCGCCGCCGAGGGGCTGGCCAACAGCAACGCGCAGGCGCCGTCGTTGACCCCCGAGGCATTGCCCGCCGTGACGGTGCCGCCTTCGCGAAACGGCGTACCAAGGCGAGCAAGCTGCTCGAGCGTGGTTTCGGCACGCACGTGTTCGTCATGCTCTACCACCAGGGCCGGGCCTTTGCGCCGGGCAACCTCGACCGGCACGATTTCCTGTGCCAGGCGCCCGCGGGCCTGGGCGGCGGCGGCTTTTTGCTGGCTGCGCAGGGCGAAGGCATCCTGGTCGGCGCGGGAAATGCCGTACTGATCGGCTACGTTCTCGGCGGTCTCCGGCATCGAGTCGGTGCCGTATACCTGCTTGAGCGCCGGGTTGACGAAGCGCCAGCCGATGGTGGTGTCGTACAGTTCGGCTGTACGGCCAAAGGCTTGCTCGGCTTTACCCATCACGAAGGGCGCTCGCGACATGGACTCCACACCGCCTGCCAGCATCAGCCCGGCCTCCCCGCAGCGCAAAGCCCGCGCAGCGCTGCCAATGGCATCCAGGCCCGAGCCGCACAGCCGGTTCAGCGTAGTGCCCGGTACGTCGACCGGCAGGCCAGCCAGCAGGCTGGCCATGTGCGCCACGTTGCGGTTGTCCTCGCCGGCCTGGTTGGCGCAGCCGAGGATGACATCGTCGACGGCGTGCCAGTCCAGCCCTGGGTGCCGCTGCATCAGGGCCTTGAGTGGTATGGCGGCAAGGTCATCGGCCCTGATCCCGCACAGGGCCCCGCCGTAGCGACCGATGGGGGTGCGGATGGCGTCGATGATCAAGGCATCGCCGGGCATGTGTTCATTCATCTTCGCTCTCCTGCGCCAGCACGGTGCCGCGCACTTTGTAGGATTTGCCATGGAACATCGCCACCAGCGCTCCGTGCTGGTTGTGTATGCGCACGTGATACAGGCCCGTGCGGCCTTTGCGGCTGACTTCCTCGGCGCTGGCGGTGAGCACGTCATCGCGCAGCGCAGGTGCCAGGTAATCAATGCTGCAGCCCAAGGCTACGGTGGCCTGGTCATGGCTGTTGCAGGCGAACGCGAACGCCGAGTCTGCCAGGGCGAACAGGAACCCGCCGTGGCAGGTGCCGTGCCCCTGAATCATGTCGGCCCGCACCGCCATGCTGACGGTGACACGCCCGGGGGCAACGGCTTCAAGGCGGATACCCAGGCCCTGGCTGGCGGGGTCGCGGGCGTACATGGCCTGGGCGCAGGCCTGCGCCAGTTCGTGATCAGTCATGCAGAGACCCTCCTTCGGCCGTGCAACGGCGCAGCAGCAGCGAGGGCCGGTAACGGCTTTCGCCATAGGCATGCTGCAGGTTCTCGAGCACCCGCAGGGTGTTGGCCAGGCCAATGGCCGACGCCCATGCCAGTGGCCCGCACGGGTAGTTGACGCCTGCACGCATGGCCAGGTCGATGTCCGCTGCTGTGCCAACACCTTGCAACACGGCATCGGCCGCTTCATTGGCCAGCATGGCAACGGTGCGCAGCACCACCAGCCCAGGCAGGTCGGCCACCGGCGTCACGCGCAAACCCGCACGCTGCAGCAATGCCACGGCCTGCTCCAGCGCCTGGGTAGACGTGTCGCCCGACCAGCTGATGGCAAGGCGGGTGGCGGTGGCATAGTCGAAGGCAAGATCGAGCAATACCAGGTTCGGCAGGCCATCCTCTTGAGCGCGCTGGCTGGCCAGGCGCCCGTCGGACAGCGCCAGGGTCGCATCGCCCACCCGAAGTACGCCGCTGCCAGCGCGGCCGTTGACGGCTACGCCACCGGCGCGCAAGCGGTCAATCAATGGCTGCAGGATGCCCGCGGGACCTTCCAGGGTGCAGGCTCTTACAGGCGCATCGCTACACAGTTCTGCGGGTTGGGGGCGCTCGGCCTGTTCGTGGTAGCTGTAGAAGCCATGCCCGCTCTTGCGCCCCAGGCGGCCCGCATCCACCAGTTCTTTTTGCGCCAAGGATGGCTGAAAGCGAGGGTCGCCATAGAAGGCCTCGAACACTGAGCACGTCACGGCGTAGTTGACGTCATGCCCAATCAGGTCGGTGAGTTCAAAGGCGCCCATGCGAAAGCCGCCGGCCTCGCGCAACACCGCATCGAGGCTGGCGCAGTCAGCCGCACCTTCCTGCAGCAGGCGCAGGCTTTCAGCATAAAAAGGCCGTGCTACCCGGTTGACGATGAAGCCTGGCGTGGAGCGCGCATACACCGGGCGTTTACCCCAGGCTTGAGCCGTGGCATGCACGACAGCGGCGACATCCGGGGCGGTGGCCAGGCCGGAAACGACCTCTACCAGGGCCATCAGCGGGGCTGGGTTGAAGAAGTGCATGCCCACCACTTGCTCAGGGCGCTGCAGCCCGGAGGCCAGGCGGGTGATGGACAGGGAGGAGGTATTGCTGGCGAGAATGCAGTCGCTGCGGCACACCGACTCCAGCTGCTGGAACAAGGTCTGCTTGACCTGCAGGTCCTCGACGATCGCTTCGATCACCAGGCCGGCATCGGCCAGCGCTTCCAGGCTGTCGACGGGGTGCAACCGGTTGCAGATGACGGCGCGCTCAGCCGCTTGCAACTTGCCCTTTTCCACCAGCCGTGACAATTGCCGGTCGATACCGGCCCGCCCCTCGGCTGCGGCGCCGGGGCGGGTGTCGTAAAGCATCACAGGGTGGCCTGCCTGGGCCGCGACCTGCGCGATGCCGGCGCCCATGGCCCCGGCACCGATGACGGCGACGTAGGTTTCACGAGAAAGTACGCTCATGTCAGCGCCCCTTGAACGCGGGGGTGCGTTTGTTCATGAACGCGTTCACCCCTTCACGGTAGTCGTCGCTGCGGCCGGCCAGGCGCTGCAGGTCACGCTCCAGCTGCAGCTGGTCGTCGAACCCGTTGTCGAAACTGGCATTGAGCCCGCGCTTGATCAGGGCCAGACCGTAGGTGGGCTGGGTGGCCAGCTGGCGGGCGAAGGCCAGCGCTTCGTCACGCAGCGCGGCATCATCCACCACGCGGTGGATCAAGCCCCACTGCTCGGCCTGCTCTGCGCCAAGGCGTTCGCCCAGCATGGCCAGGGCCTTGGCCCGTGCCATGCCGACCAGCCGCGGCAGCAGCCAGGTGCCGCCCGAGTCTGGCACCAGGCCTATCTTGCAGAAGGCCTGGATGAAACTGGCTGAGCGGGCTGCCAGTACCAGGTCGCACGCCAGCGGGATATTGGCCCCGGCCCCGGCGGCGACACCGTTCACGGCGCACACTACCGGCATGGGCAGGTCGCGCAGGGTGCGCACCAACGGGTTGTAGAACCTGTCGATGGACTCACCCAGGTCAGGCATGTCGGCCCCGGGTGCCACGTTACGGTCGGACAGGTCCTGGCCAGCGCAGAACGCGCGGCCTTCGCCAGTCAGCAGCAACACCCGGGCCTCGCTGCTGTGGCGCACCTGTTTGAGCGCTTCGCGCACTTCCAGGTGCATGGCCGTGTTGAAACTGTTGAGCTGCGCTGGGCGGTTGAAGGAGAGAAGGGCTACGCCGTCCTCAATGGCAAACACAATGTGCTGGAAAGACATGACAGACTCGCTCCGTCGGTGGCGGGTAGTGTTTCAGCGGCCCTGGAAGTGCGGCTGGCGTTTTTCCTGGAAGGCGCGGATGCCTTCGCCCCGGTCGGCGGTGCCCGCCAGCACGGTGAAGGCTTGGCGTTCCAGGCGCAGGCCACTGGCCAGGTCGGTGTCGCCGGCCTGCAGGAGGGCCTGCTTGGCCAGGCGCACAGCCAGGGGCGCCTTTGCGGCAATGGTGCGGGCGATGTGCAGGGCCCGCTCCACGGTGAATTCGGGCTGTGTGACCTCACTGACAAGCCCGGCTTGCAGGGCATGCCGGCTGCTGATGGGCTCGCCGGTGAGCACCATTTGCATGGCCAGGGGCTTGCCGACGGCGCGCAGTAGGCGTTGGGTGCCACCGGCACCGGGCATGATCCCGAGGTTGATCTCCGGTTGGCCGAAGCGGGCATCACTGCCTGCCACGATGATGTCTGCGCACATGGCCAACTCACAGCCGCCACCCAGGGCGTAGCCGTTGACGGCAGCGACCAAGGCCTTGGGGAATGCCGCGATGGTGCGCCAATAGGCTATGCGGGGGTCGTCGAGCATGCCCACCAGGTCACGTTCAGCCATTTCCGCGATGTCGGCGCCGGCAGCGAAGGCCTTGAGGTTCCCTGTGATGACCACGGCCGCCACCTGATCATCCTGCGCAGCGGCTTCGAGGGTGGCAGCAAGTTCCGCCAGTAGTGCGGTGCACAACGCGTTCAGGGCGTCTGGGCGTTGCAGGGTGACCAACTGGACGCCGTTTGCAGGTGGCTGCACGTCAAGGTATCGCGGCATGTCGGGTTCCTCGGGCTGCACGCACGGCGCGTCAAGGCACCGGCTTTTATTGGAGTTGTTTGCAGGGGCGTCACACGCAGGTGGCGGCCTCGGTGACCAAGTATATGTCACATGCGATACCGACAATCAACTTCAAAATTGATTTTATGTATCCTTTGTGCGCTTCAATTAATCGACAGAATATGCGGCTTCAAGGCGTTGATTCGGAGCTTGACTCCGCAGTCACGCTGAAAATCTCGACGTTGACGCACTCTAAAACGTGATACAAGATCGATTCACGTATCGAATTTTTTAGGGAGATTACAATGCCTTGTTATCGGCTTGACGGTCTTACACCGGTCGTCCACCCCAGTGCGTATGTGCACCCCAGCGCGGTGCTGATCGGTGACGTGATAGTCGGGGCCGGTTGCTATGTCGGCCCCCTGGCCTCGCTGCGCGGTGACTTTGGCCGTATCGTGCTGGAGGAGGGCGCCAACCTGCAGGACACCTGCGTGATGCATGGTTTCCCGGGCGGCGATACGGTGATCGAACGCAACGGCCATGTCGGCCACGGCGCCGTGCTGCACGGCTGCCGGGTGGGCGAGGATGCGCTGATTGGCATGAATGCGGTGGTGATGGACGGTGCCAGTATCGGCCCACGCTGCATCGTGGCGGCCACTGCTTTCGTCAAGGCGGGCTTCCAGAGTGCTGCGCAAAGCCTGGTGATGGGTTCACCTGCGCAGGTCAAGCGTGCACTGACTGACGAGGAACTGGCCTGGAAGCAGCGTGGCACGGCGCAGTACCAGCAACTGACCCTGCGTTGCATGCAGGGGTTGGTAGAATGCACGCCGCTGGCCCAGGCTGAGGCGCAACGCCCACGCATGGCCGATGATGGGCTGCGCCCCAAAGGCCAGGGGCCGGCATGAGCCTTGCCAGCCCCCGCAATGGCCACGCGGGCCGCAGCGCAGGTATAGTCACGGCTTTATCTGCGCACAGTCCATCCATGAGCACTCTTGCCCCCCTCAACACGCTGGTCACCCGCTTTCAGCAGCAGACGCCAATCCGCGCCAGCTCGTTGATCATCACGCTGTACGGCGATGCCATCGAGCCCCATGGCGGCACGGTATGGCTGGGCAGCCTGATCAACCTGCTGGAACCCATCGGGATCAATGAGCGGCTAATCCGCACCTCCATCTTCCGGCTTACCAAAGAAGGCTGGCTGACCGCCGAGAAGGTTGGTCGGCGTAGCTATTACAGCCTTACCGGCACCGGCCGGCGGCGCTTCGAAAAAGCGTTCAAACGGGTATACAGCCCCAGCCAACCCGCGTGGGACGGCGCCTGGACCCTGGTGTTGCTGTCCCAGCTCGACGCCGCCAAGCGCAAAGCGGTCAGGGAGGAACTGGAGTGGCAGGGCTACGGGTTGATGGCACCAAACCTGCTCGGGTGCCCGCGTGCGGAACGTTCTGACCTAGCGGGCACGTTGCGTGAGCTGGAGGCCGTGGATGACAGCATTGTCTTCGAAACCCACACCCAGGAAGTATTGGCCTCCAAGGCCATGCGTGCCCAGGTGCGCGAGAGCTGGCGTATCGAAGAGCTTGGCCAGCAATACAGTGAGTTCATCCAGCTGTTCAGGCCGTTGTGGCAAAGCCTGAAGGAACAGCCCGAGCTGAATCCCCAGGACTGCTTCCTGGCGCGCACGCTGCTGATTCACGAGTACCGTCGTTTGCTGCTGCGCGACCCGCAATTGCCGGATGAGCTGCTGCCAGGCGACTGGGAAGGCAGGGCAGCCCGACAGCTGTGCCGCAACCTTTACCGGCTGGTATTCGCCAAGGCTGAGCAGTGGTTGAACACTGCACTGGAAACGGCAGACGGGCCGTTGCCGGATGTGAGTGAAAGTTTCTACAGCCGTTTTGGAGGTTTGGAGTAGCTTTTAAAGCTCACCAAGCTAGGTTTTATGCGGCATAAAGCTAACCATGGTTAACCTTATTAATTCATTGCTTTCCTTTAAAGCACGCCAGCGTTAGCCTTGTGCACCATAAGGTCGACGAGGGTGACAGTTATGCTGGATTTCTTTCCGGTTGCCTGCGCGGATACGCTTGGGAAAATCGGGCTGCTGGTCAAGGCCCGCCGCCTGGCGCTTGGCCTGCGGCAGGCTGATATCAAAGCGGCGGTTGGCGTGTCGGCGCATACGCTGCGCAAGATCGAGAGCGGTTCCGAACAGGTCGACCTCCGGTCATTCATGCTCGTGCTCTGGCGGCTGGGCATCAGCGATGTCGTCTTCACATCACTTGAGGGCCTGGAGCAGGCCTCTCAGGTCACCCGCTTCACCGAGAGCGCCGAAGGTGCGCAGAGCCTGGCCAATAGACGGGTACGCCTGGCCAAGCCCAAGGCGGAGGATTTCTGATGCAGCGCGCCTACATCTACATGCAGCATCCGGACACCGGGCGCGTGGTCACGCTTGGCCGCCTGACCCTCAAGGGCAAAGCCGGCGAGTTCATCTATGCGCCAGATTACGTCGCCCAGGGCCACTGGGTGCCAGACCCGATCAACTACCCGCTGCGGGCCGAGCCCTACACCGGCATCACGCGCAACCGGGGTATCCCTGGTTTCATCAATGATGCAATGCCTGACGGCTGGGGCGAACGGCTGCTGCACCGGGTGTATGGCCAGGCGCTGAGCACGCTGGATTTTCTGCTCAAGTCCCCCAACAACGACCGGGTAGGCAACCTGATGGCCGGCAGCGCCAATACCCCGGCCGAAGGCATCGGCGAGGGGACTGTGCCTAGCCTGAAAGGCCTGGCACGGTTCATCACTGCGTGTGAAGCGGTGTATGACGGCCAGCTGAACGCTGAAGCCATCGCGGCGCTGAGCGTACGGCAACAGCGTTCCGCCTTGGGGGGCGCGCGGCCCAAACGCACCTTGCAGGATAAAGGCATGCTGATTCTGGCCAAACCACGGGACCGCTTCGATCACTACGACTTGCCCACTATCGAACATGCCTGCATGACATTCGCCGCGCAGAAGGGGCTGCATGTCGCCCGCACTGCACTGCACGCCGAGCATCCTTCCACGTTGCTGGTGGAGCGCTTCGACCGCACGCCCATTGACCAGGGCGCCAGGCGTATCCCTATGCTCAGCGCGCTGACCTTGCTCGACTCGGAATGGAACGGCCCGCACCACAAGGACTGGCGTTATGCAGGCGTGGCCGATGAGATGCGCAGGCGCGGGGTGCCAGCAGCCGATTTGCAGGAGCTGTTCAAGCGCATGTGCTACAACGCGCTGGTGGGCAACTCGGACGACCACCCACGCAACCATGCGGTGATCTGGCTGGGCGGGCAATGGCGCCTGTCCCCGCTGTATGACGTACTACCCATGCTTGACGAAGGCCCGGCGAAAACCCTGGCCATGGCTGTTGGCCGTGAGGGCAGCCAGATAAGCCGGGCGAACCTGCTGAGCCACCACACGCACTTCGCATTGGGCCGGGAAGAGGCGGAGCAGGTGCTGGAGGAGGTCGCCAGCTGGGGAGGGGCACTCAAGGACCACTACGCCCAGTTTCTATCAGGCCAAGACCTGGACAAGGCGTGTGACGCAGTCAGCGCGGTGCGAATGCTCAGCTAGGCCCGCCCTTTAAGGCAGGCCACGTTCGCCGCGAGGCGTCAGAGGGTCAGGCACAGCAGTGCTGCAGCCAATGCGGGCGGCATCACCAGCACACCCAGGCGCAGGAAGCGCCAGGCGCTCACCGACTCACCCTCCCGGCGAATCGCCACCAGCCAGAGCAAGGTGGCGAGCGAGCCGGTGATCGACAGGTTGGGCCCCAGGTCCACACCGATCAGCAGGGCCGCAGTGGTCTGCTGGGGCAGTTGCACGATATCGCCCATGGAGCCTGCTATCAGGCCAGTCGGCAGGTTGTTCATGAGGTTGCTGGCCAGCGCCACACCCACCCCGGCAACCCAGCTTGCCTTGGCTTGCGAGCCTTGCTCCATGTGCAACAACGCATGGGCTAGGTATTCGATAACACCTGTTTGCGCGACGGCTTCTACCAGCACGAACAGGCCGGCCACCAGAGGCAGCACGCCCCACGCCACGTGCCGCAGTACAGGCACGGGGCTGCGCCGCTGGCGGAGGTGGATCAGTGCAGTGGTGGCAACACCTGCGGCAAAGGTGGGCAGGCCCAGCGGCAGGTCCAGGGCTGAAGCCACCAGCAGCAAGCTGGCAGTCAGCACGATGCCGACAGCACACAACCGCGCGCCCGCCGACAGCGGGTGAGTGGCTACCGTCAGCGCCAGTGGCTGTCGGATTTGCCGGCGCTGGGTGACCCGCAGCACCAGGTAGGTGATGACGATGGCCGCCAGCGAGGGCAGGGTAAACTGCCGGAGCCAGTCGAGCAGCGGCGGCATCTGGCTGCCGAACACCACCAGGTTGGCCGGGTTGGAAATGGGCAGCACGAAACTGGCGGCGTTGGCGATGAAGGCGCAGATGAACAGGTACGGCAGAGGCTCGGCCTTGGCCGCCTTGCACGCTGCGTACACTGCCGGGGTCAGCACGACCGCCGTGGCATCATTGGACAGAAACACGGTAACCACCGTACCCACCAGGAACACCAGGTCGAACAACCGCTGGCCCGACCCACGGGCGTGACCGACGGCATAGCGGGCCAGCCAGTCAAACAAGCCCTCCTGACGTGCCAGCTCGGCCAGCACCATCATGCCGATTAGAAACAGGTACACATCGCCACCCTTGGCCACGGCGGCCACGGCGCTGCGCGGGCTGATCAGCCCGAATACGGTGAGCAAGATCGCGCCACCCAACGCCCAGACATACTCGGGAACGCGAAAGGGGCGCAGGATGACACCGGCAGTGGCCAAAGCGGCCACCGCCCAGATGATCATTGAATGTTCGCTTGCAAGCATGGGTGGTTCAGTTTCCGGCAGGTGAGGGCATGGAGGGGGAAGGGGTGTCACTGCTGCGGCGCGGGCTGGTTTCCGGCAGCGCGAGCAGTACCAGCAGGAACGCGACTGCAGCGATCCCCGCCAGTGTCAGGAACGCGGCATTATACCCTGAGGACTGCACCACCAGCCCGGCAAGCCCAGGGCTCAGCGCTGCACCCAGCCCGAACACGGCCGTCAGCGCGCCAAGGCTGACATTGAAGCGGCCGGTACCTTCGGTGAGGTCCTTGACGATGATGGGGAACAGCGCGCCGAAAATACCAGCGCCAATGCCGTCCAGCAGTTGCACACCCACCAGCCAGAACGGGTTGTCGGAGAACGTATACAGGGCGCCGCGCAACGGCAAAATCAGGAAACCCGCCAGCAGAAACGGCTTGCGCCCCCACTGCTCGGCTCGGGCGCCCACCAGCAGTGCCATCGGCACCATCACCAGTTGTGCGGCAACGATACACGCCGACGTCAGCGGTGTAGCCAGGCGCAAGTCCACTTGCGACAGCTTCTGGCTCACCAGCGGCAGCATGGCCGCGTTGGCCAGGTGGAAAAGCGCGCAGCACACCGCGAACAGCAGCAGCGTACGGTTGTGCAATAGCAGCGCAAAGCCTGCAGGGCTTTCCTGGCCGTTATCGGCATGTGTCAGGCCACGGGCCACTTGGTGATCGATGGCGGCAGCCGGCACACGGCTGACCGCAAAGATGCTGGCAACGGTCAACACACCCATCAGGTAGAACACCACCACAGGGCCATACAGGTAGGCCAGGCCACCGGCCAACAACGCCGAAAATGCATTGCCCGCGTGGTTGTAGGTTTCGTTACGACCGACGCGCCGGGTAAATGCCTTCGGCCCCGTGATACCGAGCGAGATGGCGGCGATCGCAGGCGCAAACACCGAGCCCGCCAAGGCACTGATGGTTTGTGTCACCGCTACCCAGGTAAAGGAGGAAGTGAACGGCAACACCAGGCAACTGCCGGTTACCAGTAGTGCCGCGATGACCACCACCGCCCGCTTCGCCGGCGTGCGGTCGATCAATGCGCCAGCGGGCGTCTGGGCGAGCAGTGCGGTGACACCGGCCAGGGTCATCACCAGGCCGATGCTTGCCGGTTGCCACTGATGCACCGCAAGCAGGTAGATGGCGAGGTACGGCCCCAGGCCATCGCGCACATCGGCAAGGAAGAAGTTCAACCAGTCAAGCGAACGGTGAGGGGTGTTGGGCCTTTGGTTTTCCAAGGACGTGATCTCGAGTGGGCCACCGGGATGAGGCTGGTTGGGGGCCAGCGCTGGGGTATCTGTGGCAAAAGACTGCGGCTTTGAGTAATAGGTTCCGGCTTGGAAACAACCCGGTGAGCGCCTGCGCGCAACCCTGATCAAAGGTGCTCTGTGCGTGATGATAGGCGAGGGCAGGGCAAAGTAGATCAACAAAAAAATGAAAGTTTTTTGGACAGCTTGCGCGGAGTCACTCTATTTCTGGAAGGTTGTACGGCATCTATCATGCTTTGTGCGATCCTGTACGTAATTGGCCCCCCTTTACCTTTGCAGTACGCCTCGACGATGAATAAGCTGAAACATTTCGCCTCACCGAAGGCATTGCCTGCAGCTGATGTGTCAGTGCGTCGCCGCTCCCTATTGGCCGGGTGCGGTGCCCATGCGGTGCATGATGGCCTGACCGACGTGATCTACGTGCTGCTTCCGATCTGGCAATCGCAGTTCGCAATGAGCTACGCCCAGATCGGCCTGCTGCGCGGCGCGTATTCCGGGATGATGGCCGGCTTCCAGTTGCTGGCCAGCCGCGGCGCCAAACGTTGGGGGCGCGAGCGCCTGCTGGTGGGTGGTACTGCCCTGGCCGGGCTGGCCTACCTGCTGGCGGGGCAGGCCGGGGGGCTAGGGGTGCTGCTCCTGGCGCTGTTGCTGGGCGGCCTGGGGGCGAGTATCCAGCACCCGCTGGCATCATCGCTCATCACCGACACCCATGAGGCCGGTGGCGGGGTCAAGCAGGCGCTGTCCCAGTACAACTTCGCCGGGGACATCGGCAAGACCCTGATTCCCGGCTTGGTGGGGCTACTGCTGACGGTAATCACCTGGCGCGCCAGCGTGTCCCTGATCGGCCTCCTGGGGCTGGCCGCCGCGTTGGCGCTGTGGTGGCTGATGCCATCCCGCGCGTCCACCCTGGCCATGCAGCAAAAGGCGCCCAGGCCTGTTCAGGGGCAGGGCTCGGTGGGCGGCCTGCGAGCACTGATTCTCACGGGTACCCTGGACAGTGCGGTCCGTATGGGTTTCCTGACCTTCCTGCCGTTCCTGCTCAAGGCAAAGGGCGCCGGCACTGCGGGTATCGGCCTGGCACTGACCCTGCTTTTCGTTGGCGGCGCTTTCGGCAAGTTGCTGTGCGGTTACCTGGGGGCCCGCATCGGCATGATGAAGACCGTGTGGATCACCGAGTTCACCACGGCCAGCCTGGTCGTGCTGGCCGTGTTCCTGCCCTATGGAGGGTTGATGGTGACGCTGCCGCTGCTAGGGCTGGCGCTGAACGGTACATCGTCCGTGCTTTACGGTGCGGTGCCAGACCTGGCGGGGGCAGGCAAACGCGAGCAGGCCTTCTCGCTGTTCTACACCGGCACCATCGGCGGCGGGGCGCTTGCCCCGGTGTTGTTCGGTGGCCTTGGCGACCTAACCGGGGTCCCTTTGGCGGTGATGGCGCTAGCCGGGACTCTGCTACTGACGCTACCGCTGTCTTGGTATGTGCAGCGCGGCTTGGACGCCCACGCAGGGTGAGAGAGGTCTCCAACAGCCAGATATATAACTAAACTAAATCAATATTTAGCATAGTTATTACCGAATCGCCTATTAATCAGGGTAGGCGACGCCCAAGCCATACAGTATGACCGCCACATTCTGCGTCTTCGACGACATGCTCCCGTATCTCGAACCCGTGATTTTTAAGCAACGTGGCATATTCCTGCGGATCCAGGCTCGCGTGATACAGCGTTTCGCTTTCAAATACGCCCAATGCCTCGCCATGTGAGGGCCCACTTGTAAACATGAGCAACGCACCCGGCGCAGCGTGGCGGCTGAAAACCGAAAACATCTGGCGCTGATCATCGGGCGTCAGATGGAAAAAGCTATTCCAAGCTAAAATCGCATCGAACTGGCGGTTCAGCGCAAGCGTGCGCATGTCTGCATGAATCCATTCCTGCGCCGGCAACTGCGCGCTACACAGCGCCAGCATGTGCGCAGACGTATCTACACCCACGACAGATGCGCCGATTTCTACCAGGTAACGCGCTACAGGTTGGCCAGAGCCACAGCCCAGATCAAGGACATTAGCGGCTGACGGCAGCAGCGAACCAAAGCGTTCAATCCATTTGCGGTCGATGAAGTGGTTGGCACGTAGGGTGTTCCAGGTAGACGCGTGACGATCGTAAAGATCGATGATCTGGTCTGCGGATGGGTGGTGGACCATAAGTAAGTGGCATCCTTGGCTTGAGTGGCGAGAAAGGACGTATTTGAGGTAATCCAGAGACGGAAATGTACCTTAGGTGTCCCTCAGAGGAAAATCCCAGGATGCGCATAATGCATATTATGTTAAATTATGTATTCAGAACCATGCCTGCCCATGACCCGGACGCTGAGTGTAACCGTTGCGAATCACGGACACTCCTACCCCTTAAACCCCCGCAACCCCCAGCCCATAAGGCCTCCAGCCTCTCGGGGTTGCTTCCGAACGCCAGCAAACCTCAGAAATGCGGACACTTCTACCTCTGAGCGCCTTCCGCAACCCCTTGAATTCATTGGGTCTCGTCAAAAAACGCTCGTTTGAACCGTTGCTCCGGTTTTCTGCGCTATCAGGACACCCGAGTTATCTGCGGGATTTCCAGAACCACCCCTGTAAGCGAGTAAATCCAACGCCTCCAGGGTTTTTTGCACCTAATGCGGACACCTTCCTGCGCACACGGG